>JBJMMB010000103.1:0-2062 GCA_045805005.1 Chloroflexia bacterium
GACGTGTCCACGTCACGGAAAGTAGGAGTGGGAGGGGTGTAGATGGCCCAACCCTCCGCCAGGACCACAATCTTGGATAACTGGCCCCTGGTGGTGAGGTTGCCTGGGCGGAAGGTGTTATCGGCGTAGCCCGAGATGGCTCCGTGGCAGTAGAGGTAGGTGACGGGCACGTAGAAGTAGTCGGTGGGTAGCACGTCGGTGAAGGTGATACTGCACGGGGTAGCGGTGGCAGTGGGGGAGCCGCCCTCGGGCGTATTCGTGGGCGTGCTGCCAACCGGGGTGTTTGTCGGTGTGTTGGTGGGTGTGTTCCCTACAGGGGTGTTAGTGTTCGTGGGCGTATTGGTGGGGGTGTTTCCGATGGGCGTGTTTGTCGGCGTGTTGGTGGGGGTGGGGGTGGGTCCACCGACCGGCCCGGCGGGGAGCGGCCATGCGTAGGCTCCCCGGCCCCTTGTGAAGGCGGCGAGGGTGGTGAAGCCCCTGTCTATAGCCATGTCCCAGATCATGGCGTTGGGCATGCCCGCGTTGAACTTGATCCACACCGGCGAAGCCACATTGACGTTGTCGGTGTAATAGACGCCCCAGTCGCTGCCCGCGAACACCTGCTGCGGGTAGAGAGGGTTGGCGATGATCGAGTCGATGGGGATGTTGGGCAGGTTACCGCTCTTGTTGACCCAGGTGAAGCCGGCGCAGTTGGCCGTGCAGGTCACCTGGTAGACGTGGCCCGTGGTGGAGGGGGTGTTCTGGTCGAACCCACCCAGCGCCGCGTAGCCCACCAGCGGATTCACCGGGTCGGTGGCGACATCGAGCACGGGGCGGTTGGGGAGGACGCTGTTGCCGCCCGTGACGTTGACCCAGGTGGCGGTGTTGGCCGTGCCCTGGCCGAGGCCGAAGCCGTACTGCACGTTGCCATCGTTGGTGCCCACGATGGCCGTGGTCGAGAGGGCCACCGAGTAGCTCAACTGGTTAATGAACGAGCGGTCGGCCAGCGTGACCTTGGTGAGGTTGGGGCTGTTGGCGTACCAACTGCTGGCGGGCACGGCGCCCTGGACGGTCTCCCACACGCGGTTGCTGCCCGCGATCATGTGGGTGCAACCGGTGGGAGGACAGTCGTACTTATATATTTCGTAAGGGAAAACGAAGCTGAGTGTGTCGCCGGTCCAGCCGCCAGTGGCCGCGCTGAGACCGCCGAGGGGGCCGGAGGTGGACACGGCGAGGTTGCCGTTCTGACTCTCCTGATACCAACGCTGGCCCAGCACAGGCTCGATGCGGGCGAACATGCCGTCGCCGCCCTTACGGAGCTGCCACATGGCGGGGCCGGGGGTGGCGGGGGCGGTCCAAACGTACACCGCCGAGCCGTTGTCCTGGGCCCCGGCATTCACGCCAGGCGCGGAGGAGGAGGCGAAATTGCCGGTGATGTCCCCGGAGTAAAACTCGATGGTGTTGAGCGAGTCGTTAAGTTGGCTCCAGGAGGGCGTGCCCCCGTTGGCATTCACCGTGACATAAGACCCACCGTCGCTGCCCGCCATCAGCGTGGTCGAAGACCCCGGCAGGTAAGCTAGGGCATGCTGGTCGACGTGTACTTGATTGCCGCCTGCATAGCCGCAGGTCATGTCGGTGAACGTGGTACCGCCATTGGTAGATCTGAAAATGTCAACACCGTCCAAAAACAGGGTCTCAGGGTTGTTGGGGTCCACAGCCATGCCCTGATCGTACCAGTTCTGGTTGTAATCGTGGTCGCAGCCTGTGAGGCCGCTCACATTTGAGCGCTGCTGCCAGGTGCCGCCGCCGTCGGTAGTGCGCCATACGCCGAGGAGACCCCCGCGTTGCGAGCCCCCGCCGGGCAGGATGGCCTGCACCTGCGCATAGATATAGTTGGGGTCGCTCGGGGCCATGGCCAGGTCAATGCGGCCCAGGGTGTCGCCGCCGGTCTGGTAGACGGGGGTACCACTACCGGTGCCGGTGGGCCAGCCGTTGTCCGGGCGGCTGGAGAGGGTCCAGGAGGCGGGGCAGCCGGAGGCGGGCACGGTGCTCTTGTAGATACCGTTGGCCCCGTTCTCCGCCA
>JBJMMB010000104.1:0-10703 GCA_045805005.1 Chloroflexia bacterium
CAAATTCACCCACAGCCTGTGGCTCCTCTACGACATGCTGGGCTGGTATCACGCCACGGTTTCTATCACCAACGACTTGCTGAACGTGCTTGCTTCTGCCCCCTCCACGCCGGAGCGTGTCACCGAGCAGATAACCCTACAGACCAGCCTTGCCAGGGCGCTGCTGGCCCTCGAAGGCTATACCCAACGGGTCGAGGCAACCTACACGCGTGCCCTGCAACTCTTCGAGGGGCAGGGAGAGATACCCCAGTTGCTTCCGGTCCTGCGTGGCCTTGCCAGCTTTTATATCTACCGGGCCGACTTCGAGAAAGGAGCTCGAATAGGAGAGCAGATCCTGAATCTCGGCGAGCGCCACGATGACGCGAGTATGCGCGTCGAGGGACACCTGGTGCTTGGAGCTAACCTGGCCTTCATCAACGAGCTCAAGCTGGGTCTGGATCATCTCAACAAGGGGATTGAAGCTTACGATCCGGAACAGCACGGCTCGCGTCGCTTCCGGCTGGGCAACAATCCAGGTGTAGTCTGCTCCAACACGTCCGCCCTGGTCTTGTGGATGCTTGGCTTTCCGGACAGCGCCCTCAAGCGAGCACTTGACGCCATAGCCCTCTCCCGGAGGCTCAAGCACCCCTCAAGCATGGCCTACGCGCTGTTTCATACCGGTTTACTCCATATGTGGAGGCGCGAGCCAGAATCCGCCCACGCGTGCGCGCAGGGTGTGCTCGACGTCGCAGAGGAACACGAGTTTCAGATTTGGAGTGCCGTCGGCTCCTGCCTGCGCGGCGCGGCCCTGGCCGGCATGGGCTCAGCAGAGGAAGGTCTGGCGCTGATCCAACAAGCGATAAACACCTACCAGGAACTGAAAACCCCTCCCGTATTCTGGCCCTTACTCCTCTATCTCCAGGCGGGGGTCTGCGGCCTCGCGGGACAACCGGCTGACGGATTCAATCTGCTCACCGAAGCCATCGAAATTGTGGATCAAAGCTCAAGGAAATCCATGTCGTCAGAGTTCTACGAGCTCAAAGGCGATTTACTCCTCGCCCAGTCTCGCGACAACCTGGCCGAAGCCGAGTCCTGGTATAAAGACGGCCTGGACGTGGCGCTCGAGGTGCAAGCCCCGACGCTTGAGCTGCGAGCCGCCCTCAGGTTGAGCCGGTTATGGCGCGAGCAGGGCAAACCTGAACCGGCTCGCAAACTCCTGAGCGATGCCTACACAAAATTCACCGAAGGCTTCTCAATAGCCGATTTGACCGAAGCCAAATCCTTGCTGGATCAACTGTCCACCCAAACAATAATCACATGACCGGCCCCGACCAGCTACCCTACTGGATAGTCCTCAGCAAGGTGCTAGGCATCGGCCCCGCCCGCATGCGCCTCCTCCTTGCCTTCTTCGACACCGCTCAGGATGCCTGGAACGCCCCTCTCGACCACCTCCTCATGGCCGGCCTCGACCCCAAAACTGCCGAGGCTCTCCGCACCGCTCGGCAGAACACCAACCTCGACACCGAACTGGAGGGGCTGGACAAGCTCGGCGCGAAAGCCCTCACCTGGGAGAGCGAGGGCTACCCCAAGCGCCTCCGAGAGGTGGACGACGCCCCGGCCGTGCTCTACGTGCTCGGCGAGCTAACCGAGGCCGACGATTGGGCGGTTGGCGTCGTAGGCACCCGCCGCGCCACCTCATACGGGCGCGAGGCCGCCAACCGCCTGTCGTCAGGGCTGGCCGAGAGCGGGGTCACTATTATCTCGGGCCTCGCCAGAGGCATTGACACCATAGCCCACAAAGCCGCCCTCGACGCGGGCGGCCGCACCGTGGCCGTCCTCGGCTCCGGCCTCGATGTTATCTACCCCTACGAGAACCAGGCCATAGTCAACCGCATCGTAAGCGACGGGCTTGGAGCGGTGGTCACCGAGTACCCCCTGGGCACCCAGCCCGACGCCATGAACTTCCCGCCCCGCAATAGAATAATCTCAGGTATGTCGCTGGGCGTGCTCGTCATAGAAGCCGGAGAGAAAAGCGGTGCCCTCATCACCGTCACCTTCGCCCTCGACCAGGGAAGGGACGTCTTCGCGGTTCCTGGCCCCATCACATCCCGCATGAGCGACGGCACCAACAACCTCCTCAAGCAGGGGGCCAAGTGCGTCACCTCGGCCCGCGACATTCTCGAAGAACTACAAATGGACATGGTATCCGAGCACATAGAGGCCGCCCGCTCCCTCCCCGCCGACCCCACAGAGCGCATGCTCCTCGACTTCCTCCAGGACTCCTCCCAGCACATAGACGAGCTAACAGGCAAAAGCGGCCTCCCCGCCTCCACCGTCTCCGCCGTCCTCACCATGATGGAGCTAAAGGGGATGGTGCGCCACCTCGGTGGCATGCAGTATTCGGCCCGGTAAGATCCCCCCTTGTTCTTCCCGCTCAACTCTAGTATCATAAACCAGGCTCTCTCTCAAACAAGCCACACCCATACGGTATCCAACCCGTCATCCCAGCATTGCAGCGGGGCTTACTCAGGCAGCCGTTCCGATAGAGCAGTTGATCAGCACAAGCGCTATGCTTGTGCCCGAATGCTATGCTAACTTGGGTAAGCACTCCCTACAGCATCCCGCTAATCCTGTCCAGTATTGTCGCTCTGATACTCGGCTTGTACGCCGCGCGGCACCGCAACGTGCGCGGCGGCACGGCCTTCATGTGGTTCTGCTTGGCCGCGGCGGAATGGGCTTTCACCTATGTCCTCGAAATAAATAGCTTCGACCTCCCCTCCAAGATCTTCTGGTCCAAGGTCGAGTACCTAAGTATCACCACCGGTCCTATTATCTGGCTGGCCTTCGCGGCGACCTACACCCGCCGCGACAAATGGCTCACACCCCGCGCCTGGATAGCTCTCAGTATCATCCCCCTCACCACCCTCCTCCTGGCCTTCACCAACGAGGCCCATGGCCTGATCTGGCGCAACATTACCCTCGATACCGCCGGCCCGTTCCCCGTCATGTTCATCCAATACGGCAACTGGTTCTGGGTGCACACCGCCTTCTCATACCTCTGCGTGCTGGCCGGCAGTATTCTCCTGCTAACCGGCCTGGTCGAGGCCCGCCAGTTCTACCGCAGGCAGCGCCTGGCCCTTTTCGTCGGCATCTTCGCGCCCTGGATAGCCAACATCCTCTATCTCGCCAAGATCAGCCCGCTGCACGGCCTCGACCTCACACCTTTCGCCTCCACGGTCACCGCCGTGGCCCTCGCCCTGGCGTTGTTCTCCTTCCGTTTGCTCGACCTCGTGCCCGTCGCCCGCCACGCCATGCTCGACAGCATGACCGACGCGGTCATCGTCCTCGATACTCAGGGCCGCATCCTGGATATGAACAAGGCCGCCAGCCGAATCATAGGCGTCCAGCACAACCGCGCCATCGGCCGTGCGGCCAGAGAGGTTCTCCGCGACTACCTCGACCTGGTCGAGCGCTTCAGCGACGTGCGGGAGGTCCAAACCGAAATAGTCCGACAAACCGCCTCCGGCCCTCGCTATTTCGAGTTCCAGATCGCCCCGCTCACCGATGTAGTGGGCGAATACTCCGGTCGCCTCGTTACCCTCCACGACGTAACCGAGCGCAAACGCGCCCAGGAGGAGATCCAGGCCCTCAATGCCGACCTGGAGGCCCGGGTGCTGGCCCGCACCGCCGAGCTTGCCGCAGCCAACGAAGCCAAAGAGGCGACCTTGCGCCGCGAGCAGGCCGCCAGGCAGGACCTCACCTTCCTGGCTGAAGCAAGCCGCATCCTCGCGCGCTCCCTCGACGAAGCGTCCACCCTCACTGGCCTCGCCGTCCATATAGTCCCTTATCTCGCCGACGGCTGCGCCATCCACGTGCTGGACGAATTTGGGGCCCTGCGCCGCCTCGCCGCCAGGCACCTCGACCCGGCAAAAGAGGCCATGATGCTCACCCTCGACCAGCGCTACCCCGTGGAGTACAGAATGCAGGGCTCAGACAGGGCATTGGGCATTCCCGCGGTGGCCCGCACCGGCGAACTCGAGTTCGAGCCCCACGTCAAAGACGAGAACCTGGCAGGCATTGCTCGCAATGAGGAGCACCTGGCCCTCCTCCGAGCCCTGGAGGTGCGCTCCTATATCTGCGTGCCCCTCATGGGACGCGAGCGCACCCTCGGTGCCATTACCCTGATACGCTCGGGCATCGGGCACGAATACGACCCCAACTCGCTGGCTCTCGCCACCGACCTCGCCCAGCGGACTGCCCTGGCGGTCGACAACGTGCAGCTATACCTGACCACGCAGGAGGCCGTAAAAGCCCGCGACGAGTTCCTTACCGTCGCCTCCCACGAGCTGAAAACACCTCTTACCTCCCTCCGCCTCGCGCTGCATCTCCTCCGGCAGCGCACGCGCCAGGGCATGCCGCCCGCTGACTACCTCCTCCGCCGGCTCACCATCGCCGAAGATCAAAGCAAGCGCCTCGACCACCTGGTGGGCAACCTGCTCGACATTTCCCGCATCACCTCGGGCCGCCTGGAGTTGGAGCCCCAGCAGGCAGACCTGGCCGCCTTGGTCCGCAAAACCGTCGAGCAGTTCAGGGACGAGTTGGCCGAGGCCCGTTGCCAGATAATGTTGGAGGCCGATGGGCCGGTGCACGGCTATTGGGACGCGGCACGCATTGAGCAGGTCGTAGTCAATCTGCTCACCAACGCGATGAAATATGGCCGGGGCCGCCCCATCGCGATCACAGTCACAACCGATGACTACGAGCAAGGAGCGCGGGCTCACCTCACCGTGAGCGACCAGGGCATCGGCATCGCGCCCGAGCACCTGGAGCGCATATTCGGACCCTTCGAGCGAGCCGCATCCCCCACCAAATACGGCGGCATGGGCATGGGCCTCTATATCACCCGCCAGATAGTTGAAGCCCACCACGGCAGCATCGGCGTCACCAGCATCCCCGAGGAGGGCACCACCTTCACCGTCACACTGCCCCGCATGCCTGACTAAATATGCAAAAACACGCGAGAACGAGAAATAGTACGAAAGTCATACCCATACCGGACCATCACGGCCTTGCACACCCTGATTACGCGGAGTAGCATTATTACATCATGGCACAAAGCAAGGCCCTGGCCGGTGATTCCCGAACGCTCCCGGCGTCCGGCACCTCTACTGTAAGTCTCCGCTCAAGGACCGGGCTCCAGGTGGCCCTGCTCAGCCTTGTAGTGAGCCTCGCGTGGATCTTGCTCACCCCTCCCCTGAGGGGACCCGACGAGACGGCTCACCTGATGGCGGTCATGGAGGTGTCAACGCTCGGCAGGCTGCCCCAGATTCACTACGATTTCCGCACCGACCCCAGTGGTCAGCCCATGTCGCCATACGCCAATGACGCTGTCGCCGCTTATGCCCGGAGCCTGGGCGTACCCTCAGGAGCCTACCTCGTCCGCTACGAGTCGATGCAGCCGCCACTTTTCTATCTGGCCGCGGGTGCGCTCGCATGGCCTTTCTCCACCAATCCTGAGGCAGTGTTGTATATCAGCAAATTGACTGCTGCCTTGTTCGGCGCGATTGCCATCTACTTTATCTGGGCGGCCGTGCGGCAGTTGGCCCCAGGCAAACCGGAGCTTGCACTTCTAGTCGCCGTATGTGGCGCGCTGCTCCCGGTCTTTGCCTACGGCAGCGCCTCCGCGAATAACGATACCGCACTATTTGCCGTCGGTGCCGCTTCGTTCTACGTATGGTTGCGTGGACTCCGGGAACTAGGGTACGACCGTTTCTTATTGAAAGCTGGGGCCCTCATCGGCCTCGGCTTGCTGGCCAAGCTCACCATGCTGGCATTGGTGCCGGCCTTCGCACTGGTGGTGCTCTTCCGCGCTCTTCAGGCTCCCGGCAACTGGAATGCCAGGCTGCGGCGGCTGATGCTCCTCACCAGCACATCGGCGGCTGCCGCGCTGGCCGTGGCCGGGTGGTGGCTGGTGCGCAACCTGCTGGAGTACGGCGAAATATCGGGCAGCGCGGCTGCCCTGAAATGGTACGCCCTGCACTACGGCCATGCCGACCTCTCGACGCCCGCCGGCATAGCCAATTTTATTTCGGCCACCATGGTGAGCTTCATCGGACTCTTCGGCTGGGATGCAACGCTCTTCCCAACAAGCGTGAACCTGCTAGCTCAGGCTGTCGTTGTAACCCTCATTATGCTCACAAGCGCTGCTCTGGCCCGCTATTTCACCGGGCGCAATCCCACAACGAAAGAGGCAGCCCGCGATGTGCTAATTCTGGCCGTCGCGTTAGCAGGCACCATCGCAACGTACGTGCAGTTCAACATCGGCGTGTCCTACCAGCCACAGGCCCGCTACCTCTTCGTCGCGCTGCTCCCCATCTTGCTGGCCCTGCTGGGCGGCCTGTACACATTCACCCGGCGGTCTCGCTTCGCACCCTTCATCCTCGCGGCGCTCCCCTTCACTCTTCTCCTACTCAACGCCCTCGCAATCCAGATGCTATCCACCGGCTAACCGGATCAACTCGCGTTGATTGGCGCTCTACGGCCCACCCGTTTTTACATCCCAGAACTTACCATGCCATGAAGAATAGTTCGAGGTCATGGTAATAACGACCTGAGTCGGACCCGGATCACTCGTCCTTGCCAGTATGAGCACCTTGTATACAGGGCCATCGTTGGGCCAATACTGGAAGTAAGCGATGTTCGGATCATCAAAGGGGAAGTTACCGAACTCCCAGCCTTCCTTTTTGAGATAATTGCTATAGAATGATTGGACCGAGGCGGGCTCGTCATTCGTTCTAAAGGAAATCATCCCCTTTGGAAAGCGGTCGTCTGTCAGATCGCTCCACTGCTTGATTTCTGAAGCGTTCGCATAGGGTGGAGGTGCAGAAGGTTCCGACGGGAAGAAGATGCCTCCGAGCGCCTTGACGAGGTTGAATGCCACGAAGCAAGCGCCCACGCCCACGACGAGCGCGACAACTGTGCCCACGGCGAACCTGACCAGGCTCTGAGTAGTCTCAGGTGTCCACCTTTCGCCAGGGTGTTGGTCAACTCTATCCATCGCGGATCATCTCCTGCTTTAGATATTACTACCCTATCTCCACCTCCGCCTCGATCTCCACCGGAATATCAAATGGCAACCCCGCCATCCCCACGGCGGAACGGGCATGCTGGCCCGCCTCCTGGCCATAGACCTCCAAAATCAGGTCCGAAAAACCGTTGATCGCCCTGGGCATCATGTTGAAACCGGGGGCCGCGTTGACCATCCCGAACACCCTGAGCCACGCCGTAATCCGGTCCAGGTCGCCCAGCTCCCGCTTGAGGCTCCCGAGGATGGATAGCCCCGTGAGCCGGGCCGCCCGGTACGCCTCGTCCACCGACACCTCGGCGCCTACCTTGCCCAACGGCTCGGACAATGTGCCGTCCGGGTTCAGTGGTGCGTGCCCCGAAACATACGCGCGGTTACCCCGCACCCGCACCGACGAAAAGGCAACTGCACCCCCGGAGGCGCCTTCATCACCTCGGGAAGCACCAACCCCAGCTCTTCAAGTTTAGCCTCAACCTGCATGGATTTATCCTCCTTCACTAGACGATGGACGATGGCGGCAACGCGCTCATGTATAATAAGGCATCAATCAGCCGGTTGGCTAGCGACGGGAGGATTTCAGGGTATAAGAACCCGCCACCCCCTGTCATTCTGAGCGGTAGCGAAGAATCAGGGGGTGGGCTGAAAGCGTCGGGGCTGCGTATGGTGCCTACCTGAATACGACCCGTAAGCCGTGCGGCAACAACCTGATCCTTCGCAAGCTCAGGATGACAGTGTGGGTGGTAGGCCCTGGACCACCCGCGAAGGATGGCACTCTGGGTGGTGGGACCTGGATGGTCTACGAAGGATAAGCCCTTCCACTATCTACCCTTATCTACCCTGTACGACTATGGCTCCCGCGACTGAGGAGGTGCAATCGCATGCAACCGCACAAACCGGTCCCCCTGGACCAAATCCGCGCCGCCCGAGAGCGCATCGCGGGAGCCGCCATTCGCACGCCACTGATCCGCCTCAACGTCGATGACGCTCCCACCGAGATATACCTGAAGCTCGAGAACCTGCAACCCATAGGCTCCTTCAAGCTGCGGGGCGCGAGCAACGCCATGCAGTTAGCGAGCCACGAGGAATTGGCGAAGGGTGTGTGGACCGCCAGCGCGGGCAACATGGCGCAGGGGGTAGCCTGGTACGCCCGCAAGCTGGGCATCCCATGCTCGGTAGTCGTGCCCGACACTGCCCCAGCCGCCAAGCTCTCCGCCCTTGAGCGCCTGGGTGCCCGGATCATCAAAGTATCGCACGCCGAGTGGTTCCACGTCTTCAGCACGCGCACCTACGAAGGCATGGACGGCCTCTTCGTCCACGCCTTCAGCGACCCGGCGGTCATGGCGGGCAACGGCACCATCGGCCTGGAAATCCTCGAAGACCTGCCCGATCTCGACACGGTCCTGGTCCCCTACGGTGGCGGCGGCCTCGTCTGCGGCATCGCCTCGGCCCTTCGCGCCCTCAAGCCCGCCGTAAAGATCTACGCCTGCGAAGTAGACACCGCCGCGCCTTTGGCCGCCTCATTCGCGGCTGGAGAGCCGGTCGCAATAACCTACACTCCCAGCTTCGTCGACGGCATAGGCTCTCCCCACCTCTTCCCCGAAATGTGGTCCCTGGCCCGCCAACTCCTCGACGGCTCCCTTGTCGTATCCCTCCCTGAGGTAGCCAGGACCGTAGCCCTCCTCGCCGAGCGCAACCACGTCATCGCCGAAGGCGCGGGCGCCACCCCCATAGCTGCCGCCCTGGCCGCCAAAGCGGGCCCCGGCAAAGTAGTATGTATCGTCTCCGGCGGCAATATCGACACAGCCAAACTCACCAGAATCCTTCAAGGAGAAACACCCTGAGCCAATGGGGGTGCGCCGTTCCCCCCGCCGGGGTTTGGGATTGGAGCCCAATACTTCCCTTCCCCCAATATCACAAAGGGGTGCAGGGTTCCCCCTGCTGGGGGTTTGGGGGTGCCCCCCAACTGTCATTAACCCCACAACAAAGGGGTGCAGGGACTCTCCCTGCCACCATCCCCTTACCACATGGTATAATTACCGCGAGGAATAATACCTTACCCTTGGAGGATAGGATGGTCGATGGGAAACGTCGGGTCGTCATAACCGGCATGGGCGCGGTATCGCCGCTCGGCAATGACGTAGCAAGCTCGTGGGGAGCGGCCGTCGAGGGACGCTCGGGCATCGATCTTGTAACCCGGTTCGACACTTCGCAATTTGAATCGCGCATCGCGGGCGAGGTCAAGGGCTTCAACCCCGAGGATTACATACCCGCTAAAGAGATAAGGCGCATGGACCGCTTTATCCACTATGCCATCGCGGTGTGCAAGCAGGCGGCCTTCCAGGCCAACATGGACATCAATGAGGAGAACGCCAACGACATCGGCGTGCTCATCGGCTCCGGCATCGGGGGCATAGAAACCCTCACCGAGTCTGTTCTCACCATCTTCCAGAAAGGTCCGAACAAAGTCAGCCCCTTCACCATCCCCATGATCCTTACCGACCTTGCAGCAGGGCAGGTGTCGATCCAGATGGGTATGAAAGGTCCCAACTACGCCGTGGTGTCGGCCTGCTCGTCGTCGGCGCACGCCATAGGCGAGGCGGTGGAGATCATCAAACGCGGGCAGGCAAAGGCCATGTTCGCGGGCGGCTCGGAGGCCACCGTCTCCCAGGTCGGTCTCGCCACGTTCGGCGCCATGCGCGCCCTCTCCAACCGCAATGACGAGCCCCAGAAGGCATCGCGCCCCTTCGACAAGCTGCGTGATGGCTTCGTGCTGGCCGAAGGAGCGGCCGCCCTCCTACTTGAAGACCTCGATTACGCCAGGGCCAGGGGCGCCACCATCCTTGGCGAGGTGGTTGGCTACGGCTCAAGCGCCGACGCGAGCCACGTCACCGCCCCAGCCGAGGGAGGCGAGGGCGCGGCCCGCGCCATGACCCAGGCTCTCCAGAACGCCGGCCTTCGGCCCGAGGATATCCAGTACATCAACGCCCACGGCACCGGCACTCCCCTCAACGAGAAGTACGAAACCATGTCCATCAAGCGAGCCTTCGGCGACCACGCCTACAAGCTCATGGTCTCCTCCACCAAGAGCATGACGGGCCACATGCTAGGCGCCACCGGAGCCATCGAAGCCATATTCTGCCTCAAAGCCATAGAGCGGGGCATGATACCCCCAACCATCAACCAGGAAGTGCCCGACCCCGACTGCGACCTCGACAATGTCCCTAACGTGGCCCGCAAAGCCGAGGTGCGTTACGCCATGTCCAACAGCATGGGCTTCGGCGGCCACAACGCCGTCCTCATATTGGCGCGCTTCGAGTAACAAAGGGGTGCAGGGGGCTCCCTTAGGGCAAACGCATCTAAATCGGCTCACGCCTGCGAAACGCTCGCCCAGGGGTCAAAAAGCCCGAAAATGCCATCAGGTCGGCGCTTTCCGTCGAGCAAAGGAAATGAAACCACGCCTGCCCTTGCCCAATCGAACGGTGTTAGCAATTTAGATGCGTTTGCCCTGGGGGCTCCCTGCCAGGGGCCTGGGGGTGTCCCCCAACTATCTCCTTATTTACATCTACGGGTGGTGTGCCCCGCTCATAGTTACTCTGCGGTGAATTTTTATCAGGGCTCATCCCCAGGCCAAAACACGTCA
>JBJMMB010000105.1:0-8835 GCA_045805005.1 Chloroflexia bacterium
GCCGCCCCGCGTCGTATCTGTCCTGGTACTTCTCAGCCATCCGCCCCTCGTTTCGCTGCGCTCCAATTAGGAATTACCAAGTACGAATTACAAATTATGAATCAAAAATGCTAAAGATTGCAACATATATGGACGCAGCAAAAGCTGTGCCACCTCGGAGAGGGGCACAAAGTAGTGCAGGGGTCTCCTTGCCAGGGGCCTGGGGGCATTGCCCAACTATTCACTAATGATGGTGGCCCGGCGGGCCACCATCATTAGTGGAAACAAGATTACCTAGAGGTCGCGGCGGCTGAAGGCGCGGACCGCCAGGGCCAACATGACACCTGCGTAGGCCACGGCGTAAATGACCATGTTAGCGCTGGGGACGGAGGCGATACCCAGGAGGGGAGATACGCGCAAACCCGAAGGCAGATCGTGCACGAGCGGGGGTTCCAAAAGGTAGGCCGCGAGGCTCCAGAGGGACTCGACCGGCATTAGAAGGCTGGCGACTATGCCCACGTTGGTCGCCGAGTGCGATTGCAGTAAGCTGCCGAACTGCTCTATCCATGAACCTATGAAAGCCAGGCCGTAGAGCATGAAGAGCACCACGCCGTTGGTCAGGGTGGAGAGGCGCGTGCCGAGGAGGAGCGACAGGGATAACAACACCAGCGCCTCCAGGGCCAGCAGCCCCATGGCGGGGATGACGTTGGGCGGTACGTAGCCGCTCACCGAGTAGATCGACAAGAAGATGCCGCCGCCCAGCAGCGCCAGGTAGGCCAGGATCATCACGGCGTACCCCAGCCACTTGCCGAGCACTACTTCCCAGCGCCGCACGGGTTTGGTGACAAGGGTTTGCATGGTGTGCGACTTGATCTCTCCCGAGATCGCGTCAACCGAGGCGAAGATCGCCAGCATGATCGTGAGGAAATGCACCACGTAGAGGCCCACGGTCAGCAGGAAACTGTAGACCTGGGTCATGGTGAAGCTTTGTATCATCCCCAGGTCGCCGGCTTTGGAGCGGGCCTCGTTCAGCAAGAAGAGCAGCCCTATATCGTACAGCAGGATGAAGAGCACCCCGAGTACGAGGCCGGCCAGTACCATCTTCCTGCGCAGAGCCTCGTGGAGCGTAAGCCAGGTTATGGTGAACAGTTTGGTCATTGCCCGCTATCCTCTGAGCCCACGATATCCAGGAAAAGCTGCTCCAGCGACAGCTTGCGGGGGGTGAGCGCGTACAACCTCGCGCCACTCGCGAGCGTACGCTCTGCCACGATGGGTAGCATATCTTCGTGCTGCAATGTAAGCTCCAGCGCCGTCGCCACCGTTCCCGCCACCGCGGTGGCTCCGCTTCCATGAGCGTGAGCAGCCGGCGGGGAAAACTCTCGCTCCGGCCCGCCGCCATCCAGGAAGCGCCATTCCACCACCAGGTCGCTCAACGCGGCCAGCAGGTCGGGCGTGACCGCGTCTACCCGCAGCTCGACGGTCAGGTGCTCGGCCTCCACGTCGTGGAGCGCGAGGGTGCGAAGCACCACTCCCTCGCGTATGAAGGAGACACGGTCGCAGGTGGCCTCCACCTCGCCCAGCAGGTGCGAGTTGAGGAACACGGTGGTGCCCTTCGCCTTCAACTCGTGGATGATCTGGCGCACAAGCATCCGGCCGAAAGGGTCGAGCGCCGAAGTGGGCTCGTCCAAAATGACCAGATCTGGCTCGTTGAGCAGGGCCTGCGCGAGGCCCACCCGCTGGAGCATCCCCTTGGAGAAGCCCGCGAGCTGGCGCTTGGAGTGCTCGATCAGCCCAACCAGCTCCAGCACCTCCGGGATGCGCTTGCGCCGCGCCGCCACGCTCATCCCATAGAGTCTGCCATGCAGGTCGAGGAACTCACCCGCCTCCAGCCACTCATGAAACCGAAAGTGCTCGGGCAGGAACCCGGTCCGGGCCAGCGTGGCCGGGTTGCCGGGCGCGTTGCCAAGGACCCGAGCCAGGCCCCCATCAGGCCTCACAAGCCCCAGCAGCATCTTGACAGCGGTACTCTTCCCCGCCCCATTCGGCCCCAGAAACCCGAAGACCTCTCCCCTGGGCACGTCCAGGGTAAGGTCGGCCACCGCCACTTTGGCCCCAAAGGTCTTCCGCAGCCCGCGCGTCTCGATTACGTTATCGAGCATATTTTTCTCCATAAAAAGTGAAGCGTGAAGCGCGGTGCATCGCGCTTCACGCTTCACTTTTTACTCTAGCGCACCGACTTCGCCGCCACGAGCATCAGGTCGTTGTTCAGGTTAGCGCCACTGCCCTGGAGGACGTAGAAGCGGCCACCTCGCTGCCAGTAGATAATGGTGCTATCGCCGCCGCCATAGCCGCCCGCGAGGCTACCGGTGGCCGCGGCGGTGACCATCAGCCCAGGGGCGTCACCCACCTGCACGCGAACGACGTCGCTGAGGTTGGCCGGGAAAGGCACTACGAGGGTGCTGCTCCAGTCTATCTGCCGACTCAGGTCTCTAGCCTGCTCAGGCTGCATACCGATCACCCGCAAGCCGATCTCACCGAGTTGCGCCAACTCGACAGCCTTGGGCAGGTTGACGGTCGGGCTCTGTCCCTGCACGAGGCGGAGTTCGTAGCCCGCACCCTTGTAAGCGGTCTCGACGAAGGGGGGCATGTCGGCTGTGATGGGGGCCGACCCGACGGTGTCGGGAAGCGTGAGGTCGGTTATGCCCAGGGCCGAGAGCACCTGGCGCACCGTCTCCACGTTGACCTGGGCCTGCGCTTTGAGGCTGTCGTGTACTATGAATTGCGTGGAGGCCGGTTTACCGGGCAAGGTAGCCGGCTGCTCGGGAGTGAAGCCGGCCAGCCTGGCGGCCTCCGCCGCAGAGCCAGTGGGCGTCGTCTTCTCGGTGCCCACGACAGAGGGCTTGCTCAGGAAAAGCGCGGTGGGGTCGGTGCTGAGGCTGGCTAGCTGCTGCAAGCGAGCGGTGTCCACCGGCACGAAGATAACCGATTTAGCCCGGAATGTCTGTAGCAGGCTGTCTGCCGCGGCCCGAACCGAGGGGAACGCCACCAGACTCAGCACGAGCATCGCCGCGGCGAGCCCCGAAAAGAGCCCTCGGCGCTGCCCGGGGCGGATAAAACTCAAAGTGGGCATCAACTTTCTCCTGTTTTGGTTTTGGGGCGAGGCCGCACCTGTTGAGACGACGGGCCGAGCGGGCGCGGACTCCTCGCGCATCTTCAATCTCATCTTCTGCAAGGCGGCTTGCATGTCTACCGGTTGGGCGGGCGTGAGGGCGGCCATTTGGCCGAGCACGCTCGCCTCCAGCTTGCGCAGGTCTTCCAGGCGGGCCCGGCAGTCGCCGCACCCGGCCAGGTGTTCCTCGACCCTGGCACGCTCCAGTGCATCCAACTCTCCGGAATCGGCCAGGTAGGCCTTGAGCAGCCCTTCATCGCAACATTCTGTCATAGTGTCCTCTTTTCCAGCGAGCCGTTGGGCTCGGCTCTGTGCATAAGCCGGTATGCGTTGGCGAAGGCCCGCTCGGCCCGCACCAGCAGGGTGCCCACCGAGCCGGGAGCCAGTTCCAGCGCGCTCGCCACCTCGGCGAGGGAGAGGCCGGCGTGGCGCAGCAGTAACATCCTGCTCTGGCGCTCGGGGAGGCGGGCCAGCACCTCTCGCACCAGGGCCCGCTCCTCACCGCGCATTAGCTCGTCTTCGGGCCCAGCCTCTTCCCTGGGCGGCGGGAACCGCTCCAGGCGCTGCTGCGCCCGCTTCTCGCCGCGTAGCGAGTTGTACCCCTTGTTCAGCGCCACCCTGCACAGCCAGGCGGACAATGTGGCCCCGGTCCTGATGTCGGGCGTGTGCCGGTAAAGCTCCAGGAACGTCTCTTGTGCCAGGTCCTCCGCCGCCTCTCGGCTGCCGAGCAAACCGTACAGCACACCGTACACCCGGTCGTAGTGCCGCGCAAACAGCCCTTCAAAAGCCGCCTCCTCACCCCGCCTCAGGTGCTGGAGGAGCGCATCATCTGTTTCAGTCACAGTTCATATTCCAAAGCTTCGGTCTATGCCCTTTCCGAATATATAACACCACCGGGCGCGATTATTTGACATCTCTTTGATAATAACAAACCCCAAACGACCGCGGTCGTTTGGGGTTTGTATTCAACGCTTATCATACCTGACTATAAGTACTCCTCCATGCCACGGGCTTTCAGCATCTCAACCAGGCGTTTTACATCCTGGGCACGGGAGCGGGGGCAGATAAGGAGGACATCCCCGGTGTCTACGACGATCATGTCGTGCAGGCCGATGGTGGCTACGAGCCGGTTGGGGCTGAAAATGAGCGAGCCCTCGGTATCGGGCGAGAGATGCTGCCCGACGATGGCGTTACCCTGCTCGTCGTGCGGGAGGACGTCGTAGACGGCGGCCCAGCTCCCCACGTCATTCCAGCCTATATCCACCGGCAGGACGGCGATGCGCTCGGCCTTCTCCATTACGCCGTAGTCTATTGTCTCGTTGCGAATGCCGGGCCAGACCCTCTGGAGCGTGCGCTCGTCCTCGGCTGTGCCCAGGCTGCTTTCGATCTCTTGGAGGGCGGCGTATAGTTCCGGCATGTGCCGCTCCATCTCTTCGAGTATCCGCTCCACCCGCCAGACGAACATGCCGCTATTCCAGGTGTAAAGCTCGCTCCCGGCGAACTGCTGGGCCCTAGCCAGATCGGGCTTCTCGATAAAACGGGCAACGTGGTAGGCCTGAAAGCCGTTCGCCGCCCGCAAGCTTCCGCCTCGCTCTATGTACCCATAACCCGTCTCGGCGTACTCCGGCCTTATGCCCAGCGTCACCAGCCAGCCCTCCTCGGCCACTTCGGTGGCGGCGGCCAGCACCCGGCGGAAGGTCTCTCGGTCCCGGATAAGATGGTCGGCGGTGAGCACAGCCATGGTGGCCCCAGGGTCGCGCTTGCGCAGGTGAACGGCGGCCAACCCGATGGCCGCGGCGGTGCCCCTGCCCTGCGGCTCTCCCAGGATGTTCTCAGGGGGCACCTGCTCCAATTGGTTCGCGGCCGCCTCCACATAAGCGGCGTTGGTGGCCACGAGCACGCGCTCGGGTGGGATCAAGGGCAGCAGCCGCACCTGGGCCTCCTGCAGCATCGTCAACTCACCCGTGAGGTCCAGGAACTGCTTTGGCCGCCCGCCCCTGCTGCGAGGCCAAAGCCGCGTCCCCGACCCCCCCGCCATGATCAACGCGTAGATGCTCATAGATTGGTTGCTCCTTCTCTTGGGTGCTGGGTGCTGGGAGCCCAGTCCTGCTCGTTCCTGGTGCTCGTTCATTATATACAGAAATGATGGATATGGAGGCGAAAACGCCAAGACGCCAAGACGCCAAGACGCCAAGGTTTATGAAGGGGGATTAGGCACCGCAGAGACGCAGAGGACGCAGAGACCAATAATAAAGGTCTCTGCGTCCTCTGCGTCTCTGCGGTGAGATAATAGGTCGGTTGGGTCAGACTTTGATGACTGCTTTCTGGTCGACGGCCGCCTGGACGTAGGCGTTTATGAGGGGGTGGGGTTGGCCTTTGAGGGCCCGGCGCTCGGGCTGGAAGAGGGTGGCGAGGAAGAAGGGATGGCCCTGTAGCTCAACCACGCGCACGTCGCCCTCAGTGTCGACACCTGTGATCCGCATTTCGCTCTTCTCCAGGATCGATCTGTACTCCGGATTGAGGCCATAACTGCAACGGTACTCTTCCTCGACCTGGCTGATGCCGTAGATGTCTCTTACTCGGGAGCCTTCCAGAAGGTTGATCGTCCCCTTCGCCTCCACCAGCGCACACGACAGCGGCGCGATGAGTTGGGTCGCGGCCTCGGGGTTGGACTCAGCGTGGTCGGCTTCGAGGAGGCCCAGCACATCGCGGGCATACTCGATGAGGGCGTGCTGGAAGCCGCCGCAGGTGCCCAGGAACGGCACCTGGTGCTCACGGGCGAAGCGTATGCCTTTCAGGGCTCCATCCATGCTCTCGTACGGGCTGGCGGGCACGCACCACAGCCCGTCGAAAAGGGATAGCTGCCGCTCGGTCACCGTGTCAAGCTCGCGGGTCGCCAACCATACCGGCTCGACGCGGCAGCCTATGGCTTCCGAAGCAAGCTGGAGGGCCTTCGGTATTGCAATGTGAGCCTTCACCTGGGGATTGTAGTCTCCGATAAGGCCAATTCTGAGTGCGATTTCCACGTCTATTAAGTCCTCCATCACTGTCGCCCGGACCCGTCCGCGAAGTAGAAAGCGCCCGGGAAGTCGGCGTCCGCCTTCTTCATCTTACCGCTCCAGCGGTCGATTTCAATCTTATAAACACTCGTCCGCCCCAACTCCTTTGCCGTGGCGGGCCGGTAATCGACGGAGGGTTGCAGGTGAGGGGCGTACTTGTCGAGGAGCATTTGCAGGGCGCAAGCTGCTTCGGCTGTGTCGGCCACGATATGGGCCCGGCCGAAAACAACCACGCCTGCGTACTCCACGCTAAACTCAAAGGCCGTATCGGCGGGCAGAAACCGGCCCATGCGGCTCACGCTGAAGCAAACACGTTCGTCTGCCATCACGTTGGCCCTGGTCCTGCCCACCCGCGCGGTGTGCATGTAGATGGCGTTGGTCGTCTCGTCGTAGACAAAGAGGTTTGTGTTGATGAACGGCTGCCCATCGTGTGCGGTAGCGAGCGACCCGCTGGGCGCGGTGCGAAGGAAGTCGCGTATCCAGGCGTCGTCCTCGATGGCTCGGTCATGGCGGCGGACGCGGTTGGGCGGTTGGGCGGCGTAGTCTCTGGGCATAGGTCCTGTAGCAGACGCTCGAATCTAGGCTTCCAGGGCCTGGGCGAAGTCCCGAATCAGGTCGCGCTCGTCCTCCAGGCCGATGGAGATGCGCACCAGGCTCTCGCTGAGGCCGGTGGCCTGCCTCTGCTCGGGGGTGAAGTAGTGGCCCCACATGGCCGCGGGCTGCACGGCCAGGGTGACGAACCCCCCGAGGCTGGCTGCGTACGTGCCCAGCTTCAGGGCCTGGATGAAGCGCTCAGCCGCCTCGTATCCCCCCTTTATCTCCACGCTCAGCATCCCCGTGAACCCGCTCATCTGCTCACGGGCCAGGGCATGCTGCGGGTGCGATTGGAGGCCGGGGTAGTAAACGCGCTCGACCCTGGGGTGCTCCTCAAGGAAGCGGGCCATGGCCAAGGCATTCCGGTTGTGCTGGGCCACCCGCAGACCGAGGGTACGCATGCCCCGCAGGAGGAGCCAGGCATCGAAGGGGCTGAGGGTAGCCCCGTTGACCACGGCCAGGTTCCACGCCTGCTCGATGAACGCCCTGGAGCCGGCGATAGCGCCAGCCGTCAGGTCGTTGTGCCCGCCCAGGTACTTGGTCGCGCTGTGCACCACCACATCGATGCCCATTTCCAGGGGCCGCTGGTTGACCGGCGTGGCGAAGGTGTTGTCCACTATGGTGGGGATGCCCCGGCTCTTCGCTTCCCTCGCCAGGGCGCGGAGGTCGGTGAGCACCATCAGCGGGTTGGTTGGCGATTCGGCGTACACCAGTTTGGTGTTGGGGCGCATGGCCCCCACGAACGCCTCGATGCTCGTCTGGTCCACCTGGGTGCACTCCACTCCCCAGCGCGGCAGGTAGTCGCGCATCAGCGTGGTCGCTCCGCCATAGTGATTGCGCTGGGCCACCACGTGGTCGCCGCTCTTGAGTCCGCACATGATGGCCGTGAAAATAGCGCCCATGCCCGAGCTCGTCACCAGGGCTGCCTCGGCTCCTTCGAGGGCGGCTATCACCGCCTCGGCCTGCTCGTGCCCGGGATTGCCGTAGCGCGTGTAGAACTCGGCGGGTTTGGACATCACCCCAAGCTCGGCAAAATGCTCGGGCGAGTCGGCCCGAAAGGTCGAAGTTTGCCAGATGGGCGGGTTGACCGCGTGCGTCTGGTTCAGATCCGCCGCGGCATGCACCACCTTTGTCTGTATGCCTTCCCACTCGTTGGTCTTATCCATATTTCACACCTCTTTGATATTGACGATGGACGATGGTGGTGTGGAACCGGTATCTTTGCCGCCTATCGTCTATCGTCCATTGTCTATCGTCTGCCGCAGGCTCACGGCGCGTAGCCCAACCGCACTTCCAGACCCGCTTTGATGGCAGGCCACTCTTCCTCAATAATACTGAACATCACGGTATCGCGCACATAGCCGTCTTGCATGATGACCTGCTTGCGCAGGGTGCCTTCCCACTTTGCGCCCAGCTTGGCGATGGCCTTCTGGCTGTGGATATTGCGCCCGTCGGTCTTGAGTTGCACGCGTATGGCCCCCAGCGTCTCGAAGGCGTGGCGCAGCAGGAGGTACTTGCACTCGGGGTTTACCCTGGTGCCCTGGTGGGCGAGGGCTATCCAGGTGTGGCCTATCTCCAGGCCCCGGTGCTCGGGGCGGATATCGAGGTAGCAAGTGATGCCGATAGGTTTCCCGGTCTCGCGGAGCACCGTGACGAATGGGAGGAAGGCGGGCCGCCGCCTTAGCTCGCGGAGGTATTCCCTGAACTCCTCGCGATTGAACCCTGAAACCGGCCCACCGAACATGTAGATGAAAATCTCGGGGGCCGCCACCTCATACAGCCCAGCTATGTGCCCCTCCGAGAGCGGTTCGAGCCTCACGAGGCGCCCTTCCAGGGTCACCGGCTCAACTTTCATAACGGTGTTCAGGGTGTCATTCATGGCTCATCCTTCGCAAACTCAGAACCCAATCGTCCATAGTTCATCCGTCGTCTGTTTTTTAGCTCCCGTAGCTCACGACGCCCTTCATGATCATCCAGCGCTCCGGGTTGGGCAGCGCGTCGAAGCCCACCTGCCGGTAAAGCTCGTGGGCGTCC
>JBJMMB010000106.1:0-2223 GCA_045805005.1 Chloroflexia bacterium
AGTGTCGGCCCCGATCTCCCCGCAGAACAGGGTGGCTACATTGGTCTCATGTTGGATCACGGCGGCGGCCATCTCCTGGGGAGAGCTGTTGGTATAAGGTGTGAGGCGCTGCCAGCGCGTGCCCCGTGTACGGTAGAGCGCCCAGGCCAGGCGGCCCCGGCCCACACGTAGCACCGCGCACACCTGGGCGGCGGTCACCGCCACCTGCTGGTAAGCGAGCACATCCAGGCTGGGCACCCCCCAGATAGGCAGTTCCAGGGCATAGGCCAGGCTCTTGCCGACGCTGAGGGCCGTGCGCACCCCGCTGAACGAGCCCGGACCGATAGCCACAGCCACCCCCGTGAGGTCGCCGCTCGTGGCGCTCACGAGAGACATCAGGCGCTGCACGTTGGGCATTAGCTGGGTGGTCTGCTCCCTGCCCGAGCGCCAGGACTGCTCGGCGATCACGCCCTCGTCCGGTTTATACAGGGCGATCGCGGCCATGTCGGTAGAGGTGTCCAGGGCGAGTATCATGTGAGTGGGGAGGCGTAAAACCTAAAACGTAAAACGTAAGGCGTTGGAGTTGGTTTGGAGCATACGGCCCTGGAGTTTATGCCGCTGCGGCCTTCGCGTTTTGGGTTTTGGGTTTTATGGACCATAGGTGTCCTTTTTGTATGCTTCTACGAGTTGGCGGTACCTGTCGCCGCGAGCGTAGAAGCGGAGGGTGCGCTTGGTGTCGCTCAGGAAGGCGAAGCGGATCAGCAAGCGGTCGTCGGGCAGGAAGCCTTCGCCGTGCTCCGGCCACTCTACCACGGTAATGCCGCTCCCGTCGAAATAATCCCCGAGCCCAAGCGTGGCTACCTCCTCCATCCCCTCAAGGCGGTACAGGTCTACGTGGTACAGGCGGTGGCGGCCGCCCCTGTACTCGTTGATTAATGTGAAAGTTGGCGAATTGACGTAATGGGGGTCGAGGCCCAGGCCGCGAGCCACGCCCTGTGTGAAGGTAGTTTTGCCCGTGCCGAACTCACCATCGAGCAGGACCACATCACCCGGTTGCGCGAGCGTCCCCAGGTGGTATCCGAGCCTTCGCGTCTGCTCAGTTCCATGGCTAACGATATCTAAAAGTGCGCCTGTTGCCACTCTACGACCATGATCCGGAATTCAATCCGCTTTATTGGATAGTACGCGCCTGTAAACCGCCGATGTCTCCCGGGCGGCTCGGTCCCAGGAGAACGTCCCCGCCCGGCGCAGGCCTCTTTCGCTCAGAACGGCCGCATCGCCGGCATCCGATAGCAGCCGCCTGATCGCCGCGCACCAGGCATCCACATCCCCCGGACCGGCCAGAATCCCCGCATCGCCGACGACTTCCGGGAGAGATGAGGTGTTCGATGCGATCACCGGCGTACCACAGGCCATGGCTTCAAGCGCCGGTAGGCCAAAACCCTCGTAAAGAGAAGGATAAGCAAAAATGTCCGCGATATTATACCACAGCGGAAGTTCCTCGTCAGGCACTCTGCCCAGGAAGCGCACACGCTCTCCGGCAACCAGGCCCAGGCGCTCCGCCGTGGTGAAGATCTCTTCGTAGTACCAGCCCTTGCTGCCCCCGATGAGCAGCGTTACGTCGCGGCACCCCGGCTCCTGGGCCAGCGCGGCGAATGCTGTTAGCAGCGTAACCAGATTCTTGCGCGGCTCCAGGGTGCCCAGGTACAGGATGGCCCTGCCCGTCACCGACTTCTCGCGCCTGAAGGCCTCCCGCTCTTCGCGGCCGAGGGGCTTGAACTGCTCGGATACGCCGTTGTGCACGGTGGTAACACGGCCGGGCTCGACGCCGAGCAAGCTTATGACGTCGCGGCGGGTGGCCTCGGAAACCGCGATCACGTGGGCGGCGTGTCGAGCCGACCAGGTGGTCATGGCTTTCAGGTACCGGCGTTTTGCGGGCCGGTACTTCTCCGGGTAGCGCAGGAAGATCAGGTCATGCACCGTCACCACCACGGGGCAGGGGCAGAAGAAGGGCCGGACGTTCACGGGGCAGAGCAGCAGATCGAGCCGACGCTGTGCGCTGGCAGCGGGCAGGGCACCTTGCTCCCAGGCGATACGCACCGGGGCCCTCTGCGTGGGCAGGCGGCTCCGCGCCAGCGCGAGGTTGGCCGGCTTCGCCTGGAGAAAGTTCTCCGGTAGCGGCTCATTGCCCAGGAAACCGGTGAACTCGTAAGCGCAGTCGATGGCAGGCAGCCTCACCAGCAG
>JBJMMB010000107.1:0-11740 GCA_045805005.1 Chloroflexia bacterium
CGCCCACCGCCCCGCCCCCGGTGCCGCCACGGCCAGCGCCGCCCCCAACACCACCAGCCCTGCCCCCCACCCCCGCCAGGCCTCAACCCCCAGCATCGCCGTCCCCGCCAACGCCGCCACAAACCCCAACAATAAATACAAAACCCCCCTCGCCGAACGTCCAGGGGTTTCCCTAGTAGGGGTTTGGGGGTATCTCAAGGGCGCAGGGTCCACCGTGCCGAGGGCCTGTGGTTCCCCAAGGGGTGCAGGGTCCACCCTGCCAGGGGTTTGGGGCTGTCCCCCAAAGTTCATTTTATTCTCCTCCAGGGGGTGCAGGGTCTACCCTGCCGGGGGTTTGGGGCTGTCCCCCAACGATCATAACAAGGGGTGCAGGGGTCTCCCTGCCGGGGTATGGGGGATTGGAGCCCAACTCCCCCTTCCCCAACAAAGGGGTGCAGGGGGCTCCCTGCCGGGGGTCTGGGGGTGTCCCCCAAAAACTCATTTAATGCTCCCCTTTCAAAGGGGTGCGGGGAATCCCCCGAACTATTGCCTCCCAAGCACAACCACCCGGTTGTTCCCACTATCCATAATATACAACTGGCCGTCCGCCCCCACCGCCACCCCTATAGGCGTGTTCAGCCCCAGCGGCTTGTTGTCCGTCGTCTTCGCGGCTCGCACCACCCCCGTCTTCATATCCACGAAGTTGATGGTGCCCTGGTCCGGGTTTGTCACCGCCAGCGTCTCGCCCCATATCTCCAGGTGGCTCCCACCCTGCGTCGTGCCCACAGGCACCGTGTACTCTGCGTCTATGCCTCCGTCCGGCGTGAAGCGCACCACCCGCCCACGCAGGTCCAGCGCCCACACCGTGCCGTCGGCGGCAGCCGCCACATCGGTCGGCTGCTCCAGGCTCCGGTGGTTCGCGTTGCCCGCCCCAAACGACTTCTCTATCTGCCCCGACCGGTCAAGCCGCAGCACGCGGTTCGTGGCCGTGTCTGCCACGTACAACTTGCCGTCCCGCCCCCAGGCGATGCCGCTCGCGTGCGCGATGTCCACCAGCGAGTTGCTGATGTGCAGCGCCTCGTTGCCCGCTGCCGTGAACAACTGTATATCGTTGTTCTGCGCGTCCAGCGCGGCGATGATCCCATCCTGGCTCACCGCCACGTCGCTCAGCAGCCCGAACTTCCCGTCACCCGACCCTTGCTTGCCCCATCTTCCCACCTCGGTGCCCGCCGGGTTCAGCAACACGATCTCGCTGCTCCCCGTGTTGCCCACCACCACCGATCCATCCGCCAGCACCCCAACCCCTCGCGCCTGGTTCCAGTACTGCTGAGAGCCGTCGATCACGCGGGCCACTTTCAAGGCCAGCTTCCCTCCCCCTACATTTACCGCCTCCGGGGGCACGGTTGGCGCATTCGGCCGCTCCTCTTTCGTCCATACTCCGTTCGGCAGCGGCTTGAAGGCTTGCGCCGGTAACAGCGCCGGTTCCGCCGCGCCCGGTGGCACCCAGTACACCGCGAAGCGGTCGTCGTCTCGCATCACTTCGTAGCGCACCTCAAAGCTGTGCTCCCCGTGGGTCAGGTCCACCGTGGCGGGTAGCTCCGGCCCGCTGCCCGCCACCCTCCGCCCGCCGACCATGTGCCCGTCTATCCAGATGCTCGCCGCGCTGTCTGTATCCGCGTTGAACGAGTAAGACCCATCACTGGGGGCGACCAGCGTCCCCGTCCACACCGCCTCCAGCGTCCCGTTATCTGGCAGGTCCGAGTTGATGCTGTGCCAGCTCAACATCTCATCGCGCCGCTCCATATAGGGCGTGGCCTTGCCCACGTCCGGGCGAGCGTTGGTGATCAGCCCCGGTATATCGCTCTTCAGGTAATATCGCCCGCTCAGCACCCCCGGCGGCCCGCCCCACAAAAAGCGCCGCGCCACCGGCTCGGGCACCCCCTCATCCGTGCTCCAGCGAAGCTCTACCTGCCCGTCCTGGCTCTCCAGCCTGCCCGCCAGTCGCACCTGGTGCACCCCCCTGGCCAGCACCAGGCTTACTTCCGCGGGTTGGCCGCTCCCCGCCGTGTCGGTCAGCACCCTCCTCCCGTCGATATCCAGCGTGGCCCCGCTGGGTGTGGTCACGTTGAACCGGTAGCCGCCGTAATCGGGCACCACCAGCCCGCCCGACCACTCTACATTCAGCGGGTAAGTCATCCAGACCGGCGCGGCCACCGTGTCCGAGGTTATCTTCCCGGGCTCCGCCTGCGATGTCACGGTGCCCAGCCTCGGCTCCATCCGCTCATAGATTGGGCCTGCGGGCGCTCCGTATGTGGCCGTTACCATTCGCTGGGCGTCTATCTGCTCCTCGCTCAGGCTCAGTGCGGTCGCGAACTGCTGCCCGTCGCTCCTGCTCAACGCCGTGCGCGTGCTGCCCGGGTAGAGGCTCCGCACCAGGTCGATGGCCGGGTCATCGTAGGGGAAGAAAACGAAGTGCGCGTTCTTCTCCTCATTATCAGTTAGCGGCAGCATATCGCTCAGGTTCTCCGCGGTCTTCAATGCCACGTCCTTCGCCAGGAACACCGTGGGCGAGGGCGACCCCAGCAGCGCCGGTATGCCCGACTGGTATACAACGTCGTGCTGCGGGTCCAGCTTCTCGGCGAATCGCCCCGTCAGCGTGAACTCCTCGTAGTGCGCTGCGGCGGTGTACGGGCCGAAGTAGTAAGGTATCGTCTGCAAAGCCAGCATGAGGGCCATGGCCAGCAGCGCCGCGCTCGTCGCCAGTCGCAGGGCGCGCGACCGCCACCTCGCCCGCGTGGGCAGTCGCGCCGGCAGGTCCCCCACCACACGGTCGGCGAACAGCGCCGGCACCAACCCCAGCAGCGGCACCATGACCGCCACCCGCTGCACGGCCGGCGTCTCGTTCGTCAGCGCGGCCCCCGCCAGGCCCCCCAGCAGCCAGGCGCACAGGAGCGCGTAGCGCGCGTCCCCCACCCTCCACACCGCGTAGGCCGTGCCCAACACCCACAGCGCCGCCCAGGGCACGGGCAGCAACGGCTGCCCGGTGGGGTAGAAAGGCCCCCGCTCGCTCCCTACGTCGAACGCTCCGTAGGTCAATTCGAGTTGCTTGCCCAGCACCGCCGGCCAGTTGTCCGCGCGGTATTGGGCGAACGCCTCGTTCTGGTGGTTGAATATCGACACCCCTTTATACCGCTCGGTGAGCACGTCCGGGTGCGACAGCAAGTAGTATCCGTGAGGCGCGAAGGTCACAAACATCGCCAGGGCCGTCAGTGCCAATCCGGGGAGGTATCGCTTGATCCCCGTCACTCCCCACCGCGCCAGCAGGTAGAGCGCCACCAGCACGAGCACCGGCGGCAGCAGCTTGCCCGCCGCGTATCCGTACAGTGTAAGGCCCCCCGCAATCCCCGCCAGCACGAAATCGAGGGGCCGCGTCGACTTCAACCCCCGGTAGAGGTAATAGAAGCATACCGTCCACGCCAGTATGGTGATCGTGCTCTCGCCCGCCGTGCGGCTGAACTGGATCGCGAAGTCCGACACCGTCAGCAGCGCCGCCGCCAGCAGTCCCGCCCTCGGCGACCAGATCGCCCTCCCCAGCCGGTACGCGAACCATATCGTCAGCACCCCGGCCAGCACGTGCACCGCCCTCGCCCCCGCCAGCGAGTCCCCGAACAGCCTCAGCGACGCGGCTACCAGGTAGAAATACGCCGAGGGCACCCCCCACCAGTCCGACCCGAAGAAGGCGACCGGCCCCAGCTCCGTCGGTTGCCCCCTTAGTATGTCCCGCGCTATGATCGCCCTATCGCTCTCGTCAATGTAAGGCCCTGCCGGGATGTTCTCCAGGTTCCACACCCGCAGCGCCAGCGCCACCAGCAGGATAACTCCCAGCGCCATCCACTCGGCCCTCGACACCCGCGGCTCCTCCACGGGCTCAGCGGGGTCGTGCGCCAGCAGCCCTCCCGCCGGGTTGGGGCGCACCCCCACGAAGGTCAGCGCCAGCGCCACCAGCCCCGCCACCCACACCAGGAGGGCCAGCGGGTCGCGAAAGTTCTTCTCCAGCAGCAGGTAGCACCATATCCCCAGGTTGAGCACCACCAGCAGCCCTACCACTGTGCCCACCCAGCCCAGCCGCGCCCGCGTCGCCCTGTACCTCTCCATAAGCCCACGGGCCCTCGCCCCCGCCGTCCGCGATGCCGGGCGAGCCGCCACCCTGCCTCCCGCAGCCCGTCTGGCCGGCAATGGCGCGGCCTGCTCACCCCCCGCTCCCGCCTCCACCCTTCGCGGCGCGAAGTACCCATCACGCACCCACGACACCAGCCCCACCAGCAAAGCCGCCACCTGCACGAGCGCCGCCCCCAGGGCCGGGTCGACGGGCACACCCTTGATAGGCGTGCGCATCAACTGTTCGCCCACCACCGCCAGGGCAAAAGCCGCCAGCCCAAATACAAAAGCCCGGTACCGCCACACCGCCCTCGCCACCGGAGATGCCTGCGCTGTCGCCCTGGCGCGTGCCCATGCTCCCTCCCGCGGAGCCGCTATCACAATGGGTGTGGAGTTCTCTCTGCCAGGGGCCTGGAGGTCTCCCCCAACCTTCATATTATTCCCCTCCAGGCGTGCAGGAGCCTCCCCTTCGGGGGCCTGGGACTGTTCAACGGGTTCAGGGCTCTCTGTACCGAGGGCTTGGGGCTGCCCCCCAATAGTCATATTATTCTGGTCCAACGGCGCAAGGCTCTCCTTAGCGGCTAAAGGGTGTCCCAGGGGTGCAGGGTCCTCCCTGCCGCGGGTGCCCTCTGGGCAGTGGGGCATTGAAGCCCATACTGCACAAAACTCCGCCCTTTCCATAAGGCCCCGTCCTGGGCAGCGCCCCTGATTCTAGCATACGCCGCATGCGGCCTGCAAATTGCTTCTCCCCGAAGAAGTGCATAACCATATTGACAGCGCCCCGCGAGGCGGCTATACTGATTAAGGCCAGGACGCGCCAACCCGGCAGCCCTGGACGACCTTTAACCGCAGCCCCGTGAGGTTGCCAAGGTCCGGTGTAAGCCTATATGCGCGCCCCCTCCGGGGCACCCGACCTTGCGGCATGGCAAGGTCTTTTTAATGCGCAGCGTGGCGCTACACCCGGTAAGGAGAATAAGCATGGACTTCCCAACCGTAGCGTACAACAGCTCTCCGCTGCCGGATACCCTGCCCCCCACCCAGGACTGGGGCCGCGCCGCCGCCATCGCCAGGGTCAAGGCTGCCCTCCTGCGTGCCGCCCAGGACACTCTTGACGCCGAGGGCTACACCCAGGTGGTTGCCCCCCTCCTTACCTCCATCTCCGGCGCTTGCGGCGACCCCGCCACCCTCATCTCCGTCGACGTGCGCGGCCGCCAGACCTACCTGCGCCAGACCTCCCAGCTTCACCTCGAGCCCCTCATGCGCAGGCTTGGCAAGGTCTACTCCATAAGCCGCTCCTTCCGCGCCGAGCGCCACGCCGACGAGCGCCACCTCACCGAGTTCACCCTCATAGAGGCCGAATGCGAAGGCTCCACCCTCCCCGACATGATCTCCCTCATGGAGCGCCTGGTGTGGCGCATGCTCCGCCACGCCGCCGAGTTCGCCAAACCCCATCTGGCCGAGCTATGCGGCGGCCGCGCGGCGACCACCGTACCTCGCCTTCCCTTCGCCCGCATGACCTACGACGAGGCCATAATCGCCCTCCAAAAAGCCGGTCACTTCATAGAGTGGGGCGAAGACCTCCAGAACGCCCACGAGCTGGCCCTCACCCGGATGGCTGCCGGCCCCCTCTTCGTAACCCACTACCCCGCCGAGCTGCGCTTCTTCACCATGAAGAACAGCCGCACCGACCCCCGCCTGGTCGAGTGCTGCGACCTCCTCCTACCCGGCGTCGGCGAAGTCATGGGCGCCTCCGAAACCGAGACCGACCCCGACCTCCTGGAGCGCAAGTTAGTCTCCTCCCGCAGCCTCCGCCAGATCCTCGACCTCGGCGGCACCGCCGGCGACTACGCCTGGTACATCGCCATGCACCGCCAATCCACCACCCAGCAAGCCGGCTTCGGCATGGGCTTCGAACGCCTCGTCCGTTACGTCTGCGCCCTGGATACCGTTGCAGATGCGTAATGCGTAATGCGTAATGCGTAAAGGGAGAAGGGCAGTGGGTTCTACCACTAAAGCCTGGCGCACCACCATTACGCATTACGCATTAGGAGCCCCATGACAACACCCTTCTACAACCCCAACCTCACCTACCAGCAAAATTACGACTTCGGCCCCTTTGGCGGCTTCCTCGAAGAGCCCTCCCCGGAGGACAGCGCCCTACTCGACGCTCCGACCCCGCCGGTCGAAGTCGGCGGCCTGCGCTTGCGCCGGGGCGTAGGCATCCCCGCCGGGCCGCTCCTCAACTCAAAGTACACAGTCGCGGCCTTCCACTGGGGCTACGACCTCTGCCACTACAAGACCGTCCGCAGCCGCACCTGGCCTTCCCACCCCGCTCCCAACGTCCTTCGGGTCGATGCGCCCCAGCCAATCCCACCCGGCCAACTCGGGCGCGAGCCCCTCGCCGCCCGTCCCTTCCTCCCCGCCGAGGACGTCAACCCCCAGACCCTCAGCATCACCAACTCCTTCGGCATGCCCGCCCAGCCTCGGGCCATCTGGCAAGCCGATATGGAGCAGGCCGTGCGCGGTGCGGGGCCCGGCCAGGCCCTCGTCGCCAGCGTCTACGGCACCCCCGACGAAGGTGGCGATCCTTCTGCATACGTAGCCGATTTCGCCCGAGCCGCCGCCATGGCTGTCGAAACGGGCGCCCACGCCATCGAGGTCAACCTCTCCTGCCCCAACCTCGGCGGCCACGGCCTCCTCTGCCACGACAGCCAGGCCGCGCACCTCGTCTGCAAGGCCGCCCGCCAGGCCATAGGCCTGGCCCTCCCCCTCTTCGTCAAACTCAGCGCCTTCCCCACAGATGAGGCAGGCGAGGCTACCCTCCAAGCCGTCATCGAGGCCACCGCCCCCTTCGTCCAGGGCTACGGCGTAGTCAACGCCGTCCCGGTGCCCATCGCCTCCCCCGACGGCGCCCAGGCCCTCCCCGGCGACGGCCGCTCCATAGCCGGCGTCTGCGGCGCCGCCCTCAGAGCCACCGGCCTCGCCATGACCCGCCGCCTCTCCCTCCTCCGCGCCTCCCACGGCTACACCTTCGCCATCATCGGCGTAGGCGGCCTCGCTTCCCCCGCCGACTTCACCGCCTACACCAACGCGGGCGCCGACGCCGTCCAGGGCGCCACCAGCCCCATGTGGAACCATCGCCTGGCTGTCGAGATAGCGGCCATGCTGAAATCAGAGCTTGCGCTTGGCGTATAATGGCGGGGAGCATCTGATATTGCTTGCCGATCCAGAAGACGAATTGATAACCCTCTACCGTCCGGTCGGGCCGGAGGAACTCAAGCTCATAGCCGAGAGCGGCTATAGCGCGTTCCCGCTTCGTCTGCCCGAGCAGCCCATCTTCTACCCCGTCCTCAACGAGGAGTACGCGGCGAAAATAGCCCGCGATTGGAACGCCCCGAGCAAAGGCGTAGGCTACGTCACCCGCTTCCAGGTGCGTGCCGCCTTCCTCAGCCGCTACGACGTGCAAACGGTCGGCAGCCGCCTACACCAGGAATACTGGATTCCAGCCGAGGAACTGGACGATTTCAACGCCAACATCATAGGGCCAATCGAAGTAATCGCTGAGTATCGAGGCCCCGCAGGCTGACAATCTGCCTCGTTCGCGTATAGGGTGAGCAAACGTATCCGGAGCAAAGGCCATTAATTACCAGCCGTTCTCAAACAACCTGTCGAACGACTTGCAAGGCAAGTGGCGCTTCATACGAGCGTTCCTCAGGCGGTCGTACAAGATCGACTTGAGAGACGTAGGTTACGACCACCCAAAGATGCGGGAAGAAGAAACGAACCTAGGTCTCGTGCTCCCTCCCTCATTCCGCGAGTGGATTTCATTGGCTTCCGAGCTAACAGAAAAGGATCAATTCGAGAACATCTTCCGAGATTACTATGAGGTCATTCGTCTGGAGGAGGCATCAGCGGTTACCCTTATGGTGATAGCCGAGGGCGATAGCTACTGGGCTGTTATGGAAGAAAATCTGATCCTTCCGGACCCACCGACTGATAGTTACGGCATCGACTTCGAGTACACCGGGGATGAAGAGCGTTTCATTTTTTACTCAAGAGAGTCCCACCACATTAGTATCTTCATCTTGCGCTACCTGGCGTGGCACATGGAGATGCACTCCCGAGGCTGGTTCATAGATGGCGAAGTCACAGATGATCTGTTGACTATGCTGAAGAACTCCTTCCCAGTCTGGTCATCGCTTGATGACATCGAGGTATTTGAGAAAGCCAACATCATCGCTATTCTATTCCGCGATGTGTGGCGCGAAGCCGGTAACGCAATCTTCGTGAAGTTTTGGCAACCGGTTGCGAAAGAGGAGATTCCGGAATGTTTATACGAGCGGCTTCATAAGGAAAGCATTGCCAGCATGCTCTTACCGGCATAGACTTCTCAGCGGGCAATGCATCCCCTCATTCACCATTGACAGCCCATGCCTGGTATAATATCCACCGGAAAGGGGTAACCAAATGCAAGAGACCACATACCAACCGATCCCTGTAACCGCGTCCTCCGCCGAGACCTGGGCCCAACGGGTGGCCGAGGCCATCGAAAAGCAGCAGAGCCTCCTTTGCGTGGGCCTCGACCCCATCTGGGAGAAACTGCCCGTGCAGTACAAGGCCATGGGTATCGCCCAGGGCATATTCGCCTACAATCGCGACATCATCGACGCTACCGCCGAGTTCGCCGCCGCCTTCAAGCCTCAGTACAAGTGCTACACCGCCGAGGGCGAGGATGGTATACCCGCCCTCCGCCTCACCTGCGACTACATCGTCAGCAAATACCCCCATATCCCGCTCATCCTCGACGCCAAGTACGCCGACGTGGGCCACGTCCTCGAGCGCTGCGCCTATGAAGCCTTCGATATCTTCAAAGTAGACGCTGTCACCGCCATCCCCGCCCCCGGCAGGCAGGCCCTCGCCCCCCTCTTCTCCCGCCCAGGCAAGGGCTGCTTCATGGTCACGCGCCTCTCCAACCCCGGCGCGGGCGAGCTCCAGGATCTCGAAACCGCGGGCGGCGAGCCCCTCTACGCCACCATAGCCCGCCGCCTCGGAGAGGAATGGAACGAGAGCGGCAACATTGGCCTCGTAGCCCCCGCCACCGAGCCCCGAGTGCTTGCCGAGGTCCGCCGCGCCGCCCCCAACCTCCCCATCCTCTGCCCCGGCGTTGGCGCTCAGGGCGGCGACCTCGAAGCCGCCGTCCACGCGGGCCTCGACCCTAACGGAGGCGGTTTGCTCATCAACGTCTCCCGCGCCATCATGGAAGCCGCCGTCCCCGGCGATGCCGCCCGCGAATGGCGCGACAGGCTCCAAGCCGCCCGCGCCTCGGCCAACAAAACCAAATCCCCCGAGCCCAGCAGCGCTCTCGCCTCCGCCATCCTGGAGATGTTCGACATCGGGGCCATCCGCTTCGAGCCCACCACCCTCAAGTCCGGCCTCATCTCCCCCTACTACAACAACCTCCGCATCCTCGCCTCCTACCCGCGCCTCATGCGCAAGGTGGCCGCCCTCATGGCCGAAACGATGAAGCGACAAAGCCTGGCCCCCGACGTACTCATTGGCATAGCCGAGGCGGGCATACCCCTCGCGGTGGCCCTCTCCCTCCACACCGGCCTCCCAGCGGGCTACGTCCGCTCGGCGGCCAAGGCCCACGGCACGAAGCGCATGGTCGAGGGGGCCTGGCCCGACGGCGCTACCGCCCTCCTCGTGGACGACGTAGTATCCGACGGCGCGAGCAAGCTCGAAGTCCTGGAGCACCTCACCACTGCGGACCTCGCAGTGCGCGATATCCTGGTGGTCATCGACAGAGGCCAGGGCGGCACCCAGCTCATGGCCCGCCACGGCCTCCGCTGCCACCCGGTGGCCACCATGGACGACGTCCTCAGCACCCTGCAGGAGGCTGGCCGCATCACCCCCACCCAGGTAGAAGAGGCCCGCACCTTCATGCGCGAAGCCCAGAATCTCTCATAGCAAAAATGCCAGAACAGGTCGCCGGAGGCGACCTGTTCTGGCATTTTTGCGACCCTGTTCTAGCCTTGGAAGGGCTAAACGAAGAACGACCCTAGCAGGAAGCTCCCGACGACCAGGAGGGCAATCGCGTTCAGCGCGTGCCACCACCCCAGGTGGCCTATCAGCCAGTTGCTCACCGGCAGCGGGTAAGAGCCGCGCAGCATCGATATGCCCCCTATCACAGCCGGCAGGCCGCGGGCGAAGCCGTAGACCATGCCCAGCGTGACCGCCGCCTGCAGCGACATAGCCCCCGCTATCACTTCCCACGCCAGCAACACGTAGAAGCTGGCGAAGGGTATGAAGGTGAAGATGCCCATCCCCAGCACCAGCCCGTACAGCGTGTTGCCCACCAGCCTGCTGGGCTGCATCCACGACTTGGGCACCTGCCAGCCGATCTGCGGGCTGGGGAACTGCAAAATGTTCAACTCGTCCAGGGCAAACAGGAGTGCGGCCACTCCAAGTATCGCCGCTCCCCATTCCCAGCCTATGCCCGGCACTATAAGGTGCAGGCCCTGGCCCACCAGGCCGAGCGCCAGCGCCAGGAGCGCTGCGCCCACGGTCGACGCCGCGGTGTACATAAACACCCGGAACGCCCAGTCTCTAACGTCACGTGCCTCCTTCCCGAGGGGCAAGATCACAAGGATCATGTTGAGGCCTCAGGCAGAAGACGTTTTTGATGCTCCTACTACCAGCGCCAACCCGATGGCTACCACGAAGGCCGTGCCCGTCCAGGGCTTTGCCACCCCGTCGGTGCCCGCCGCCAGCCCCAGCCCCAACGCCACCGCAGCCACGGCGCTGAGCAATAGCCCCAGCACCCACAGCCGCTGCGTCCGCGAGACCCCGACCAGTGCCGCGCCTTCGTTATTTTGCGGAACATAGCTCTCTGCCATACCTATGAATACCTCCTAGCGAAATCCCATCCCGCGCAACGTGGTGCGCACCATCGACACGGCCTGCCCCCCCAACACTATCACGCCTACCGCGGCGAGGGCGAGAAGGAATATGGGCACAGCATCCACCGCGCTCACCACGCTCCCACTCATGCCACGGGCCACCAGGCCCAGGCTGCCGTTAGTGGACGCCTCGATGGACGAGTCGAGTGCCAGCCAGCCGTCGAAGGCTACGGCCACCAGCACCGCGAGGACGATCAGGGCCACGTTGCGCACCACCGCCATAGGCGTCAGCTTCTCCTCCGAGAACTTCCCGAAGCAATGGCACGACGTGTCCTGCCCCTTCGACAGGTCATAAGCTATCAGCCCCGTGAAGACCAGGTATAGCCCCACGGAAACCACCGCCGCCAACCGGGTAAAGAGCCCCAGCACCAGCAGCACCCCCACCACCAGTTCGATGTAAGGGAACACCCTGGCGATCAGCCTCCTCATCGGCACCGACAAGAACGGGTAGCGGCTCAAATTCGCCGCAGTCCCCGGCTGGTCCAGCAACTTCCCAATCGACGACATGATGAACACCCCACCCAGACATAAGCGGGCGAACAGCAAGAAATAAGGTGACGTAAACAAATCTACCACGGCTTCTCTCTCGATCTATGTGATATCATCATTATAGGTATCCACTCTAAACTCCGTCAAGAAGGGGC
>JBJMMB010000108.1:0-22619 GCA_045805005.1 Chloroflexia bacterium
ACATGCACGCTTTGGCTGATGATGTCGCTGCGTTGCGCTCTTGTATTGACAACTTTCTTGACCAGTACGAGAACGGCTCTGCCGAGCTGCTCCGCTACGTTGGCCTTGCTCCTGCTTCTACCTGATTCTTTTGTTAAAGTGCATAAGCCGCGGGCTACACTTACGAAGCCCGCCTGCGCGGGCTGGCTGGGTGTTAGGGAAGGCTTGGGTAGAGGGTGCCGAGGAGGGTGGGCGTTGTTTGGTTGTTAATGTGCCGCGAGCGCCTGGGGCGTCGCGTAGGGAGGTGGCAGGGTTGGTGCGGACGGCGGGGCTCCCTGGTGGGTTTGGTTGGACCGGTTTTGGCGTGATTGGGTTCATTATAGCACATATGTTCTGAGAGGGAGTATAGTACTTAGGTCCTGGGTTTTGGGGAGGGTCAGGCGTGGAGGTGGGGGTTGATTGGGGAGGGGTGGGACCAAGGGGGCCTTGACGCTGGGGATGGGGAATGGTATTAAATGTAGATTGGCTGATTTTTTGTACGTTGGTATGGATTGGAAGTAGTAGGGTCGCGGGGCATGCATTGTGCAAGGAGGTTTTGCACCAGGGTAATAGCGGCCTGTTGTACGTTATAATGTTAGATAGCGGGCGCAACCGCAACATGGGACGATCCGCGGCTAATATGGACAAATATGAGTGATGACACGAAAATGGCGGGCGACGCGCAGAGTACCGCGGCGCTCGAGGTAACTCCGAAGAAGCGCAGGCGAAAGTCTAACGGCAAGTCGGGTACGGCTGAAATACCGGGCGTGAAGGTGCGGCTGAGTTCTGATCCGGAACCCCTACCTGAGACAAAGGCCGTGGACGGTTCGCAGGATTCGTTGAGTACGCAACTTATCGAAACGGTGGACGGGCCTAAACCCGGGAACGGAAATGGGGCGGTGGCGGCTCGCCCGGGCGAGGTGCGCCCCGTGAAGGCCCGGCTGGGCGATGGCCACGCGAATGGGAATGGGACGGCGGGCCTTGACGGCCCCGGTGGCAACGGGAACGGGTATAAGGCCAAAGTCTACGGGCAAAAAGCCAGGGTAGGCCCGTACACGGGACTGGACCTGGTGGAGCAGCCCACGACAGGGCATTTGCGCGACACGGACATAATGGAGCTGCGCCTGAAGCTGAAGCGGGAGGAATGGGCCTCGCCGCGCACAGCCGCGAGGCGCGCTCATAGCCGCCCCCTGCCTTATTTTCTCATGCGGCACCGCACTATGCGGTCACGGGCGAAAGTGGGCCACATCCGCAGCCAGGTGGTGCAGAAGCGGCACGGCGGTAGAGGCCCCGTGGTGTGGGTGGCGATGGCGTTGCTGGTGGCTTTGCTGCTGACGGGCTTCACGGGCGCGGCAGGCGTGGGCGGGGCCATCGCGGGGGCGTCGTGGTACATCAACAACAAGCTGCCCGCGGTGACCGACATACATGGGCTCACCGTGCAGAGGACCAAGATTTTGGCCCGCGATGGAACGCCGCTGTACGACTTTGTGGATGAGCAGACGGGGCTGCGCAAAGAGGTCGACCTCGATGAGGTATCGCCGTGGGTGATAAGCGCCACTGTCGCCACGGAGGACGCCAGTTTCTACACCAATCCGGGAATAGACGCGGTGGCCATCGCTCGCGCTTTCTATATTAACTACGAGGGGAGCGGGCAATCGGGGGCGTCAACGATCACGCAGCAGGTGGTACGCCAGGTGAACCTTCCGGAGGAGGAGCGCACGGCGCGCACCCTCAGCCGCAAGATAAGGGAGGCCATCCAGGCCGTGCGGTTCACGCAGTACTACTCGAAGGACGACATCCTGAAGATGTACCTGAACGAGAACTACTACGGCCACCGGGCTTACGGGATTGAGGCCGCCGCGCAGACTTACTTCGGAAAGCATGCCAAGGACTTGAGCCTGGAAGAGTCGGCGCTACTGGCCGGGCTCCCACAGGCTCCTACGGAATACGATCCGTTCGTGAACAAAGACCTGGCGAAGCGTCGACAGGCAACGGTGCTCGATCTGATGAGCAAGCAGGGGATGATTACGAGCGAGAAGGCCACACAGGCTCAGCAGGCCAATCTCGTATTGCACCCCTACGAGCCGCCGAAAGGCAAGGCCCCACACTTTGTATTCTATGTGAAGCAATACCTGGAGAACCTGTACGGGCCGGACGCGCTCAACGCGGGGCTGGTCGTGACGACAACGCTTGATTTGAACGTGCAGGCGGCGGCGGAGAAGGTGGCCCGCGACCGGATCGAGGAGTTGAGGCGGCAGCGGGCGACAAACGCGGCCATCGTGGTGATGAAACCCAACTCGGGCGAGATCCTGGGCATGGTGGGGTCGGTGGACTACAACGACCAGAGCATCGACGGCCAGGTGAACGTGGCGGTGGCCGAGCGGCAGCCGGGCTCGTCTTTCAAGCCGATCACGTACGCGACGGCTTTCAAGGAGGGGTGGACGCCGGGGACGGTGCTGCTGGATACGCTGACCTCGTTCCCGAACCCCGGCCAGAAGCCGTACGTGCCGAAGAACTACGATGGGAAAGACCACGGCTGGGTGACGGTGCGGGAGTCGCTGGGCAACTCGTACAACATCCCGGCGGTGAAGGCGTTGCAGTTCGCTGGATTGCAAAACGTGATAGACACGGCGCACGACCTGGGCATCAAGGGGCTCAACAGGGGCACGGGTTGGTACGGGCTGTCGCTCACGCTGGGCGGAGGGGAAGTGACCCTGCTGGATATGACCAACGCCTACTCCACGTTCGCGAACGGCGGGGTAGAGGTGGACGCCAACCCGATCCTGAAGATCGAGGACCCGCAGGGGCGCATTATCGAGTGCAACGGGACGCTCAAGGACGGCGCGGGGGACTGCACGCCGGTGCAGCAGCGGCAGTACGGCTCGGGCAAGGGCTCGGTGCTCGACCCTCGCTACGCCTACATGATAACGTCGATTCTGTCGGACAACCGGGCGCGGTCGGCGGCCTTTGGGGTGAACAACCCGCTGCACTTGAGCTTCGCGGCGGCGGCCAAGACGGGCACGACGAACGACAACCGGGATAGCTGGACGCTGGGGTACACGCCGGACTTGGCTGTCGGGGTGTGGGTGGGCAACAGCAACAACGCGCAGATGTTCCAGGTGACAGGAGCTATCGGCGCGGCGGTAGTGTGGCACAACATGATGGAGACGTTCTACGACAACCCTGACTTTGTGAACCTTGTGCGCAACTCGGAGGGGAATCTGCGAACGAATTTCGTGCAGCCGCCGGGGCTTATCAAGGACTCGGCCTGCTCGAACAAGGGGACGATCACGGACCTGTTCCTGAAGGACGCGCCTCCGAGGGGGTGCGTGAATTACAAGGACAAGAACCCGCAACTGCACAGCCAGCCGCAGGGGACGCCCAAGGCCAAGCCGAAGACGACCCCCCCGACCCCCATACCGGGTGGCCTCCCCTGAACCCATAGAGCATAGGGGCATAAAAGCAGGGACACGCACTGGAGTGCGTGTCCCTGCTTTTATGCTATTGAGAGCCGCGAGGGCTCACTCTCTACGCTCGACTACTATGGTGAGGTCGGAGGCGAGGGCGACGATGGCGCCAATGGCGGCGAGGGAGGGGGCGAGGAGGGCCCCGATAACGCCGGCCGTGAGGGGGAACTCAGCTATGATGCGCCCGTCGGCGTCCTTGAGACTGATGCGACGGACATTGCCTTCGTGGAGGATATCCTTGATCCTGGCGAAGATCTGATCTCCATTAAGCTTGAACTCCTCCGTGCGCGGGGGCTGGCTGGAGGGTTGAATCGACGTTGGTGTTTGCGGTATCTGAGGGGTTTCCTGCTGGTCCATGTCATTCTCCTTTCGAAGCGGCATGGCGAGTAAGGAGCCTGGCAGCGGATGGCCGGGGTTTTCGCCTGCCGGGTTAAGTATACATCCAAAGGGTTTGTCGAACCAACGCGTTTAGGAGGGCCTTCATCGCGCATGGTAAGGTGCCCAAAGCTCCGACTGATAACTCCACGGCCTGTCCGATCTGCTCCAATCAGATTCACCGAGTAATTGGGACGATTCTCCCATTGACCCACGAGAAGATGAGCCACTAGAATGTAGCTGGGTGACCGTACCCGGATTAAAATTGGAGCAGCCAAACTTGAGCAGGGAGTCACTGGACATAAATGATAAGGCTTTTGCGCTGGGTAACAGAGCCCTGCGCTTCTTGGCGCTGCCTTTTGTCCTGCTGTATGTTGGGACAGGCGCTGGACTTTTGCTCTATCTGCTCGGCTGGCGGATATTGGAGAGCGACTCAAGGTACGCGGGCGACGACACCGACCAGTTCGTAATGCTCATGTTTGGGCTGCTGGCCGGGGTGCTCTTCATGATAGGAATCGTGGGGGGTTTGGTGCGGGTAAGGCTCCGTGGCGGGATGGGCTCTGTGGCGTTGCCTGCGCCGAATGTGAGGTTTAGTTGGCGGGCGCTGTTCCGTTTGCTAACGCTTGTGCTAATCATGGTCGCGCCGCTTGGCGCGATGGCTTACCAACGCGGGCCCACAACCAGCAATCCATCTAGTTGGGCTGACCAGTTTGCCGTAGCGGAGGCTAAAGCACGGAGCATAGATAAAGGCGTGGTACTGGAGTCGGTTAGGGCACAACCGCTGTATGATCGGACGCCCCCGCTCAGCGCCGAGACGACCCTGGAGGAGGAGTTCGAGTTCCGGAAGCCGAATAACCACCACATCGTAATAACGTTGCTGGACACAGACCCGCCCAGGATAAAAGAGGTAAGGGACGAGTCGTCGGTAAGCAGCCCATGGTTGTCCGAAGAAGTGCAGAAGGCTCGCGATATTGCGCAAGGCATGCGGCTAAGCCCACGGGATATCTTGAAGGAAGTGCTGGCCGACCCGGCATCACCGCGCCCGATCTACCGCGATTACCTTAGAATATCGCTGTGGACCGACTACACGTCCAGCGAATACCCGCATGGGTGCTGGGTTGTGACGTATCCGCCCCAGAAAATCAGCGATCCACTCAACGAGTCGTACAGCGACGAGTACATTTACCTTGACCCGGTCAACGGCCGCGTTGTTGAGCGGAAGCTGGGGCGTTAGCGTCTGAACGGTTGCGGGCAGCTCTGCGGCTACATCAGCAGGGCCAGCAGAGCTTTTTGGACGTGGAGGCGGTTTTCGGCCTGGTCGAAGACTATGGAGGAGGGGCCGTCCATTACTTGGTCGGTGATTTCCGAGCCGCGGTGGGCGGGGAGACAGTGCATGACGAGGGCTTTGCCTCCGGCGCGCTCCAGGAGCCTTTCGTTGACCTGGTAGGATTTGAAGATGCGCCCGCGCATCTCGGCTTCGCTCTCCTGGCCCATGCTGGCCCAGGTGTCGGTGTAGAGGACGTCGCTGCCCGCCACGTCGTTGGGGTCGCTGGAGAAGCGGAGTTGGGAGCCGGTGATGGCCGCGGCGGCCCTGGCCTTCTGGATGTAGCTGGGCTGGACCTCGAAACCCTCGGGGCTGATTATGGTGATGTTCATGCCCACTTTGGCGGCGTTCATGAGGAGGGCCGCGGCCACGTTGTTGCCGTCGCCTATGTAAGTGAGGTTGATGCCCTCGACCCGGCGCTTCTTCTCGTAGATTGTGAAGAGGTCGGTGAGGGACTGGCAGGGGTGCTCTTCGTCGGAGAGGCCGTTGATGACGGGCACACCGGCGTGCGCGGCCAGTTGCTCTACGTCGCTGTGGGCGAAGACGCGGGCCATGATGCCGTCGGCCATGCGGCCCAGGACGCGGGCCACGTCGGGCACGCTCTCGCGCTTGCCTAGCTGTATCTGGTCGGGCCCCAGGTAGAGGGCGTGGCCTCCCAGTTGGGACATTCCCATCTCGAAGCTCACCTGCGTCCGGAGAGAGGGTTTCTGGAAGAGCATGGCGAGTTGCTTACCCTCCAGGATGCGGTGGGGCTCGCCCATCTTCTGCTTGCGCTTCAACTCGGCGGCGAGAGACCACACCTGCCAGATCTCCTCGGCGTTGAAGTCGTCTATCGACACCAGGTTGCGGCCTTTCATGCTTACGGCCATGTTGGGCTCCTTTTGGGGTCGGGGGCTGGGGGTCGGGGGTCGGGAGCCTGCTTATGTCCCTGATCCCTGACTGCCCCCCGCTGACGCTGATACCCCTGATTCCTGCTCGATGCTTGTTCCGGTTTCGCCTGCTATGGCGCGGAGGGCGCTATGCAGGTGGGTGATGATGGCTTGTTTGCCGCCGGCCTCTATGAAGGTGAGGGCGGCTCGGACTTTGGGGCCCATACTGCCGGAGGCGAACTGGCCGTCGTTGATATATCGTTGGGCCTCTTCGGGGGTGAGGCGCGAGAGGTCTTGCTGGTCGGGCTTGCGGTAATTGATGGCGACCTTCTCTACGTCGGTGAGGATGAGGAGGCGGTCGGCGTCGAGCTTCTGGGCGAGGAGGGAGGCCGCGAGGTCTTTGTCGATGACGGCCTCGACGCCGTGGAGGTCGCCTTTGTCGTCGCGGACCACAGGCACGCCGCCCCCGCCGGCGCATATAACGAGCGCGCCGCTGTTGATGAGGGTGCGGATGGCGTATATCTCGGCTATCGCCATGGGCATGGGGGAGGGGACGACGCGGCGGTAGCCCCTGCCGCTGTCCTCGATGACGGTGAAGCCTTTGGCGCGAAGCAGGTCGGCTTTGTCGGCGGTGTAGAAGGGGCCGACCGGCTTGGTGGGATTGGAGAAGGCGGGGTCGTTGGGATCGACGACCACCTGGGTAACGACGGTGGCGACGGGCCAGGGCCTGCCGCGGGCGCGCAACTCGTTCTGGAGGGACTGCTGCATCATATAGCCAATCTGGCCCTGGCTCATGGCCCCGGCGACGTCCATGGGCATGGCGGGGATGCCTTCGGAGGCTTCGGCGATGGCCTGCTGCAGGAGGATGGTGCCGACCTGGGGGCCGTTGCCATGGGCGAGCACCACCCTGTAGCCGCGGTCGGCGAGCTCGGCTATGGAGGCCGCGGCCTGGCGCACGTTGGCTAGCTGCTCGGCAGCGGTGCCGCGGTCTCCGGAGCCCTGGATGGCGTTGCCGCCGAGGGCTACGACCAGGGTTTCGATGTAGTTGCGGTCCTGAGCGTGGGTGTGGGACACCATCGTCCTCCGACTAGGGATATGAGGCTAGCGCCTTACAAAAGAGAAGGCAGCCAGGGCGTGGCTGCCGCTCACAAAGTAGTATTATACCAACATTTAGCAGTGCGTGTGCGGTGGATAATGAGAAATTTTGTACGGGTTTTTGTGTGGCCCATAACCTGTCCAAAGGTTCTATGATGTGGGTGGGCCGGACGCAACCCTGTTGTGGGGAGCGGGTTTTTGGCTATGTGTCAGAGAGGAGCTGGGTAGATGAGCGGATTGCTAGGGGCATCTTGGGTTAGATTCTATTTCGCGCTGGCGGGTTTGCTGGTCCTGGGGTTCGTGTTCGCTTCCCAGGCGCTGGCGCGGGGGGCGGGGGCAAGGGCGCCTTTGCTGACGACCACGCCCACCAATACCTTTACGCCTACAAGCACGTTTACGCCAGTTACGGGGGTGACAGCTACCCCAAGTTGCTGCGACGATTTGTCAGCGACGGGGGTGGTTACGTGCTCGGTGGAGGACCCTAACTACCACTACACATACACGGTTGACAATGACTGCACCGACACGCGCTACGGGACGTTTTTCGTGTATCTGCAGAACGCTCCGAGCGTGGATGGACCGTGGGACCTGTGGACTACCTCGATGTTTCCCGTGACGCTGCCACCGGGGAGGACGCAATATAGCGGCAACATGTACGTGGACCCGGCCCCGCCCGACCGCCTGTACTACAGGACGCAGGTGTTCGGCCAGGGGGAGAACGCTTGCTGGAATCTGAGCTTTTTCACAGACCCGCAACCGATATGCTACCTGTCGACGCGCACGCCGACGCCCACCCGTACGCGGACGAGCACTCCGGTGCCTACCCCGTGCAGGGTCATAGATGATGCGATTACGATGTCGGACCTGACGCAGCCGGGGATGTTCAACGTGGGGTTCGCACCCTCTAGCTGTGGCTTCTCTAACAGCTGCCCCGGTGAGGCGGATACTATTCTGCGGCACGTGGACAGGCACCATTTTTACATGCCGTTTGGCAGCGTCAGCACGGAGTGCGTGACGGTGAGGGTCACGGCCACCGGCTGCCCCGGCAACATCTACAGCTATGCGTTGGGAGGCAGCGGCCCGGATAATCTGTGCCTGGGTTACGCGGGCGGCACGGGGGATGTGGTCACGGGTACGACCTCATATTCGTTCTCGGTATTCCGGGGTACCTCCTTCACGATCGTCGTCAATGAGGTCGTTCCGAACACGGGGTGCTCGGCCTATAGGCTGGAACTCACCACAGATATGGGTTGCAGCGGGATAGGCACACTGACGCCCACCCCATCAAGCACGTGGACATCGGTGCCGACTTACACTGGGACGGTGACAAACACATCCACGGGCACTTCGACGTTTACAAATACGCCGACAGACACACCGACAGCGAGCAATACGGGGACGAATACGGCAGGGCCCACGAACACCGCCGTATCAACCGTCACGCCGACCTGGACACCGACCAGGACGCCAACCGGCACGCCCGCAAGCGGGGCGGCGCTGGTGGGGCACGTCACCTGGCAGGGCATCGCGCAGCCGAACTCGCGGAACACGACGGAGACGCTTGCTTTGACGTTGAGGGCGATGGGAGGTGGGCCGTTGGCGCAGTACGCCAACCTTCAAACCGATGCGAGCGGCTTCTTCACGGTGCCGGTGGAGACGCTGCCGGTGGGTACATACAACTACCAGGCGAAAGGGCCAAGGAACCTGGCGAACGGCGGGCAAGTGATGGTTGGGGGTGGGCCGGTGGCGAATGTCGAGATGGGGTTGATGTCGGCGGGCGACGCGAGCAACGACAACGCTGTGAATAGCATCGACTTCGCCATGCTGAGGAGCACCTTTGGAAAGCCTTTCTGCTTCTGTAGCGACTACGACGCAAGGGCGGACTTCAACAACACAGACAGCGTGGACTCGAGCGACTTCGCTCTGCTGAAGGGCAATTTCGGGCACGGGGGCGCGCCTCCAGTTGGGCCTTAATCCGGCACTGTTTTAAGAAACCGCCAAGACGCTAAGAGTTTATTGTATTGGGTTGGCCGGGACGCGCTCTCAGACTTGGGTGGTTGGCAGGTGCTTTGGCGATGGAACCACCAAGACACCAAGAGATCACCAAATATGATAAGGGGTTTGGAAGCTGGTTTGTGGCGGTTCTTGTATAATTTCTTGTGAAACTTTGGGGCTATCCCAGCGGCGGGGGAGGATGTATAATCGGGGCAAGCTCACCGTCCCTGTAGTCCGTTGCCTATGAGAGGAATGGATCTTAGCCGTTTCTATGCGCGGGGTGTACAGAAGGAGGGTGCGATGGCACTCATAATAGGTTACCGGATAAGCGGCCGGTATTGGTTTGCGGCATGCGTGGTGATTGCCGGGCTGGGGCTGATGAGTGTGGCCTCCACAAGCTCAGTGGCGGGAGGGAAGCCGGCCACGAGTGGCACCGCGAGAGGGGCGGCGACTCTTCCCACGGATAGAGGCCACACCGGGCATCCTGATGCGCCGGGTGATGTGCTGGTGGTGCATACTACCTGGCAGGGTATACAGCAGCCGAACTCGCGGAACTCCACCCAAACGCTGACGTTGACGTTGAGATTGGTCGGTGGGGATCCGTTGGTTCAATACGCCAACCTAGCTACCGATGCCAGTGGCTTCATCACCGTGCCGGTCGACACGCTGCCGGCGGGCACCTACAAATACCAGGCGAAGGGCTACAGGAACCTGGCGCGAGGGGGACAGGTGTCCCTGGGCGGGGGTCCGGTCACGAACCTGGAGATGGGATTGATGCTGGCCGGCGATGCCTTGAACGACAACGTCGTCAATGCCACTGATTTCGGGGTGTTGAAGTCGACTTTTGCTCACCGCTGGTGCTTCGATTTTGGCTGTGGCTGGGACCCCAGACCCGACTTCAACAACACCGACAACGTGGATGCGACGGACTTCAGCCTCTTGAAGGGCAACTATGGGCTAGGTGGTGCGCCGCTGGTCGGGCCATGAGAAGCCGTCGCGGCATTGTGGGGTGTAAAGCGTAGCGAGGAGGCGGGCGGCAATGGGTAGCTCACGAGGGAAGCGAGCGTATAGGTGGTACGGTGTCGTGGCGGGGGCGGCAATGCTGGGGGTGCTGCTCCTGGCGCAGGCTGGGGCGGGGGATGTGGGGGCGAGCGCGCCGCTGCTGACGCCCACGCCCACGAGCACGTTCACGCCCACAGTTATGAACGCCCCGGCGTCAACGCCTTGCGTGGTCATCAACGACTCCATCACTATGGCTGACTATATGCAGGACGGGATGGTGACCCGCACCTTCTCTCCCTCCGCGTGCGGCGACTTCAACCCGCCCTGCCCCGGAGTGGAGGACACCACGAAGCGGCACTACAAGGCCTACACTTTCTTCTTCCCACGGGGCAGCTTCAGCACGCAGTGTATCACGGTCCAACTGACGGCCACCGGATGCCCAGGCAACCTGTACAGCACAGCCTACAGGGGGCTGTTCAGCTCGAACGACGTCTGCTTCGGCTATCAAGGCGGCTCGGGAGACGTGGTCACCGGCACCACGACCTATTCGTTCCTGGCGTTCCGGGGCTCTTACTTCACGGTGGTCGTCAACGAGCTGACCGAGCATACCGGGTGCCCGGCATATACGCTGACCCTTACCTCCAACGTTTCATGCGACAACATCGTGACGCCCACGCCAACGCCGACCTACACACCCACCTGGACCCCTACGTTCACGCCTACCCCAACCAATACGCCCACGGGCACGGTCTGCCCGCCGCAAACGCCCGTGGCCGAGGGCTTCGAGGGGGGCAACCTGGGACAGTTCAGCACGAGCGGCACGCCTGGCTGGAGCCCGGTGACGACAGGGGCGCATACCGGAACCCACTCGGCGTTCGCGCCCAACCTGAGCAGCGTGACCGACCAGCGGCTGGCGCTCAGCAGCCCAATCGTCGTGCCGGTCAATGCTACCTCGGCGGTGCTGTCGTTCTGGCACCAGCACGGGTTCGACACCGATGGCACGCTCTATTACGACGGGGGGGTGCTGGAGGCGTCGATAGACGGGGGCGCGTCGTGGGTGGACGCGGGACCGAATATCATCTTGCGTGGGTACAATTGCAGCATCGCGGTGGGGCACTTCAACCCGCTGGCGGGCAGGGCTGGCTGGGGAGGCTACAGCGCGGGCTATCCGGCCTTCAACAAGGTGGCGGTGGACCTGCTGCCCTACGCCGGGCACAGCGTGATGTTCCGCTTCCGGCTGGGGACCGACCACGTGGTTGGGGCGGTAGGCTGGTGGATAGACGACGTGCAGGTGGCGATAAGCTACGCCGATTGCCCGGCGGGGACGCCCACGCCCTCACCCTTCCTGGTTGGTCACGCCAGTTGGCAGGGACGCCCAACCGCTACCCAGAGCCCACCCAACGCGCTGCCGGTGAGCCTCACGCTACGGTTGCAGGCGGGAGGTCCGGTCTACCGGTATGATACGGCCACCGACTGGGACGGTTACCTGACCGTGCCGGTAGACGGGGTGCCGAACGGCAACTATTTCTGGCGGGTGAAAGAGGCCAAGTACCTGGCGACTTCGGGGAGCGTAAGCCTGGCGGGGGACAACTTCACCCTGGCGGAGATGGGGCAGCAAGCGGCGGGCGACGCCAACAATGACAACGTGGTCAATGCAACGGACTTCACCATCCTCAAGGCCACCTTCGGCAAGTCCATCGGTGACCCCGGCTACGACGACCGGGCAGACTTCACGGGCGACCGGGTGGTGAACGCCAGCGACTTTGCGTTGCTGCGGATCAACTTCGGCTCAGCTGGCGCGCCGCCACTCGGCCCGTAGGTAGGGCGCAGGTTAGAGGAAGAAACCGCCAGGACGCGCTCACCGGCCGCACTCGGTTACAAGGGTAGAGAGAACGAAACCGCCAAGACGCCAAGGACGCAAAGAGCGCCAAGGATTCTGTTGAATTAGCAGGCCAAGAGGTGATTGCCGGCTTGGGTGGTTGGGAGGGGTGGGAGAGAGACGGAACCACCAAGGTACCAAGAGCACCGTGGAACCACCAGCTATTTATGAGGGACGAACCGCAAAGGCGCTAAGAGCGCAAAGTACGCAAAGGATTTTGGGGTTTGGAACCGCAGAGGAGCGGGGGCCGCTTCTCATGCCGAGTCGCTGGCGCGAGCAGATCCTGATGTGAAACCACAAAAGCCGCCACATGCGGCTTTTGTGGTTTCACATCCAGAAAAGCTATGGGCCGACAGGCGGCGCGCCTCCCTGGCCGAAGTTGACTTTGAGCAAGGTGAAGTCCGCGGTATTGACCTGGTTGTCACCGTTGAGGTCCCCGACTCTCTGCAGGCCCATCTCCAGGTTGGTGACGGCTCCCGCCAACGTCAGAATACCCGAGGTCGCCAGGAACGTGGGGCCTTTGACGCGCCAGTTGTAGATGCCGGTCGGCAGGGTGTCTACGGTGGTAGTAAAGAAACCGCTTGCGTCCGTGATCTGGTAAGGGTAGTTCACCTCGGTCGAGCCGCTCTTCAGGGTCAGCGTGATGGGCAACTGCTGCAAAGCGCTCGGCTGGGCCGGGCGGCCCTGCCAAGTCACGTGGCCGACCAGCACCCCCGCGGGGATGGGCGTGTTGGGCGAAACCTCATTCGTGTTCACGGTGTCGGCTCCATCAAAGCCACCAATGGCGGCAACAGCGGATCCAGCCGCCGTGCCATAGAAGAACGAGCGCGCCTGGTTTAGTGATGGCCCGCTGGTCCAGATGTTGGTAGCTGGGTCGTAGATTTGGGTGGAGTTAGTTGAGACCGGGGCGCCACCCCCGAACAGCCACAGCTTGCCGCTCACCACTGCACTACCAGGGCTATCCACGCCCTGCGGCAGGTCTGCGAGCCGGGTCCAACTGTTGGCCGTGATGTCGTAAGCGTATAGGGTGTTGAGATTGACGCTGGAGCCTGTCCCGCCCGCGATGTATAGCTTACCATTGATCACACCGAAGCCGGGCAGAGAGAGAGGCTGGGGCATGTTAGCCAGGCGTGTCCACTTGTTACCGGCGATGTCGTAAGCCCAGGCGGCCTGGGTGGGATTGGAGCCGTCGTGGCCCCCGGCCATGTAGATGTTGCCGCTGTGGTAGGCAGCGGCTACGTTACCGAGCGCCAGGGGCATCGGCGCGCCGGCAGACCACGAGTTAGTGGCGATATCGTAAATGCGATTCGCGTTGGAGATGGTGCGCTGGCCATCATCGGCAACCCCGCCCAGCACGTAGATCTTGCCGTTGTTGCCATATACGGCCGGGCTATTATAGTGTCTATCAGATGATGGTGCAAGGGGCGTCCACGCATCCGCGGCGGGGTCGTAGCGGTAGGTTTCGTCACGAAGAAGTGCCGGAGACGTTGAGCCACCGTTAGCGTAGATGTACGTGCCGTCGCTGGCGATGGCTACGCCGAGGGCCGTGTACGGAAGCGGTGCACGCACAACAAAGGGGGCGACCCCGAACGCCTGCGCGGCCGCAATGGTCCTGGTGGGGGTGGTTGTGCGCGTCTGGGTTTCCGTCTCTCTCGTTATGGAGTGCATGCTGTGAGCGAGCGCCACGTGCGCGCCGCTGATTTCTAATACTTCGCCTGACTGCAAAGTGCCTACTTTAGAGAAGTTGCCCAAAAAGAACGTGGCAGCCAGGATCGACAAACTGATCGCTATAAGGGTGGTAAGTAGGCGTAGGGGGCCTCGCGTCTGCGTGCCGGAATACGAATGGCGGTTCATCTTATATGTTTCCTCTCAATACCATATATTGTTCTGTGGAGGACTTACTCTTGCTGCCCGGAATAGCATACCGTGGGAGGTTACGACTTTGAATGAGGAAGTGGCAGCCCAAACAAAACGCCTCGCGGCACGAGGCTGGGGGGTTTAGGTCGTTGGTTCGGTGCCTGCAGTCATGGTCTTCATGGTTGGTCTCCCCTGGAATGTCTTCGAACACTTTATCTTATGACTAAGATTGTATGTAAAGTAAGTCACAAAAGGATGGACCCTATGATGTAAAGTGAATCACACTTGCATAGGTCTTGCGACGTGGGGTAAATCACAAATGGATGGGTCTTGAGATGTAATTCAATATCTTGCTCACCCGCCCCAGAGCACCTTATCATCTGAAATAAATGTCATAAACAGGGAAAATGGCCGCCACAGGCGGCCATTTTCCCTGTTTATGACACGATTACTCGGTGCTGATCTCGATGCCGTGCTTTTTGGCGGCGCGGTTGATGCGGTCTTTGATGGTCTTGACTTCGTCGGGGTCGTACTTGTCGGCGTTGTCTTCGTGGTTGATGTAGCTGTGGGCGGCGCGGATGTGCTCCGGGGTGTCGATGGGGTACTTTTTGTTGGTGGGGTCCGCGTATTCAACGTCGCCGTATTTGCGCTCGCCCTCTTTGGGGTCGACGTCTTCTCGCTTGCTGATTTTGTCTGCCATGGAAGTGTGTCTCCTTTCGCTGAGCATGGCTGCCCGCAGCGGAGCGTGCGCAGCCACCGAGAGATTCAGCATAACTTGTGCCCGGTTGTGGCCGGGGCGTTCTGCGTGCTATTCCCCGAACAGGTCTTCCAGAGTGGTTTTGGCTTTCTCTGACTTTTCTATGTTCTCGGGTATGGATTTGGCGGTGGGAGTGCCGGCGGCTTTGAGGCTTTCGTAGAGGGCGGTGTCGAAGGAGCGGACGCGGAGGACTACCTCCATGGGGACGGCGTGGCCCATGATCATGACCTCTTGCTTGCTGTCGAGGGTGGCGAGGAGGGCTTTTAGCTGGGAGCCGCCGCGGATGCCGGTGAAGACTGCGTCGATGTCTTTTTCGTCGTTGAGGAGGGCGGTGACGCGGGTGCCTATCTGGCTCATCACCTCGTCGTCGATGCCGGAGGGGCGCTGGTCGATGACCATGAGGGTGACCAGGTATTTGCGCATCTCGCGGGCTATGGTGCCGAAGATGGTCGCGCTGTCACGGCCCAGGAACTTGTGGGCTTCCTCGATGGTGATCATGAGGGGTTTGGGGGCGTCGCCTTTGCCGTCCTCGTAGGTCTCGGACCAGCGCACCCATTCGTCGTGGATGCGCTTGGTGAGGATGTTGGCGACCAGCATGTAGGCGAGGGTGCCGCGGTACTGGCCGAACATGAGGATGACGTGCCTGCCGGAGCGGAGATCGGAGATGAGGCCGTTGATGCCCGCGCCCTCGGCTTCCTTCTTGCCGACGACGAACCCCAGGTCGCTTATCGTTTCGAGCTTGCGCTTGAGGCCCTCGACCGAGCCCTGGTGAGCGCCGGTCTCTTTGCAGAAGTCGTTGAGGTCTTCGGCGGACATGCTGATGAGCTTCTCTATCCAGCCCTTGCCGAATTTGCGGTAGACCTGGCGGGCGGTGATGATGGCGGCCGAGCCCTCGCTCATCTTCAACTCGGAGGATAGGGCTTCGATGTCGTCGATGGTGATACTGCTGAGGGGGATGCGGATGGTGCCGTCCACGCCGCCGCCTTTGCGGCTGGCCTCCTCGTCCATAGTGTAGAGGGCCACGCGGCTCTTGCCGAATAGCTCGCGCAGGCCCTTGGCGTACTTGCCGGTGCCTCGGGGCTCAAGCTCTTTCTGGTGGGCGTACTCGGAGTGCATGTCGAAGATGAGGTTGACGCAGGCCCCGGAGTTTATGAGGCCGCACATAAGGAGGCGGGCCAGGACGCTCTTACCGGTGCCCGAGCGGCCGAAAATGCCGTTGGAGCGCTCGACGAACTTGCGGAGGTCGAGGCAGATGGGAGCCTGGTCGGCGCTTGTTTCGTCTAGCTCGCGGGGGGAGCCGACGACGAAGTGGTGCTTGTCCTCGGCGCCGAAGACCATCTGGTAGTCCTTCTGGCCCGCTGCGTAGGCGCGGCTGAAGTGGCCGGGTATCGTGCGGGCGGGGCGCGGCATGCCCTCGGGGGAGAGTTCGAGGGCGGTGCGCACGTTGCATTCGGCGTAGGTGGCGGAGCCGGATAGGGTATCGCGGATGAGGGTCGAATTGGCGTCGGGGGGGTCCATGCCGATGGCGGGATCGGTGATGGCGAGGTGGAAGGAGCTTATGGTGCCGAAGAAGCGGACGTGCCTCCCCTCGACGACGACGAACTGCCCCTGGCGCAGTAACTCAACGGGCTGCTGGGGCCGCAGGTGGACGGTGACGCCGCGCTCGGTGTCGGCGGCGGTGACCTGCCCGAGGAGGGCGCGCTCGATGGGGGCATCTGAGTGGCCGTTGCGGTTGGCGCGGTCCATGATGTGGGATACTAGTGTGTTGTCCATTTGGTCTAATTTACCTTTTTCTTTCCAAACATAACACCCAGAGCACTTCGTGCTCTGGGTGTTATGTTTCTCTATAACCGAATGTTGCCTACCGATTCGCGTAGGTTGGCGGGTGATTGGGTGGGTTCGGCGGTTAGGGCGTCGAGGGTTTTGAGGATGGCGAGGAGACGGTCGTATTGGCCTTTTAACTGGCGGCCGAGGTATTCGGCGGTGGTGGTTAGCCACTGGTAGTCGCGGCCGGTGGCTTTGTAGGCGGCGTGGATGAGGTGGATGAGCACCTGGTCGATGTTGGCGGCCTCGGTGGAGGAGAGGAGGAGGCGGAGGTAGTCGGGTTGGCGGGTGAAGGCGATTAGCTCCTCGGTGGAGGCGAGCCAGCATTTGTAGTGTACCCTGGGTGGGCACTCGGGGTAGGTGTAGATGGCAGTTTGCGAACCTGGAGCGCCGGTGTCGGTGTAGCAGCCCGCGACGAGAGCGGTAAACTGGGAGCGAAGGGTGCGCTGGAGGTCAGGGTAGAGGCTGTAGACGCTGCCGTCTTCGTCACCGGCGCTGCCTTTGGCGGAGATGGGGCCGAGGCCCTCGGTGCGGGCGCTGCACACGACGCCCAGGACGCTCTCGGCCACCACGAGGCCGCCCAGGGGCGGGGTGCTGTTCAACTGGTAGGATTCGACTGTGAAGCTGCTGTAAGATGTGGAGATTAGCTCTCCGAGCTGCTTCCTAGGGTTGTTGCTATCGCTATCCATGGTTCTCCTCTTGTTCTTTCTTTCTTCTTCCTCCCAGGGGGAGTAAATGAAACTTTGGGGGACACCCCCAAACCCCCGCCAGGGAGCCCCCTGCATCCCCCTCTTGTGGAGGAAGGGGAAGTATTGGGAGACACCCACAAGCCCCCGGCAGGGAGCCCCCTGCACCCCTTTTGAACGCCCTCTGACCCCTACTAGATCGCCTGCCCTATCATCCTCTTGCCGTGGGCTTTTTCGGAGGTTTTGGTTAGGAGGCCGGCTCTTTCGAGGAGGAAGTAGTAGCTTTCGCGGTCTACGTTGTGGAGGGCGGCGAATTGGTGGGCGAGGGTGAGGCAGTTGGGGTAGCCACGGCCCAGGAGGGATTGGTGCAGGGTTATGGATATGGCGCGTTCGAGCAGGCCTTCTTCCCAGACCCAGGCGGGAAATTCCAAGCGGGCCGTCTCGTACTGGGTGCCCAGGTAGGCGAAGACCATCTGCTTGATGTCGGGGGCGTTGCTGCCCACCAGGTGGGAGAACTCGGGGCCGAAAATGGGCGAGCGCTGGTTGGCGTCGAGCATCTCCCAGAAGAGGTCGGCGTCGTTGATGGTCCAGAGGGGGCGGCAGCCGCACGGATCGTCGGGGTCAGGCTGCTTCTCGCAGGGCACGGGCTTGTCGCAGGCGAGCATGCGTATGGCGCGCATGACCATCTGGCTCTCGGGCAGGCTGATGTAGCCTATGATGGGCACCCGGATGTCGTGGAAGGCACGCAGGGTGCGGAAATAATCGGCCATGAGGGCCTCGACGTGCTCTTCTTTTGAGAGCACAAGGACCAGTTGCATGAGCGAGCCGTCGAGGAGGGCCAGGTCGGGCCTGTAGAGGTCGGCCCAGGCGTAGAGCTCGTGCAACTCGCGGAGGGCGCATTTGGCCTGGAGCACTCGGCCCGACATGGCCTCCTCGCCCTCTACCAGCAGGTCGCTGTAGTGGTTGGGAGTGTTGTCGATCTCGGCGGCGGGTTGGTCGCCGTAGCTTACCATGACCCTGCCGACGTTGATGAGGTATGACATCGCCCCCCGGTGCTTGTCGGGGGCGATGAAGGAGGAATCGGTGGCTACCACGCTGTAGTCTGGGGCGGAAATGCGGGCGGAGGACTGCTCGTGGAGGGGGGAGAGGGGCTCGCCCACCCAGCGCCTGGCGGAGGCGTCCTGCACGCGCTGCTCCCAGGCGGTCTCGTCAGCCTCGCGGTATATTTTGAGGGCCAGGGCGATGGCGTCCTGGCGCGCCCTGGCCTCGGCCTGCACTCCCCTGCGGCTTTGCTCTATTTGCTTTGCAACTTCGGTTGTGTTGAATGGCATGGGACAGGATGCGTAAAGTGAAAACGTAAAACGTAAAACGTAAAACGTAAGGGTGGTAGGGTTAGGGGGTTTGATGGACCCGTGGTTTGGTGGGTTGTGTATTGGGTAGAGTACACCATCCGGGCTTTGCGGGGCGGGTTTTTCCACCGTGGGGTGTTCTACAGGAGGACGGAAGGCAGTTGTAAGGGCAGGCAACGGGGGCCTGCCCCTACTAAAATCCTACGGCTTCAGGAGCCCGTGGGCTTGTCGATTACCTGGACGCCCTGGGGGGAGGCTATGATTACGGAGCCTACTACGTTCAGGAAGAGACCGTGGTCTACTACGCCGGTGATGGCTTTTATTTGGGCGGCGAGGGTGGAGGGGTCATCTATGGGGGGGAAGCGGCAGTCGAGGAGGTAGTTGCCGGAGTCGGTTATATAGGGGCTACCGTCGGGGGTAGTGCGAAGGATGGGGTCGCAGCCGAGGGAGGCCAGGGATTGGCGGGTTCGGCTCCAGCCGAAGGTGGCGACTTCCACCGGGACGGGGGCGTGCGTGCCCAGTTTGGTGACGATTTTGGTGGCGTCCACTACGATGATCTCCAGGGCGGTGGCGAGGGCCACTATTTTCTCGCGGAGGAGGGCTCCGCCGAGGCCTTTGACGGCGTAGAAGGTGGAGAGGTCGATCTCGTCGGCCCCGTCTATGGTGACGTCTATCTGGGGATGGTCTTCAAGAGTGGAGAGGGGGATGCCTAGGTCGCGGGCGAGGGCGGTGGTGCGCTCGGAGGTGGGTATGCCCACGATGCGCAGGCCGGCGGCGACGCGGGCTCCCAGGTCTTCCACGACATGGCGGGCGGTGGTGCCCGTGCCGAGGCCCACCACCATGCCATCAGCGACGTACTCGATGGCTTTGGCCGCGGCAGCTTGCTTCAGGTCGTCGTGTTCGGAGCTGGAGAGGGTAGTATCCATGCGCGGGCCAGCCTCTAGGTTTCGTCGCGGGGCAGGGTGATGAGGCCCACTTTGAGGGCCAGGGTGGTGGCCTCCAGCTTGGAGTGGACGCTCATCTTGGTGAGTATGTTCTGGATGTGCGTGCGTACGGTGTGGGGGCTGATGACCAGGACTTCGCCTATGGCTTTGTTATCGGCTCCACGGGCGAGCTGCTGGAGGATCTCGATCTCGCGGGTGGAGAGCTTGTCGCGCAGGGCGAGGGCCTGCTGCTCCTGCTGCTGCTGCATGTGGAAGTGGGAGAGAATACGCGGGATCATGAACGAGGGGATCACGGGCTCACCCTCGGCGGCGCGGCGCACAGCATCGACCACCTCGCTGATGGCCTGGTGCTTGGTGATGTAGCCCGCGGCCCCTTCGGCGATGGCCTCGGCCATGACCGCCTCGTTGGTGTCGCCTGTAAGTACGATCACTTTGGCGTGCTCGCGGGCCGCGCGCAGGCCCTTGATCATTTCGAGGCCCGACATGACGGGCATGTGGTAGTCGACCAGGGCCACGTCCGGGTGCAGATCGAGGGCTAGGCGCAGGCCTTCATCGCCCGTGAGCGCGGTGCCGACCACGCTGATATCGGGCTGCAAGTCGAGGATGACCCGCAACATATCGGTGAAAGCGTACTGGTCATCGACCACGAGCACCCGGATGGGTACGTCTGGCGACACTTCGAAATCTTCCTGTGATTCTCTCTGGACGTTGCTGTTTATCATACGCCTACTTCTACTTCATCAACCGTGCCATCAAATGTAGCCTCAACGCCCTCGATAGTGGCACCGGGCATGAGGGGCAGGGTCACCTGGGCGATGGTACCTTTGCCGGGGGCAGGTTCCAGCGAGAGGGTGCCTTTATGGGCCTGGATGATGTGATGGGAGATATAGAGGCCGAGGCCGCTGCCGGGTATTGCCATCGTCTCGCGCCGCTGGATGCGGGTGAAGCGGTCGAACAGCTTGGGCACGTCATCGGGGCGGATGCCGATGCCATAATCGCGCACATAGATGAGGGCGGTGCCGTCGCCGGGGTTGGCCCGCAGGCGCACCTCGATGGGCCCGCCCTGGGGCGAGTACTTGAGGGCGTTGGATAGGAGGTTATTGAGGACCTGCTTGAGCCTGTTAGGGTCGGCATAGACCGGAAGGGTGCTGGGGCCTTTGACCGTGAGGGTGTGGCGCCTGGTGGTAAGCTGCTGGTCTCTGACGACCGAGTCGGTGAGCTTGCGCAGGTCGGTCTCCACGAAACGGTGGACCAGGCCGCCGGTCTCGAGGAGCGAGACAGCCAGGATGTCATCTATAAGGGTGAGCAGATGGAATGCCTCACTCTGTATGGCGCTGAGGAACTCGTGCCGCTGGCCTTCGTTGAGACTCTGGTTGTGCTCCTTGAGGGCGGCGGCGTAGTTGTAGACGTAGGAGGCGGGGGTCTTCAATTCGTGGGAGACCATGCCCGCGAACTCGGTCTTGAGCCTATTTATCTCCTCTATATGGCGCCTAGCCTCGGACTCGATAGCCAGGGCCTCCTCAAGGTCGGCGTTGGCAAGCTCCAAATCCTGGCGGGTGGCGGCGAGCTTCTCGGCCTCCTCGCGGGCGCTGTCGAGCAGGGCCTGGTTCTGGTCGGCCGCGGCAGCAAGCCGTTGGCGCAGCGTTTCGAGCACGGCGGCAAGCTCTCCGACCTCGTCCTGGGACTTGACGGTGACAGTCGTACGCAGGTCGCCGGCGGAGATACCCTGGATGTTGCGCACCAGCCTGCGCAGGGGGGCGGTGATGCCCTGGGTGAGTAGGGTGGCCGCGATCAGGGCGGCCAGCACTCCAATGATAGCGCCCAGGAGCAGGCGTGACGAGGCATCGCCGACCTGGTAGGCGAGGTCGGCTTCGCCGAGGACGACATCGCGGCTCTTGAGGGCGATAAAGGCATCGCACGCCTGGATCAGGCTTCTCCTGGCGGTTTCGCCTTGGGAGAGGCCCGTGCTGTCGAGGATCTCTTGCGCGCCGGAGGCGGCATGGCCCAGGGCTCTCTGCGCGAAGGCGGTATATTTATCGCCCGCCTGCTGGATGTTTTTCAAGGCCTCGATGTCGTCTTGCTCGGTGAGGAGCGGGCGCATGGCGCTGATGGCCCGCTGCTGATCGGTGACGGCGGTCTGGTACTCGGTGAGGAGCAGGGGGTCCTTAAGCTGCTCGTATGTGCGGGCGGCTACGACCTCACGCTGCACAGCTGCGCGCAGGCCGTTAGCCTGCATGAGAACGATTTGCTTGCGGTCGAGGAGGTCACTGTAGCGGGCGCTGATATCAGCGAGGGTTACGAGGAATACGGCAACCATCACCACCGTGACGGCGACGATAAGGAGATAACCGAAGAATATCTTATGACGAATAGGCATGAGCAGATATAAGTATCGGTGGTGGCAAAGCACACTACCAGGGTCGGGCGAATTATAGCAACGCACCTGCCGGGTGTCAAGCGCGGAATACGCAAAATTACGTAGGGTCCAACTGGCACGCGGCTTGCTGGGTAATTATGAGGCCCTGTGGAGGGCACGAAGCAGAGGGCAGTGAAGCTACAAGAACGAAAGGATGGTTTAGACATGGCTATTAGAAATCTGCAAGAGAAGTTTGTGCACGAACTCGAAGATATCTACGATGCAGAGCATCAGTTCCTCGAGGGCCAGCAGCAGATGCTAGAGAAGGCGAGCGACCCGACGCTGAAGAGCATGATCACAGAGCACATCAGCCAGACCCAGCAGCACATCCGGAACCTCGACCAGGTGTTCAGCCTGGTGGGGCAGCAGCCGAAGCGCACAACCTGCGCGGGGGCCAAGGGGATTGTGACCGAGGGCCAGAAGGTTTTCAAGGAGACCGAGAACGCCCCGGAGGTGTTGGATTGCGCTATCGCAGGTGCGGCCTCGAAGGTGGAGCACTACGAGATCGCCTCGTATCGGGGGTTGATACAGGGCGCGGACCTGATGGGGCAGCGGGAGATCGTGAACCTGTTCCAGCAAAACCTGCAGCAGGAGGAGCAAACCGCCATGCGCATCGAGCAGAGCACGCCTCAACTGCTGCAGACCGCCATGCAGTATGAGGGCACGCAGGGTATGGCCGGCACCAATTACAACCAGGCAGGGCCGACCTACTAGGGGAATGATGTGATAACAGTAATGGCAGCCAGGGCCGCGGCCCTGGCT
>JBJMMB010000109.1:0-12733 GCA_045805005.1 Chloroflexia bacterium
AGGGGAGAGGGGGCTGGGGGGTGAGGGGTCTCCCCCTACCGAAGCATCCTGGGGGCGCTCCTACTTGGGTGTAGCCACCCCAGAGGCTAGAACATCCCCTTTGTGCATCTCCCCACCCTCCCCATCAAGCACTAACGCCGGAAGGGTGAAGAAAAAGGTCGATCCCTCTCCCGGTTGGCTCTCAACCCATATCCGCCCGCCCTGGGCCTCCACAAGCGCCTTGGCGATGGCCAGCCCCAGGCCGGTCCCCGTGCTCTTGCCTGCACCTGTGTCGTCCGCCCTGTAGAACCTGTCGAACAGGTGAGGGAGGTGCTCGGGTGCGATACCCACGCCCCTGTCGCGGACGTATATCACCACCTCACGCCCGCCGTCATAGCTGCCGCCCAGCTCCACCTTGCCGGCCCCCGAATACTTGGCTGCGTTCTGCAGCAGGTTCATCAACACCTGCTCCAGCCGGCGCGGGTCGGCTTCGACCACGGGTAGCGGGTCGGTCAGACTGCAATCGAACTCCACGCTCCGGTACTGCTTGCTCACCCGGTTGATCACCTCCTGGCAGAAGCGTGAAAGCAGAATAGGCTCCGGCGTAACCGGCAGCCGCCCCGCCCCGATCCTCGACATCTCCAGTATGTTCTCCACCAGGTCGGTCAGCTTGTCGCTCTCGTCGGCTATGATGCCCACGAACTCCTGCCGTGTTTCGTCGTCCCAATGGCCGTCGGCGTTCATCAGGGTATGCGAGTATCCCTTGATCGAGGCCAGCGGGGTGCGCAGCTCGTGCGATACCATCGACACGAATTCGTCCTTCAAGCGATTGGTTTCGCGCAGCGCCGTCGTCTCCGCAGCCTCCTGGATCAGCCTGGTGTTCTCGATAGCCACCGCCAACTGGTCGGCCACGCCCTGCATGATCGCCGCGTCGTCCTCGTCGAAGGCGCCTGTCTGCCCGCTGGCTATCAGCAATCTACCCAACCGCCGCTGCCCCAGCGCGATAGCCACGGCCAGGAAAGAGCCCACACCCCGCCCCGCAAGCTCCCGCGCCGCGGGCTCCTGCGCCTTGCGGGTGTCTGCGCATAACACCAGGTCCCGGCTACCCAGTAGTGCCTTCTCCATATCGGGGTCCACCCCCAGCAGCAGGGTGTCTTCGCCTTCAGGCGCCCCGGAGAGCACGCGCTTGAGCGGTGCACCTGTGTGCTCGTCCAGCAACGTAATGCAAGCGCCGTTATGCGTGGCAATGCGGTCGATGCCGCGTAGCGCCGTCTGGAACACCTGGTCCAGGTCGAGCGACGGCTCGTTCACCGATCGCGCCAGTTCGTTGATGGTTTGCAGGCGGGCAGCCTTGCGCTGCGTGTCCGCGAGCAGCCGCGCGTTCTCGCGGGCCTGCCTGACCAGCCGGTTCGAGGCCCCGCGCACAATCGCGAACAGGGAAATATACAGGAAGAGAAATCCCCAGGCGATGCTGAGCCACAGCAGAGTGCTGGTTTCACTCATCCGCGTCATCAGGTCATCAACGTCGTAATAACCCTCGAAAGCCCCCTTCACCTCGTTTTCGCCCGCAAGCCGCAATGGCGTGTACACCTCCATAAGCTGGCCAAAGCCGCGCTCCGCCACGTTCTCGTCTTTCGCCAGTGTCGAGATACCCGCCTTTGTGTATCCATCCAGGGTTTCCTGCAACTCGTCTGAGATCGCGTAGCTTTGGCCCACCAACTCGCGCTGGTCCGAGTAGACCACCATGCCCCTGGCGTTCCATATCTTCACACGCACCAGCCCAGCGCCCCCCAGGTAAGAGAGCGCGGTCTCTAGGTCCTTATAGCTCTTATTGTCTACGGCTCCCTTATCGAGGATAGCCTGGTTCAAGAAAGGACCCACCGCAGGCGGCATAAGGGCTGCTGTAACCTGTCCCTGCTGGATGACCGCTTCCTCCTGGAAAGCATCGGTCAGCCTCATGCCTAGGGCCACACCTATGACGATGAAGAGCACCAGGCTGAGCACCGAGAACTGCACCAGGAGGGATGGCCGCCTCCTCAAGGAGGAGGGTCTCTTCATTCAGGCGGCTCCTTGGGGCTCTCGAATCTGTAGCCGAAGCCCGGCACCGACAGAATGTACTGTGGGTTCGAGGGGTCTTTCTCAATCTTCTGGCGAAGATACCTGACGTATACCCACAGATAATCGGTATCGTCGCGGTACTCCGGCCCCCAGACCCTGGACAGCAGTTCCGCATGCGGCAGCACCTTGCCCGCCTGCTGCGCCAGCGCCTGCAGCAGCTTGTACTCGGTGGGCGTCAGCTTGATCTGCTCGCCGTTGCGTTCCACCCTGCGCCGCACAAAGTCTATTGTAAGGTCCCCCGCCTTGAAGATGTGCTGCTGCTCCTCCGGTGGAGCCGCCTGGCTGCGCCGCAGCAGAGCCCGAATGCGTGCCACCAGTTCGTCCGGGTCGAACGGCTTGGTCAGGTAATCGTCCGCTCCCGTCTCCAGCCCTTTGACCTTCTGCGACTGCTCGCTCATCGCCGTCAGCATGATGATGGGCACATTAGAAATCTCCCTCACCCGCTGAGTAAGAGTAAAGCCGTCTATCCCCGGCATGGTGACATCGAGCACCACCGCATCCGGCGGGTCCGCAGCCAACTGCTCCAGCGCCGCCGCACCGTTCGAGGCGGTATTAACAACGAAACCCGCTCTCTCCAGGTTAACCCTCACCAGCCGCAACAACCTGGGATCATCATCAACGGCCAGGATACTGGCTTTGCGCTGCATCATAAAGCGTTCCCACTCCCCTTATATCAACGTAGCTCCCCCGCGCAGGGCCGCTACATTCATTATACATATCTCTAACTCTATACGTAGCATGGTAACAGCCCAGGAGTGCAGGTGGCTCCCTGCGGGAGTTTTGGGGTGTCCCCCAAAGTTCATTAAATCTCTAAGGTCTTCTTAAGGCAACCTTACACTCCTTTTAGGTGTTTCTCAGGCGTCAGGCGGTACCATATGCCCATCGGAGAGCAAAACCATAAACGTGGGAGCAGCCCACGACAAGGCGGTACAAGATGAACACAACTTCAGTAGCAACGCAAGTGGCGATTCCGGTGGCCCCTTCTCTGCTTCTCTCAGTTCGGGCGGTCCTGGTCCCCGTCCCCTTTCGTGACGTACCAGTCCAGGGCTCTCAGGTCAAAGGCCCGCGTCCCCGTTGTAGGGGCAGCGCCTTGTGCCTGCCCTCCTTGTGCCTGCCCCCGAAGATAGGCCAGGAAAAGAATGCCGCTTCGCCTCCGGTCTAGCGGTTGAAACAGCATCGGGATCCGAGCCGCTGCCTCGTTCTCTCCCGGTAAAAAGCCCAGGCGGGACAGTGTCTCAACCGGTCTTGCGCTCGTGCAAAAGAAGTCCAGGACCGCGACGCCCTCGGCGCGTGCGTCCTCAATAACCCCGTCAAGCAGCCCCTCTTCGGCGTCCCCTTCCGCAACCAGCTCAACGATGCGGCCCACCCTCACAGGTATGTCGCGCACCCGCTCAATACGGTACACCGCGATACCAACCAGCCGCCCGCCGCGGCGGGCCTCGAACAGCCGGTACGGAAGCACTGCGTGCTCGGCGTAACGCCAGTTGAGAAACTCCGCCGACCGGCGGGTGCCCGCTACCCTTTCCCCCCACTCCCGGTCCCATAGCTGCGTAGCATCGCCATCGAAGCGGTCCACCATTCCGGTGCTGAAGCTACCTGCGTCTTGGGCTTTGAGTTCTATGTTGTCCCGGGCTAACTGAGAATTCAAACCTGAGAACTCAGAACCGGTCGACACCGGCCAATCGAGGGTGCCGTTCTCCGTTAGCCTTGCTGCCTCCGAGGCATCTAGCACGCACACATACCTCGGCAGCGGGCCAAAATCGGTCCAGCCCATGCGGTTGAAGAGGCTCCGCGCCATTACGTTCGCCCCCACCGTCAGGGTGATCTCGAACTCTTTCATAAGCTGGCGCATCAACAGCAGACCGAGCCCGTACTGGCGCTGGTCGGGGTCCGCCATCCAGTTTCCAAGCCACGCGCCGCGCACCACCCTGCCGGCTATGCTGATTTCAAGAGGCACATATCCCAGGCAAGCCTTGATCTCGCCGTCCATAAGCCCAAGTCGCACATGGTAGCTCTCCTCGGGGACGGTGGACTTCCCAGGATTCCCGACCCTCGGCGCTCCGCTGGCGCTCATACCCCCGGCCCCTGGTTCTGGTGTCGCTCCGTATTGCCAACGGAATTGCCGTTCGTTTACCCGCAATACATAGTTGGGCCCATACATCCTCGCAAAGAAGTCCTGCAACGCAGGCAATCTTTCCGGACCACAATCTTCAAAAGCAAACGCCACACCTCCTCCTTTCAAGGTTACGAATGAGCACTAATCCACGACCCCTAAAGCCTTTACCCCTGATCCCTAGCATACTCCACGTTTGCTTTGCACACAAGCTTACTTATAGTACTACTATTGTGTAAGATTTTTCCTAGAGAAATAGTAATATTTATGTCTAGCTAATTTGCCCTCTCCAGGGCCATCAATTCAGCGCATAGGTACTACATTTCTCCTCTACATTTTGCTCCTCATGTCTTCTAGACACGTCTCACGCTCTAAAGGCTGAGATTTCGCAATAAATGGGGTCGGCGAATCATGGGAATTGCCTGCCTGTCCACCCCGGCGTCTCCGATAGTCTACTACTAGCCCATTCAGCCGTAATTAACCTTGTCCCGCTACAATTAGCACAGGTGGCCCAATAGCCGGCATCACAGCTAACTTGCCGGCAATAACTGCTGTAGAGGCACGGTGTGCCACGCCCTACGGCTTTTTCCCTATCTTATCTTAATTCTGGTTGCTACTGAGGCCCTGGTGTGTGTGGAATAGCGGGAGTATACGAACGGTATCCAATTGAGCCTGAGCCTTCGCTTCTGGCCGCGATGCTCCATGTGGAGCGCCATCGCGGTCCCGAATCCGCAGGCTTATACCTGGGCGAGCATATCGGCCTGGGTCACGATCGCCTCAGCATCATCGATCTGACCGGCGGGCTGCAGCCGATCTGCAATGAAGACGGCACCCTCTGGATTATCTGCAACGGTGAGGTGTTCAACTACGTTGAGCTTCGCGAGGAGCTTCAAACAAGAGGGCACCGCTTCCGCACCGGCTCCGACACCGAGGTCATACTCCACCTGTACGAAGAGTCCGGCCCCGAGTGCCTCCAGCGGCTGAACGGCCAGTACGCCATCGCCCTGTGGGATGCCCGCAAGCGCTTGCTGCTCCTCGCCCGCGACCGCCTGGGGATCCGCCCCCTCTTTTATACCCAGGTCGGCGACACCCTCCTGTTCGCTTCTGAAATTAAGGCCCTCTTCGCAGACAGCCGCGTACCGGTGCAGATCGATCCCGAGGTCCTTGACCAGATATTCACATACTGGGCCCCTCTGCCGGGCCGTACCGCGTTCCGAGGCATCTACGAGCTGCCCCCCGCGCATTACATGCTCATACCAGGCCCCGAGTCGCCGTCGCCACCGCATACGCTCGGTACTCTCCATAGATATTGGGCCCTCGACTTCTCGGGCGAGGGACAAGACTATCACTCCGAGGGCTGGTACGCCGAGCAGTTGCTCGAGCTACTTGTGGACGCCACACGCCTACGCCTCCGGGCCGACGTGCCGGTCGGAGCTTATTTGAGCGGGGGCCTCGATTCGTCGGCCATCGCCGCCGTGGTCAAGCGCTACACAAGCAACAGCCTGCGCACCTTCTCAATAGCCTTCAAGGATAGCCACTTCGACGAGCGCGCTTACCAGGAGCGCATGGCCCATCACCTCGGCACCGAGCATACCAGCATGGAGTGTACCGACTCCGACATCGCCCTGGTCTTCGAGGATGTGGTCCGCCACGTAGAGGCCCCCATCCTGCGCACGGCTCCCGCGCCCATGTACATGCTCTCCGAGCTGGTGGCCCGCAACAACCTCAAGGTTGTGCTCACGGGCGAGGGCTCGGACGAGTTCCTCGGCGGCTATGACATCTTCAAGGAGGCCATGCTACGCCGCTTCTGGGCGGTTGACCCGCAGTCCAAGGTGCGGCCCTTACTGCTCAAGAAACTCTACGGCGATGTGAAGGGCATGAGCGCCACGAGCCAGCCATTCCTCGAGGCATTCTTCCGCAACGGCCTCACCGAGACTGATAACCCGGCCTACAGCCACCTGGTGCGCTGGCGCAATACCACCCGCATCAAGAGGATGTTCTCCGCGGACCTCCGTGGTGCCATCAACGGCTCGGGCGATGAGGCCCTGTTGCAAGCCCTGGAGGGCATTAAGGGCGAGTGGCACGCTCTCTCTAAAGCCCAGTTTGTGGAGAGCCGGACCTTTCTCTCACAGTACCTGCTGTCGTCGCAAGGCGACCGTGTGTCTATGGCTCACGCGGTCGAGGGCCGATTCCCGTTCCTGGACTACCGTCTCGTGGAGTTCGCGGCCCGAATCCCCCCCAGCCTGCGCCTCAAAGGCTTCAATGAGAAATACATACTCAAGCGAGCGGTAGCCGACCTTCTCCCAAGAGAAGTACTGGCCCGTACCAAGCGCCCCTACCGGGCCCCTATCCGCAATGCATTCCTTGGCGAAGTCACTCCACCCTACGTAGGCGAAGCCCTGAGCGAAGACGCCGTGCGTCTCGCGGGCATATTCGACCCTCGGTCCGTGGCGCTTCTGGTGCGCAAGTGCCGCGAAGCCCAGGAGATAAGCGAAGCAGACAGCATGGCGCTCGTCGGGGTGCTCTCTACCCAGTTGCTACATAAGTTCTTCGTGCAGGAGCGCAGCCACTGGTGCGAGAAGCCCGAAGATTTCAACCCGGTGCTGGTAGGCAGCGAACCGATTATGAGCCATGAACTCTGAGCTTTGGACTAGGCTTATAGCAGCTTATGGGTTATAATTAATGACTCAGAACTCATCCTATTAAAGTGAGGCATAACAGCATGGATATGACGGGACTTAGAATCTGCACGCGTTGCGTGCTGCCTGAAACCTTTCCCGGTATCAAATTCGACGACGATGGTGTTTGTAGCTATTGCCACCGGGCGATGGTTGAAGAGAAACTGATTGCCCAGCGAGACGCGGCCCGCGCCCGCTTCGAGGAGTTGCTGGAAGACCTCCGTGGGCGAGGCAGCTACGACGTGCTTGTCGGTTGGAGCGGCGGCAAGGACAGCACCTACATCCTGGCCCGCCTTCTCAAAGAGTTCAACCTGAGGATACTGGCCTTCACGTTCGACAATGGCTTCGTCTCCAAGCAGGCCTTTCGCAACATGGAGAAGCTCTCGGATACGCTCGGTGTGGACCACATTATTTACAAGGCCCGCTTCGACATGATGCGCACCGTCTTCAACGCCTCGGCCAGGGGCGACCAGATATACCCGGTCTCGGCCCTCGGCAGGGCGAGCAACATATGCACCTCCTGCATGGGCCTGGCCAAGAGCCTCGCCCTGCGCATCTGCATCGAGAAGAACATCCCTATGACCGCTTTCGGGTGGACCCCCGGCCAGGTGCCGCTCGCGTCCGGCATATTCAAGAGCAACCCGCAGATGATCCGCAAGATGCAGGACATCAGTGCCGGGCCGCTGCGCCGCCTCGCAGGCGAGGACTCCGTGCGCCCCTTCTTCCTCGAGGAAGAGCACTACCAGCAGCCCGAACGCTTCCCATACAACATCTCGCCCCTCGCCTTCATGGAGTACGACGAAACCAAAGTATACAGCTACGTCGAATCGTTAGGTTGGGTCAGGCCCAAAGATACCGACCCCAACTCCACCAACTGCCTGCTCAACAGCTACGCGATCGAGGTCCACGTCGCGCAATCTCACTTTCACCCTTACGTAGCCGAGTTGGCCGGCCTCGTGCGCGAAGGCCGCATGGGCCGCGAAGAAGCCCTCGAACGCATTAGCACCCCGTCAAACGAAAAAGTGGTCAATTACGTTACAACGCGATTAGGGCTCAAGGATCAGGAATCGGAGCCTGCCTACCCCACCATCACTAATCCCTGATCCCTGGCCGGGACCCAACACGCAATGAGGAAAACCATGCCCGAAGACAAAATAGAAAGCGAGATCCGCACCTTCCTGGTCGATAACTTCATATTCGATTCAACTATAGAGCTCGGCACCGAAAGCTCCCTTATGGAGAACGGAATAGTCGATTCGACCGGGATACTCGAGGTTCTTATGTGGGTCGAATCCACCTTCGGCATCCACGTCGAGGACTCCGAAGTGCTGCCCGAGAATTTTGATTCAATTGGCAGCATGACCCGTTATGTGGTGCGCAAGTTTGGGCTAGAGGAAGTCGCCTAACCAAATTATGAGTTTTGAATTCTAAATTATGCATTGGCCTGCTCGTAATTCATAATTCAAAACTCATAATTCAAAATTCCGAAGGAGCGGTCATGCTGGTTCAGAGATTCTTGGAGGACGGCGCGACGCAGTGGCCGGATAGGGAGGCGCTGATTTGCGGCGAAGTGCGGCTTACCTACGGCGGATTGGATGCCGCGGCTAACCGGCTCGCCCATGCCCTCAAGGATGCCGGCGTGGCCCGCGGGGACAGAGTAACAATCCTCCTGGAGAACAGCGTCGAGGCGGTCGTGTCCATCTTCGGAGCCCTGAAGGCCGGGGCGGTCTTCATGATGCTGCACCCGGGCTTCAAGCACGACAAACTGGCGTACCTTCTCCAGGACGCGGAGCCCACCGCCCTGATTACCGACTCGCATCGTCTCAAAGAGCTAGGCAACCTGGCTGTAAGCGGTCCCTCGCTGCGCTGCCTCATGATGGCTGGCGGAGACCGGGTGTTCGCGGGTGGCGGCATCCACTCCCTCACCTGGTCCGACCTGGAAACCTACCCGGACGATGCTCCCAATTGCCCGTCCATTGATGTAGACCTGGCCTCCCTGATCTATACATCAGGGAGCACGGGTAAACCCAAAGGCGTGATGTGCAGCCACCACAACATGGTGTCAGTCACGCGCTCCGTGAACGAGTACCTGCACAATACTGCCGATGACGTTATCCTCGACGTTCTACCCCTGGCCTTCGGTTATGGCCTGTACCAGTTATTTCTCGCGTTCCAGGTGGGGGCCAAAGTGGTGGTGGGCAAGGGCTTCTCATTTCCGGCGCAAACCGTCGCCCTCATCGAGAAAGAGAAGGTCACGGCCTTACCCGGCGTGCCCATGCTCTTCGCGCTCCTCTTGAAGTACCCCGACCTCCTCAAGCGCGACCTCTCCACCCTGCGATACATGACCAATGCCGCCTCCGCGCTGCCCACGGCCCACCTGCGGCAAATCCGCGAGGCATTGCCCCACGTGCGCTTTTACCCCATGTACGGCCAGACCGAGTGCAAGCGCGTCTGCTACCTCCCGCCCGAGGATATCGACCGCCGTCCATCGTCGGTCGGCGTAGCCATCCCTAACAGCGAGGTGTACATAGTCAACGACGAGGATATGCGAGTAGGACCCGGCGAGGTGGGCGAGTTGGTGGTGCGCGGTTCCCATGTCATGCAGGGCTATTGGCGTGCGCCCGAGCTTACCGCCCAGAAATTCAGGCCTGGACCGCTGCCCGGTGAGCGGGTGCTCCACACGGGCGACCTCTTCACAATGGATGAAGAGGGCTATCTCTACTTCGTAGCCCGCAAAGACGACATCATCAAGAGCCGCGGCGAGAAGGTCAGCCCGCGAGAGGTGGAGGACGAGGTGTGCCGGCTGGAGGGCGTGTCGGAGGCCGTGGTGGTGGGCGTTCCCGATCCGGTGCTGGGGCAGGCTGTGCGGCTCCTCGTCGTGCTGCGCAATGGTGCCCAGCTTACCGAGCGGGACATCAGGGCCTACTGCGCCCGCAACCTCGATGACTACATGCTCCCCAAATACATCGAGATAGTAAGCGACCTCCCCCGCAACGAGAACGGCAAAGTCGACAAAATGCGCTTGATGGACTAGGTTCTTTTTTCCCAATAAGAAAGAGCTTTCCAGGAGCCGTTTGCAGCGGCTCCTGGAAAGCTCTTTGGTATTAAGTCGAACACTTGTTCCTTGACGGCTTGCGGACGGCTTTATATAATCACGGTGGGGCTACGTGCGGGAGCAGCCGTAGCCCCACATCCTATCGGTTCCAGAGGAGGAGTTCATGAAAATCAGAGGGATAGCCATAGCCATCGTGGCCGTAATTGCGGCTGGCACTGTGCTGTCGGCCTGCGGAGGCGACACGGGCAGCGCGTCCAGCCGGCCGGTGGTTGTCAGCTCCAAAAATTTCACTGAGGAAATCATACTGGGCGAGATGTACGCACAGGCGCTGGAGAACGCAGGCATCAAAGTCGACCGCAAGCTCAACCTGGGCACCACCGACATCGCCCAGGAAGCGCTGGTCAAGGGCGGGGCCAACGGCGGCATCGATCTGTACCCTGAGTACACCAGCACCGGCCTGATCGCCGTCCTCAAAGGTCAACCTATCAACGACCCCCAGCAGGCATTCGACGCCGTCAAAAAGGGCTACGAAGACAAATTCAAGCTTACCTGGCTCGATAAGACCCCGATGAACGACACCCAGGCCATTGTCACCACCAAGGATGTCTCCGACGCCAAAGGCATCAAGAGCCTCCAGGATCTCTGCGACAAGGCTTCCGACCTTACCATCGCCGCCCGTGCCGAGTTCAAGACCCGCGAAGATGCCCTGCCCGCGCTGCAGAAGACCTACGGCGGCTGCAACTTCAAAGAAGTTAAGGTGGTCGAGTCTGACCTTCTTTACAAGGCCCTGGTGGACAAGCAGGTGGACGCGGCCCAGGCTGACGGCACGGCCGGGGAGATCGCGGGTTACAGCCTGGTATTGCTGGACGACCCAAAGCACTACGGCCCACCGGATAACGTGGCACCGGTTGTGCGGGATGATGTCCTCGCCATGTACCCCCAGCTAACCGATACACTCAACAAAGTATCAGCCAAGATCACCAATGAGGAAATATCCGCCCTCAACTGGGACGTGGCAGGCAACAAGAAAGAGCCCGCCGACGTGGTCAAAGCCTGGCTTGCCAAGCAAGGACTCACCAAATAATGGTCCCGGTTCCCGCGATCGTCTTCGAGCATGTTACCAAGCGTTTCCCCTCGGCTGCTCGACCGGCGGTTGACGATGTCTACCTGGAAGTGCCCGAGGGCGATCTGGTGGTGTTGCTCGGGCCTTCCGGATGTGGCAAGACGACCCTCCTGAAAATGGTCAACCGCCTGTACGAGCACGACTCCGGGCGGGTGCTGGTGGAGGGCCGCGAGGCGCGCAGCTTCAAGGCCACCGATCTGCGGCGGCATATCGGCTACGTCATACAGGACACCGGGCTCTTCCCCCACATGACCGTGGGCAAGAACATCGCCACGGTGCCCGAACTGCTGGGTTGGGACAACGCCCGTATCAACGCGCGCGTCGATGAACTGCTCGATCTGGTCGGCCTCCCGCCTGCCGAGTACTGCGACCGCTATCCCTCTCAGCTCTCAGGCGGCCAGCAGCAGCGCGTCGGCCTGGCCAGGGCCATGGCCGCCGACCCATCCATCATGCTCATGGACGAGCCCTTCGCGGCCATTGACAACATAACCCGCCGCCGCTTGCAAGACGAGTTGCTCGACATCGAGCTCAAGGTCCGCAAGACTATACTGTTCGTGACCCATGACGTAGAGGAAGCGATCCGCCTGGCCGATAGAATCGCGGTCATGCGCGAGGGCAAGGTCGTGCAGTACGATACACCACTCAACATCCTGTCGGCGCCGGCTGATAGCTTTGTCGCGTCGTTGCTTGGCGCAGACGATGTGCTGCGCCGCCTGAGCCTTCTCACCGTGGAGCACGCGATGGCTAGCGGGCTGCTCTATCCCGCCCTGGAGGCAGGGCCCACCATATCCAGCGACAGCAACCTGCGGCAAGCCCTCGGTTTGCTGCTCGGCAGCGGGGCCGGCGCTCTGACGGTCGTGGATTCCAGGGGGGAGCCCGTCGGTTGCCTGGATCTGGAAGCTATCCGCAGGCTAACCCATACCCCTAGGGTAGCGATCTAGGCCATGATCGGCCCGGCTGACTTTGAGCCGACCCAATACCTGTTCGAGCACTTCGACAAGGTATGGCCCCGGTTGGTGGAGCACCTGACGATCAGTGCCGTATCGGTCCTTATCGCGCTGGCGATTTCGCTGCCCGCCGGCCTCTTTCTCAGCCGCAACCGCCGCCTGTCCGGGCCGGTGCTCACGATGCTCGACGGTATATATACCATTCCCAGCCTGGCCCTTTTCGCGCTCCTGCTGCCATTCACAGGCATAGGCGCGCAGCCCGCGATAATCGCACTGGTGGCCTACTCCCTGTTCGTGCTCGTGCGCAACACCATGGTGGCCTTCGACGGTGTGGACCCCGCCGTCAAAGAGGCTGCGGTAGGGATGGGTATGGACCGCCGCCAGGTCCTGTGGCGCATCGAAACTCCGCTGGCTTTGCCCGTACTGCTCGCGGGCATACGCATCGCCACCCTCTCCACCATAGGGCTGGCAACCATCGCCGCCTGGATAGGTGCGGGCGGCCTCGGCCTGCTGCTAAAAGAGGGCATCAACAACCCCTCCAAACTGTACGCCGGGGTTATCGTCGTCGGCATGATGGCAGTTAGCGCCGACGTCCTCTTCCGCCTCATCGAGCGCAGGGTCAGCATACCCAGCGCAACCGGAGGGGATCAATAATAGACACAATCCAACAAGCCTTCAACTTTGCCCTGGACGCCAGGAACGACTTCCTGGGCGTGCTTG
>JBJMMB010000110.1:0-10983 GCA_045805005.1 Chloroflexia bacterium
GACGACCCCCGTTGCCTGCCCTGTTTGTTTATCACCAATGCAACGGTGCGCAAACACGGCAGGCAGCACATGGTCCCCTCTGGGGGCTGAGGTCGTCCGCTTCGCTTCCGGCCCCATAGGTGTGATAGGGCTTTCTCCAACTCAACTCTGAACACTTACATTGGAGGGCCAGGCATGCGAATCTATATAGACAGCGCGGACGTGGCCGAGATAAGGGAGGCGCTGGCGAGCGGCTACGTCTACGGGGTAACCACGAACCCCACCCTCCTGCGCAGGGCCGGTGTGCGAGCAGGCGAGGTGCCCAACCTCGTCCGCCAGGCAATCGAGTTGGGCGCGAGAGAGTTGCACCTCCAGATCTATGCGGACGACCAGGAGGGCATCGTGCGCGAGGCCCACGCGCTGGCCGAGCTCGATCCTGAGCGAGTGGTGGTCAAGATTCCGGCCACAGCCGTGGGCTACGCCGCGGCAGCCCGGATCGCGGGCCGTGGCCTTCGCGTGACCCTCACCGCCGTCTATACTCCTCGCCAGGCGATACTCGCCCATGCGGTGGGAGCGAAGTACGTCGCAGTCTACCTGGGCCGGATGCGCGACGCGGGACTCGACGCCCTGAACATTGTCGGCCAGATGCAGCGAGTGCTCGACGTGCAAAGAAGCGCTGTAGAGATACTCGCGGCCAGCGTTCGCTCCCCCGAAGAAATCGAGGCCCTGGCCGAGCTAGGCGTGGCCACCGCCACCCTACCCCTCAAGGTCCTGCGCCTCCTCCCCGAGTCGGATCATACAGCCGCGGCCGCCGGCACATTCTCCGAAGACGCGCGAGCCATACAGTAAAGAATGCAGGGCTCTCCCTGCCGCGGCTTGCGGTGACCGGAGCCTAATCTCGCCCATCGCACAACGGGTACAGACGCTCTCCCCTGCCGGGGCTTGGGGGATTGGAGCCCAATTATCCCCCTTCCCCAACTAAGGGGTGCATGGGTCTCCCTGCCGGGGGTTTGGGGATTGGAGCCCAACTTTGCCCTTTGCTAACCCTCACCGCCAGTGAGATAACTATCTACGATTTCCCATTTTCCTCATTTCACGCGTGAGAATCCCCCAAAAGCGGGGAAATGGGAAATCTGGGAAATTGCCCCGATTCCCTCCAAGAGAAGTGCAGGCCCCTCCCTGCGGGGTCCTGAGGCCGTCTCCAACTATTTTCTTCCCCCAATTTCCTCCATTAGCGCGCGCAAAATAACTCGAAAAGTGTAACCCCAGGGCGTAGCCTTTTTGGAAATATACATATCAAATGCGGTCACATGATAACGGGATAACACAAAACCGGAGGAACAACACAGAGTGCATATAAGACCAATCAGACATAGAATACGATCTCTCCCGGCCTTAGCCATAATGGCGGCGGCCTTATTGCAAGTCGCGACCACAGGAACCCCCGGGGCCTCAGCGACCGCCGCGGCCGCTCCTAATGCCCCCGCAACCGCCACCTGGCAGCAGCAGAGTCCGATACCCACCCGCTACAACCTCAACGCCGTGGACATGGTTTCGGCGACCGAGGGTTGGGCGGTCGGCGAGTACGCCACCATTTTGCATACCACCGACGGCGGCTTCACCTGGGCCTCGCAAACCCCAGCCATCGCCTCGTCGGAACCGGTCTACTCGGTGAGCTTTGTCGATAGCCTCCACGGCGTCGCGGGCAGCAACAACACGGTCCTTTACACCAGTAACGGCGGGGCCACCTGGTCGGCGGGTAGCGGCCCGGTCGGCTCCATGTACAACGTGGAGATGTCTGACGCCACTCATGCTTTCGCCAGTAACGTCACCAACGGCATCTACAAGAGCAGCGACGGCGGCCGCACTTGGGCCCTGCAATCCATGTCCGCTACCGTAGCCGCCATACAATTCTTCGACGCCAACAACGGCGTGGCCTCCAGCCCAAGCGGAGTGTTCCACACCGCCAACGGCGGCAGCACCTGGAGCCTCACCTCAGGCCCCCACGGCGGCTTCTTCATCAACCACAACGAAGGCTGGTACGTGAGCGGCACCAGTGCGGAGCACACCACCAACGGGGGCGCTTCCTGGCAGCCGCAGAGCCTCCCGGCAGGCGCCTACATATACACCGCGGTCTTCGCCGACTCCCAGAACGGCTGGGCGGCCGGGGCCGCGAGCGAGATATACCATACCAGCAACGGCGGCAACACCTGGACCAAACAGTTCGGCCAGCCCAACTATATCCCGCCCTTCTGGGGCATTGACGTCACCGGCCCCACCCGTGGCGTCGTGGTTGGCGGCGATGGCGAAATCTTCGGCACCACCGACGGCAACACCTGGACCCGCCGCTTCAACGGCTCGCCCGGCGAGTCGCTCAAATTCACCAGCACCGACGCCAACCACCTCTGGTCCTCCAGCAGCTCCGGCGAGGTGCTCTACACCACCGATGGCGGCCAGGACTGGAAGCTCTCGCTGGTGGGCAACGGAGCCGCCGTGCTTCATGGCATCAAGTTCGTGGACAACCTCAACGGCTGGACCGCGGGCGAGGGCAACAACGGCGGCGCGCTGTTCCATTCTACAAATGGCGGCGTCACGTGGGCCCAGCAGACCGAGCCCTCCGGCCAGCGCATATTCTCGGTCGATGCCCTCAACCCGAGCACGGTCATGGTCGTGGGGGGCGGCACTTTCTTCACGATAGCGCGGCGCTCGACCGATGGGGGCAACACCTGGGCCGTCATGCCTGTGCCCCTGAACGACGCGATATTCATGGATATCTTCTTTGTCAACTCCACCACAGGTTGGATAGTGGGCAGCGGCGGGGGCATAGCCAGGACCACCGATGGCGGCGTCACCTGGGCCGCGCAGCCCGCGCCCGCCAGTTACGGTCTCGTGCGCGTCCACTTTTCCGATCCTAACAACGGCTGGGCGGGCGGCTACTACGGGGCCCTCCTGCATACCACCAACGGCGGTGCCACCTGGGTCCAGCAGAACCCTCAGCTCCCCGACTTCACCCACGTCCTCGGCGTCAGCGCCATCAGCCCGGCGGTCGCCTGGATAGTAGGATACGGCGGTGGGGCGGCGTCTCGCCCTTACGTCAGGCAGACGACCGATGGCGGGGCCACCTGGGTGTCACAGACGCCCGCGGTCGGCCCGTACGACGGCTTCGCCTCGGTCCTCTTCCTCGACGCACAAAACGGCTGGGCCGGCGGCGCGGCAGGCATCTTCCGCCGCTCCGACGGCTCCCCACTCCCCACCTCCACCCCCACTCCGCTGCCCAGCAACACCCCCACCGCCACCCCCACCAGCACACCTACACCAAGCGCTATCCCAACCTCAACGCCCACCGTGACGCCTGCACCCGGAGTCCGGCTCGCTGGCCACGTGACATGGCAGGGCCGCCCTGCTCAGCCGAACGCCTTGCAGCAAGCGCCCATAACCCTCACTCTCACTTCGGGTGCCACGCAGGCCAGCTACCCCGCAACCACCGATTCCAACGGCTTCTTCACAGTCACCGTGGATAGCCTCCCCGCCGGCACATACAACTGGTGGGTCAAGGGGCCGAAGTTCCTGGCTAACGCCGGGCAAGTAACCCTCACAGGCGCTCCCTTCACCCAACAAGAGATGGGAATGCAGAAGGCAGGCGACCTCAATAACGACAATGTAGTCAGCTCGACCGACTTCACCCTGCTGAAAGCCACCTTCGGCAAGAGCCAGGGCCAGCCCGGTTACGACGACCGCGCCGACTTCACGGGCGACCACGTGGTCAACGCCAACGACTTTACCCTACTAAGAGGCAGCTTCGGCCAGGCTGGCCTCTCCCCCACCGGCCCAGGCCGCTGACCAATAATTCACCGCAGAAACGCAGAGGCGCAGAGACCTTTATTATTGGTTCTCTGCGTCCTCTGCGCCTCTGCGTCTCTGCGGTTCCAAACCCCTTATTAATCTTGGCGTCCTTGGCGTCTTGGCGTCTTGGCGTCTTGGCGTCTTGGCGTCTTGGCGGTTTCTGGAATCGGCGTTTCCGCGGTAGTTCTACCCCTTGCTGAGCGGGAGGGCGAAGTAGAACGTGCTGCCTGCCTCCGGTGTCGATTCGAGCCAGATGCGGCCACCGTGGCGCTCGATGATGTCTCGCGCGATGAACAGGCCCAGGCCAAGCCCACGCCGCGCCCGGATGGAACCACCGGAGTTGCCCGCCCGGTAGAAGCGCGTGAAAACTTTGTCCTGCTGGCCGGCGGGTATGCCCGAGCCGAAATCGCGCACCGAAGTTATCGCCTCGTCACCCGAGGAGGTCACCTTCACCTCGATTCGGCAATCGTCCGGCTGCGAATACTTGACCGCGTTATCCAGCAGGTTCGTGAGCACCTGCACAATCAGCAGCCTGTCCGCGTTCACTCTGATGGGCTCCGGCCCCACGTCCACCGCACAACGCGCTTTGGGCGCGACCACGGCCAGGTTGGAAGTTACCTGACGCACCGGCTCGCGAAGGTCGAAGGTCTCGGGATACAGGGCGAGTTCTCCCTGCTCCATACGGCCCGCGTCCAGGAGGTCGCTGATGATGCGGTTGAGTTGGTCGACCTGGTCCTCCACCGTGCGCAGGCTACGAGCAGAGGCCTCGTCGCCCGCCCGGCAGGCCTGGCGAAGCAGCAGCGCGATGCGGCCCTTGATCGTGGTAACGGGAGTGCGCAGCTCATGAGACACCAGGGAGAGAAGGTCATCTTTCTGCCGCTCGAACTCCCGTCGCTCGGTCACGTCCACCACCGCGCTGGCTAAGCCTGTTACCCTGCCCCCCGGCTCTCTGACGGGCCTGTGGTAGGTGTCATAGTGGCGGATTCGGCCGTCCACAGCGTCCGGAACCTGAACGTCGAGCGCGTCAATCTCCTCGCCCGAGAGCACCCGGTTGTACATCTCCTCCCGTGCGCGGGACCCCGACACCAGGTCGTACAGTTTGCGGCCCTTCACATTGTCCGGGTCGAAGTGCCCCATCCTGGCGTACACGGAGTTCATGAACACCACTTGCATTTCGGGGTCGAAGCAGACGAGCCCGAAGGGAGTGGCGTCCAACACAGCCTCGAGCACCGCCTGCTGGGCCTCCACCCGCTTCTGGCTCCGCACCCGCTCGGTCACGTCCACAATGGAGCTGCCGATGCCCATCACCTCGCCGCCCGCATCGCGCACGGGGCAATAGCGAATATCGGTATACGTCGGCTCGGCATCGCCTGGAAAGCTATGCTCCACATTATGCTGCTCTAGCGACTCTCCCGCCAGCACGCGCTCGTGGAGATCCTTGCGGGCGAGGGAAACCGGAGCCAACTCATACAGCACGCGGCCCAGCGCCGTCCGGCGGTCGAAGCGGGCCAGCCTGGCATACTCCTCGCTCATTTCGACAATCCGCATGTCCCGGTCGTACACCACCAGGCCCACCAGAGAGCCGTGCATCAAGGTTTCGAGCAGGGGCCGGCTCAGTTCGGGGATGATACCCGCAACGCCGTCGCCCCGCACGGAGATCGCGTCCGCACACCCATCGCCCCAAGGACAGCCCGTGTCGAGAGATTTCCTGTCAGTATGTAACGTATCCACAGCTTAAATACCTACCCCATAATGACCATCGCCAGGGCACAGGCAGGCAACGCAACGGAGGATAGCTGCCCGGTCGCGATATTGTGAATCGCCGCAACACTGTAATGTGTGAGCGACACGTATTACAACAAGATTCGTGCCGTCGTTCGCGGGTGGACCGTACTCTTGTTTGCGAAAAGAAGACTCTCACACCAGATGGGTATGTTACAATGCGCTCAGCCGCGGCGACACTCCCACAAAGGACGCCTGTTTGAACGATCCGCTCAAGATAAGCGCAGAGGTGCAAGCGCTGCTTGTCTGCCCAGCATGCCGGTGCGGCCTGCGGCTCGATGGTGATAAACTAGTGTGCGAGGGACAGGGCCGGGGATGCGACCTCTCCTTCCCGGTGGTCGCTGGGGTGCCGGTGCTCATCAACGAGGCCAACAGCCTTTTCTCTATCGCGGATTACCTCGAGCGGAAGCACACCTATGTAAAGCCTGCCTCGCGGGTACGGGACGTGGTAGGCCGCTTCGCCCCCGACCTGAGCCTGAATCTGAGGGGCAAAGACAACTACCGGAAGTTGAGCCGGCTGCTGAGGGGCACCAGGGATCCCGCCAAGGTGCTGGTGATCGGCGGCAGGGTGCCCGGGATAGGGATGGAGCAGCTAGCCGGGAGCCGCCACGTAGAACTGGTAGAGACTGACGTAGAGTTCGGCCCGCGCACCCAGGTGATCTGCGATGCCCACGACCTACCATTCGCGGACGGTTCGTTCGATGCGGTGGTGGCGCAAGCGGTGCTGGAGTCGGTGGTAGACCCCTATCGCTGCGTTCAGGAGATGCACCGCATACTGGCCGCTGGCGGGCTCATCTATGCCGAAACGCCGTTCATGGCCCCTGTACACGCGGGCGCATACGACTTCACCCGGTTCACCCACCTTGGCCACAGGCGCCTCTTCAGGTGCTTCACGGAGATAGACAGTGGCGCAGTGGCCGGCACGGGCACCGCACTGGCGCTCTCCCTACAGCACTTCCTCTATAGCTTCCTCAACGGACGCGTGGGCCGCCTGCCCCTGCGTATTTTCTCCCGCTTCGCCTTCTTCGGCCTCAAATACTTTGACTACGCCTCGATACGCACCCGAGGCACCCTCGACGGCGCCGCCGGCCTCTACTTCCTCGGCCGCAAGAGCGACCAACTCCTGAGCGACCGCGAGCTTGTCAGGCAGTACAAGGGGATATTGTAAGATACTCACCGCGCATCGAACACTTCATTCACGGACACCGTGAAGCCTGCCAGCAACGCCGAGGTCGCGCTACCGCCCCGGTGGTGTACCCCCTGCTCCTCGTAGTGGTCCCCCTCCAACCGCAATACGCTGATCGACTCGTCAATAGGCGTCACGATCCAGTACTCGGGTATCCCGGCCTCCGCGTAATCCAGGCGCTTGGCACGGGTATCTCGCTCAGGATCGTCCGGGCTGACAATCTCCACAATCAGATCGGCCCCCAACCAATAGGAGTCCTGACGGCGCGGATCGTTGGCATCGAGAAGGAGCAGCAAGTCGGGCTCTCGATATTTACCCTCTCGAACCTGCAACCGCAAAGGAGCATACAACACTATGCCCACCAGGTGTTGCACATGTGGCAATAGCGCAAGCAAGAGGAAACGGGAGATAACTTGATGCTTGTCCGTGGGGGTTGGCAACACCTCGATAGAACCATCGGTGAACTCCAGCAGCCTGCGGCTATAGTCGGTGATACGAAGATAGTGTTCCTCGGTCCACAGCCCTTGAAGGGGATCGAGGTTCAGGATGGTATCGTCATCGGCGGACACGATACGCAACCCCGGTGCTTGTGTATCAATAGGCATGATTCTCTACTCGTACGTGGGTCGCCGGTTCACCTGCTCAGCCTACCCACCAGTATAATGGCGAGCGTTGATTAGTGCCAGCGGCGGTGCTATACTCACACTATTCTCACCCCTAAAGGGTCTGAGCGTTGGGAGGATGCCTCCACTATGAAATGCCCCCAGTGCCAGTTCAGTAACGCAGCCAACGCCAGATTCTGCAGCCTTTCTTTCCGAGGTCCTCGGCCGGGCATACACCCAACTGGGCGAGCTAAATCGCTCCGAGGGCTACCTCAATGCCGCCCTCGGCTACTACCGCGCCAACCGGATGCGCCCCTACATCGCCCAGGGCCTCCCGGCCCTGGCTCAGGTCTACAAACAACAGGGCCGAGGCCGCGGAACTGGCCCAGGAGTTGCAGGTGGCTAGCTGACCGTGAATTCCAGGCCCTCGACCATCGTCTCACCGAGGGCGCGCTGGCCGAGCTGACCGAGTTGCGCACCCTCTCCAGCCTCCGGTCCCGCATGGTGCAGGCCCGCTTGATCAAGGCATAGCGACCATACATGAGTACTTCCGCTTCAGCCCTTTTCTTCCTATATATTAAGTAGTCACTTACCTGTATATATTAAGCAAGCACCTATCTGCCCCAACGCTGGCAGGCGCAACAACGCCCTCGCAACCCCGCGGGTTGCCCACACCTGGAGATGATGCCATGGAAGCTACCATAACAGTCAAGGGCAAGGTCGTCGGACAGCGCAGGCCGCCGTTCGCCGACTGGTCTATCCCCGTCCCGCCCGACCTGCGCGGCTTGGGCGACAACGTCACCCTTCGCGACCTCATCACCCGCATCGTGCTGCACGAGGTCGATGCCTTCCGCAGCCGCCAGGAGGAGCGCCGCCTGACCCGCATCCTTTCGCGGGAACAGATCGAGCGCGGAGCCACCGCCGGCAAAATAGAGATGGGCGGGAGCGACCTCGACCAGGAGGTCGACCCCGACCGGGCAGTGGGCGCTGCCCTCCGGGCCTTCGAGGACGGCTTCTACTTCGTCTTCCTCGACGGCGCCCAGCAGCGCAGCCTTGACCAAACGGTGCTGCTGGGCGAAGACAGCGCGGTCACTTTCGTGCGGCTCGTGCCGCTGGCGGGAGGTTGATGCCGTTATGCTTAGTCCCGAACGCGCAAAGGAAACCCTGAAGGCCCTGCAATCGAACAACTGGTTGCTCTCCAGGGCGGCAGCGGCCAAAGCCCTGGACGGCGACCGGCGCGCAACCGTGATGGCCCTCCTGGGCTTCAACCCCGATGGCAAGCAATTCTCCGGGCGCGACTACCAGGCACAGCATGAGGCCTTGCACAAGGCGCAGATGGAGGCGATGGAGCGCCTCGAAGCGGCCGCTCCCGAGGAGCGCATGCGCATCTGGTCAATGCTATTCCCTCCGTTGGCTCCCCAAGTCGAACAGGGTTGGCATCTCTGTATGCGCCAGCCCTACCAGGTAGGCTACACACGCAAAGCCTTCCGAGCACCTAACAACCCGAGCGCTACCCGATATACTCGCATCTCCTGGCTTACAGGCCTGCTTCGCATCACCGGTCCCTACGACCAGGGCCTGGCCTGGTTCGCCGCCTGGGCCTCATATCTCAACGACTACTCCGGCAGCCTGGGCTACTCCGGCAGCCTGGGCGGCCTCTTCGCCGCCGCCATCGACGCGGGCGGCCCGGAGGGCAACGAGGTGTTCGACATCCTCACGGCCTCCGCCAGGGGCGAGCACGAAATCGGGGCCATGGGCCGCCACATCCCCCGCGCCCTCCTCTCCGCCTCTCGTCCCGATGGCTGGGACTTCATCGAGCGGCTGCTGCTGGCCGCCCAACGCCAGGAGGGCCTGCGCCAGAGCATACTCGAAACCGTGGACGAGGCCCATCCCGAGGCGTTCCGCCGCATGCTGCGCCTCATCCTCGAACACGACCTGACCCGCTTCAGCGCCACCGTCCGCGCCGCCGACGTATGGTTCGGCCTCGCCTGGGACTCCGTCAGCGCCCGCACGGTCAACGACGCCATAGCCAGGGTCAGCGAGTACCTGGACACTCCGTTCCTCCCACCGGATCTGCTAGCGGGCCAGGCCGGCACCGCGGAAGATACCTACCTGGCCCTCTGGACCCTCGCCTTCGACGATGTTGACACTGCCATCCCCCATGCCGCCGCGCTGCTAGACCACCCCGACGTGGAGCGCCGCTTCGTCGGCGCGCAAATCCTGGCCCGCATCGGGCTCCGAGAGTCCTACCGCGCCCTCCTCCCTGCCCTGGACGATCCCGACCTCCGCATCGTCGTTCACGCCGTATCCGCCGTGACCGGGTACGGCGTCAAACTCACGGGCGTGGACATGTTTGAGTTGCTCGAACGTGCCATCGCCCGCTATCCCGAGAAGAAGAAAGAGTTGGAGCCGCTCGTCTGGCCCTGGATGTCCCTCACCGCCGACAGGCAGCAGCTTACCAACCTGCTCGCGCACCAGTTGGGAGAGCGCTCCCCCAGGCGGCTCATCCCCTACATGAGTATGATGGAGAGCTACTCCAGGGCCCACGCTGTGGAACTGTTCAGCAAGAACAAGGAAGATGCTGCCGCCGCCCGCGATACTATCTTCTCCCTGGTGGGCGACACCCGCAGCTACGTGCGCGAGAAAGCCCTTAAGGCCATCGCGGCCTTCTCAATCACCGAGGTCGAAGCCGCCGGCTTCGAGAAGCTGCTCACCCGCAAAGCCGGAGACTTGCGCCGCGGTGTTATCGCTCTCCTCCTCAGCCAACCCGACCCCGCCGCCCTCGCCGGCGCCCGCCGCCTCCTGGCCGCCTCCGACCGTATGCAGCGGCTCGCCGGGCTGGAGATCCTGCGCAAGATGGTGGAGGCCGGCCGCTCCCCCGACGAGTGCATAGCCTGCGCCCAGAGCTACAAGCAAACCCGCCCCAACATCGAGGGCGATGAGCTGAAGCTATGGGAAACGGTCGCCGGCTCGGCCAGCGGTGAGCGCAAAGAATGGACCCTCAATGACGGCCTCGGCCTCTTCGACCCTGCTCAACGCACGCCCGCCATCGAACCCAAAAAGGCTCTTGGCGTCCTGGGCATTCTCTTCAAAAAGCCATTGGTGACCAAGGCCGCCATCGCTTCTCTGCGCTCACTCGACGTCCTCGTGCAAGCCAACGCCACCACGCCTTACACCCTGAAAACCGAACAAGGCAGCCAGGAAGTGCTGCTGGGTAACGTTAACTGGAACTTCCCCAGACCCTCACCCGGCGTCGTCCCGGAAGAGGACGCCCGCAGCCTGCCCTTGATTGAGCTTTGGGAGACCTGGTACAGGGAGCGCCCCAAAGAGTTGCGCGACCCCGACGGCCTGGAGCTTATGCGCGCCTTAGTGCCTCTGCAAAAAGGGGCCAGATACCCCAACAGCTTCAACGATGGCCGCCCAGGCGTATGGGAGAAGTCCGCCGAGCAGATTCTCTTCGCGGGCTTCGGCGCTGGGCAACTCAAGTATCTGGGTATCGTCAATGCCGTCATCGAGTGGCTCATGAAGCTCCACCCTCAAACGGGTGCCCCGGACATGCTCCTGGATGGAATCGATGCCACAGTGGGCCTC
>JBJMMB010000111.1:0-8319 GCA_045805005.1 Chloroflexia bacterium
GAGATACACGCGGCGCAGCTTGAAGCCCAGATGCTCTTCAGATTGGGCGACCTCACCCGCTCGGAGGGCGACTACGAGCGCGCCCTCGAAGTTTACGAGACTTTTCTAACCCGGGCTCGCGAGGCGGACGCCCGCCTGCTCATCGCGACCGCCTGGCACAGGCTCGGCCAGATGGCCCATCTCCAGGGTGACCTCGCGAAAGCCTCAACACTACTCCAGGACAGTCTGAAGATGCATCGAGAAGCGGGCAACAAGCACGGGATAGCCGAGTGCCTGGCGGCCCTGGCCGGAGTGTCCGCCTCCCAGGGGCACCCCAACCGGGCCGTGCGCCTCTTCGGCGCAGCGGACGCTCTCCTTGAGCGCCTCATGGCCCCCCTCACGCCCGCCGACCGTACTCAATACGACACCGACCTGGCCGCAACCCGCTCCCAACTCGACGCCCCCACCTGGCAAGCCGCCTGGGCCGAAGGCCGCGCCCTAACCCTGGATCAAGCCATCGTCTATGCCCTGGAGACCACCGGTGACGACTAACACCCTACCCACCAACACCGTCACCTTCCTCTTCACCGACATAGAGGGCTCCACCTCCCGCTGGGAACACTTCCCCCACGCCATGAAGGCAGCCCTCTCCCGCCACGACGCCCTCCTCCGCCATGCAATCGAGGCCCACGGCGGCCACGTCTTCAAAACCGTGGGCGATGCCTTTTGCGCCGCCTTCCCCTCCCCCTATGATGCCCTCCAGGCAGCCCTGGCCACTCAGCGCTCCCTCCACTCCGAGGATTGGTCAGCCTTCTTCGCTCCCCAGGCTGGCACTGGCACAGACCACTCACTCCTCAGTCCCCAGTCCTCACTCCTGATCCGCGTCCGCATGGCCCTGCACACAGGAGCAGTAGAGGAGCAGGGGGGAGACTACTTCGGCCAACCCCTCAACCGCGTAGCCCGCCTCCTCTCCACCGGCCATGGGGGCCAGACCCTCCTCTCCCTCGCCACCCAGGAGCTCGTCCGCGATAACCTCCCTCAAGGTGTTGAGCTAAAGGACATGGGAGAGCACCGCCTCAAAGACCTCATCCGCCCGGAGCACATCTACCAACTCCTCGCCCCAGATCTGCCCTCCGAGTTCCCGCCCCTCAAGACGCTCGACTACCGTCCCAACAACCTCCCCCGCCAGCCCACCGCCCTCATAGGTCGCGAGAAAGAAACCGCTCAGGTGGCGGCCCTCCTGCGCAACCCCGACGTGGCCCTGGTCACCCTCACAGGCCCAGGGGGCACCGGCAAGACCCGCCTAGCCCTCCAGGCAGCAGCCGACGTGCTCGACGACTTCGCCGGTGGGGTCTACTTCGTAGAGCTGGCCGCCCTCACCGACCCCGCCCTGGTCGCCTCCACCATCGCTCAAACCCTCGGCGTTACAGAGCAAGCAGGCAAGCCCCTCGAAGATAGCGTAAAAGACTTCCTCAAAGAGAAGCGGATGCTGTTGCTCCTCGACAACTTCGAGCAGGTGATGGACGCCTCCCCGTTGCTCCCCTCCCTGCTCAAGCCGTCCCCCAACCTCAAGGTGCTGGTCACCAGCCGCGTGCCTTTGCGGGTGTATGGCGAGCGCGCATACCAGGTCCCCGCCCTCCAGGTGCCCGACCCTCGCCAACTCTCAAACATGACCCCGCGGCGCCTCAGCCAGTACGAGGCCGTGCGCCTATTCATCGAGCGCGCCCAGGCCGTCAAATCCGACTTCGAGGTGACCAACGACAACGCTCCCTCCGTAGCCGAGATTTGCGCCCGCCTCGACGGTCTGCCCCTCGCCATAGAGCTAGCAGCCGCCCGCATACGCCTCTTCCCGCCCCAGGCCCTCCTTACCCGCCTCTCCAACAGCCTCCGGTTGCTCACCGGCGGCCCCCGCGATCTCCCCGCTCGTCAGCAAACCCTCCGCGGCGCCATAGATTGGAGCTACGACCTCCTCGACGAGGGAGAGCAACAGCTATTCCGGCGCCTGGCGGTGTTCCAGGGAGGGCGCACCTTCGAAGCGATAGAAGCCGTGTGCAATGCCCCCACCCCCACGCCCCTACCTCCCCTCGCGGTCGATGTGCTGGACGGTGTATCCTCGCTGGTAGACAAAAGCCTGCTCCGTCAGGAAGAGGGAGCAGGGGGAGAGCCGCGCTTCGTTATGCTTGAAACCATACACGAGTACGCCCGCGAGAAGCTGGACGAGAGCAGGCCTCCCTTCACGGAGGGAGAAGCAGACGCATTGCAGAGGCAGCATGCCCTCTACTTCATGGCGCTGGCCGAGGAAGCAGAACCACATCTCGTAGGAGCCGAGCAGTTGGCGTGGGCAAAGCGCCTCGACGAGGAGCACGATAACTTCCGGGCAGCGCTGGGATGGGCCGAGAGGATGGGCGAGGTAGAAATTGGATTACGGCTGGCGGCGGCTCTGCATTGGTTCTGGCAGTTGCGCGGTCACTGGAGCGAAGGCCGCGATACCCTGGAGAGGTTGCTGGAGAAAGCTGGACCGGCCCTTAGCCCCGAGCTTCAAGCCAAAGCCCTTGACGGGGTGGGCGCTTTGGCTTTCCGGCAGGCCGATCGCGGGCGAGCACATGAGGTCTACGAACAAAGCCTCGCTATCTACAGGCAGCTTGGAAACAAGCGCGGCCAGGTCGAGGCCCTGCGAGTACTTGGTTTGTTGGCTGCCTCCACCGACAACTCACTGTCCGATGCTCTCTTTGCTGAGGGCCTCGCCCTGGCGCGAGAAATAGGCGATAAGAGGAGTATCGCCAATATTCTCAGGGTTCAAGCCGACAATGCATGGGCGGTCGCGGATTACCAATCGGCTCGTGCGCTCTACCGGGAAAGCATAGCCCTCTTCCGGGAAGTTGGAGACAAAGAGCGCTTGGCGGTAGTGAGCATCAATTACGGCGGTGTACTGTTCATTTATGACGAAGATTACCCGGCCGCACGCGCTTTGTACCGCGAAGTGCTGGAGATAGCCGGGGAGCTTGAAGATAAATGGAACTTCCTTCAAGCGGTCTACTTCCTGGGCCAGATAGCCATGTACGAAGGCGACTACCCCGCTGCTCGCCCCCTTTTCGAGCAAGCGCTTGCCCTGGCCCAGGAGTTGGGCACCGGCCATCTGCTGGCAGACAGCCACCTGATGATAACGATGCTAACTCACTGCGAAGGCAAGTACGACGAAGCCCGCACCCTGTGCGAAGAGAGCCTGCTGCTCTGCGAGCGGGTCGATTCAAGCCTGCGCGGGCTAAGTCTGTCCATTGCGCACGCCGAGTTGGCGCGTATCGCCATCCATCAAGGAGATTACAGGTTGGCGGCGAAGGCCCTCAGGGAGAGCGCAGCCACGGCAGATACGAGCACGTATAAAGAAATTCTGGCCGGAAGCCTCGCGGGCTTCGCCTCGTTGGCTGCCGTGCGCGGCGATGCAGAGAGGGCCACGCGCCTATGGAGTGTGGTAGACGCTACAATATCAGGTAGGCTTACAATGCTGAGTGCTCCTGCCCGCCTCGACTACCCGCCGGAGCTTACCGCCCTGAAAGCGAGCCTGACCCCACAGGCATTCGCAGCCGCCTGGGCCGAAGGCCGTGCCCTGACCCTCGATCAAGCCGTCACCTACGCCCTGGAGCAATCGGATGGCTAACCCCCTCGGCATGATATCATCCACCGTCACTCCCCATAACCAAACCCTGGCCCCACCCAGAAGCTCTCCCGGCCCAGGGGCCCAGGCTGAAAGGAGACCCCGCAACATGCCGACAACCAACCACGACCCCCACAGCAACGGGGCTTGGGGGCCTGGGTTCCCTGCCGGGGTTGGGGGATAGGAGCCCAACTCTCCCTTCTCCCCATCTACGTTTGCCGCGGTGGTCCGTATGGCCATGGCTACTCAGAAGGGCCTGATGGTACAGATAGGAGAAATGCAACATGCCCGAGCCGCTATTCAAAAAGATCGACTGCCTGAGAATCCCCGTACCGGACCTCGACTCTGGGCTCGCATTCTATCGCGACCGGCTGGGGCATACTCTCATCTGGCGTACTGATACGGCCGCGGGCTTACGCATGCCCGAGTCCGATGCCGAGATCGTGATCCATGCGGAGAACGACGTTTCAGAAGTCGACCTCCTGGTGGCCTCTGCCGACGATGCTGCATCCGCCATCGCCGACGCAGGGGGTAACATCATCGTGCCTCCGTTCGATATACAGATTGGCAGATGCGTCGTAGTGAGCGACCCCTGGAACAACCAATTGGTGCTTCTAGATACTAGCAAAGGCCCTCTGCAAACCGGCGCAGACGGCCTGGTCATTGGAGGATAATTTGAAATTCCGCACGACAATCCTCACCACTGGCAAGACGGCCGCAGGCATCGTCGTCCCACCCGACATCCTTACCGCCCTCGGCCCAAGCAAAAAGCCCGCCGTGCGCGTCACCATCAACGACTACACCTACCGCACAACCATAGCGACCGTCAACGGCCAACCCATGTTTGGGGTCAGCGCCGAGGTGCGCGAGCGAGCAGGCGTCGAGGGCGGTGACGAGGTGGACGTAGACATAGAGCTAGACACCGCGCCCCGCGAGGTAACCCTCCCCCCCGACTTCGCCCAGGCCCTCGACCGCGACCCCGAAGCCAAACGCTTCTTCGAAAGCCTCTCCTACAGCAACAAACGCCGCTTCACGATGCCCATCGACGAAGCCAAAACCCCCGAGACCCGCCAGCGCCGCATCGACAAAGCCATCACCACCCTCCACGAGGGCCGCATCTAACAGGGAGAACAATCGTGAGAACAGTAGTCGAAATCTTCAACTCAGGCGTCGTCCTCTTGACCTACCAAGCCGCATGGAGCAACTGATATGTGCAGAAACATCCGACCCCTCTACAACTTCGAACCCCCCGCCACCGATGACGAGGTCCGCGCAGCCGCCCTACAATTCGTGCGCAAAGTCAGCGGCTTCAATAAACCCTCCAAAGCTAACGAAGCCGCCTTCGATGCCGCCGTCGACCAGGTAGCAGCCGCCGCCCGCAGCCTCCTCAACTCCCTTGAAACTAACGCCGCGCCCAAAGACCGCGCCGAAGAGGCCACCAAAGCCCGAGCCCGCTCCGCCGCAAGATTCGCAAGTTAAGTTGCTACACCTTCTTAGCCGCTTCCGCAACGTGAACCGGCACGGCGGCCAGCGCGCTCGCCAGGCTAGGGTACAGCGGGGTCCGGGGCCGGTCGTCCGGGCAGCAGCCCCTCGGGCACACCCTCACACAATAGCTAGCCACCCCATCGGCCGGCGCCGTTGCATAGACGTAGAAGGACCACTCGTCCTCGAAGTCCCCCGCTATCACTTCGTACCATCTTGCCTGCATGCAAAACTCCCTTCCAGGGGTGTATAATTGCATGATTGGTACCATCGTTCTCCACCTCCGCGCCGCGCCAACTAACCCTGGCACGCTATTTGCAGCCAACAGCGGTCCGTGCACCTGAGGAGTAGGCTAGAGAGAGAGCAAGACCATGGAGGAATCACCCCGTGACAGGGCCATGCATCTCGCAGACGAGGTGCAGCTCTTGTCAGAGCAAGTCGACCACCTGGCAAGCGAACACGTTCGCATCGCCAGGGATATGCACGAGCACGGCTTTGAGAGCGACGAAGCCCTGGCGCACGCCGAGGATATAGCGGGAAGGGTGCTCGAAAACACCCACCACCTCAGGCAGATTACCCAAAGAGTAAAGCGGCAAAGAAAAGCAACCCCCGCCCCACCCCTCCGGCACGAGTAAGCAGCAGGCAGTGGGCGAAGACTGCATGGTGCCTACTGCTTACTCCCTCGGCCCCGTAGCGGGCCGGTCGGTCGACGTCGCGCAAACACTGTCGGAATAGCTGCGCCAGCCATTGCAGGACCTCGTCCCCACCTGGTGCCCATTTCTGTCGTTCACCTCTTTGAAGTGGTCGATATCCAGCATCAGGAGTGAGAACAGGATATGCTCCTGGAGCAAACTTCGACGGGGAACGTCGACCCGTCCTTGCGCAATCCCACCGATTCATAGGGCGTCTCCGACCCGGCTTCGATGTTGCTCATCGCCGCCTTACGTGAGCCGGGGTCCGTCAGATCAAGGACCGATATACCCCTCAGCTCCGATGCCTCGTAGCCGAACATCGCCGCCGCGATCTGGTTGGCGTCAATAATCCCACCCCGTTCGTGTAGGGTCACCCCCTCCAGTGTAGCGTCCGACAGCAGTAGGACTTTGGTCTGTTGACCCTTTCTCCCCCAGGCCCTATAATCGCCGCAGGGCCCTCCAGTCCGCAGGTCCAGGTCTACTTGCACCTCAGGGACTGCCTGCAATCTCTTTAGATTGATACGCAGGGGCGTTCCCTGTTTATCCCCACCCAGCGAGCGAGCACCATGCCACAAAAGACCATCATACTGGTCCGCCACGGCCAGACCGACAATAGCAAGCCGCCCCCCGACAGGCTGGGCAACGGCCTCACCCCTCGGGGCGTCACGCAAGCCGAGCTAACCGGGCGCAGGCTGGCTCCCCTGCCCGTAACTGCCATCCGCCATAGCACCGCCCGCCGCGCCGAAGAAACGGCCAGGGCCATAGCCTCCTACTTCCCGCAAGCGCCGGTGGAGGCCGACCCCCTGCTCCTCGAGTGCATCCCGGCTTACCCTCAGCCCTTCATCGACTGGTACAGCCACCTCTCCACGGAGCAGCAGCTGAGCGACGACCTCGACACCCCATCCGGTATGGCCTTCTGGCTGAACCTGTGGCAGACCCGCGTGCCCTGGAGCGTCATGCAAGACGAAATCGCCCAGGCCGAGGCCGCCTTCGCCAAATACTTCACCCCGCCCGGCGGCAGGGACGAGTGCCAAATAATCGTCTGCCATGGCAACATCATCCGCTACCTCATGCTCCGCGTCCTCCAGGCGCCCCCCGAGCTCTGGCTCAACGCCGACATCCAGAACTGCGGTACCTGTGAAATCGTCATCCGAGACGGCGGCAAAATGCAGCTAATCTCCTTCAACGACACCGGACACCTGCCCCAGGACATGCGTATATTCTTCTAGCGATTCAGGGGCAGAAGCACACAATTATCGGGCCTTGTTACAGTGCGTTTGCCATATATGCTATAATGCAGGCGATAGTGCATGAAATTGCACGCGTTCGAAAGTTTCACGGCCCCCTTGCTTTTGCGATCGCCCGGTCGTTGTCACTCCTTCCTCGCCGCAACGGATCCCGCTATCTCGAGTGTAGCCCCCTGATTCAAGGAGAAAACAATGACCCAACGATTGTATGTAGGCAACCTGTCGTACCAGACTACTGAGCAAGAGCTTCGCGCGGTGTTCGGCAAGGCCGGTGAAGTTTCGACTGTCGACGTCATCAGCGACAAGTTCACAGGGCAGGGCAAAGGCTTTGCTTTCGTGGAGATGGCGACCGACGAGGGCACCCAGGCCGCCCTCAACACCCTCAACGGCTCCACGGTTGATGACCGCACTATTGTGGTCAACGTAGCGCGAGCCCGCGAAGACAAGCCGAAATCTTACGGCAGATAGACCTCGTTCCACGAGCGTCCGAAGCAAACAACGAGGGGTGCGCTAGCGCACCCCTCGCTTTTCGTGCGGAAAGCTCAACCGCCTTCACCCTCCTCGCCCCAAACCTCCTGCTACCCCCCAACCCACACGTGCGACCCCTTCCCGGGGAAGAGTATAGGCAATAAGGCGCGAGCCGCGTCCGTGCTCGCCCAGCAGTCGGGGAAGGCGTGCTGCAACTCCTCCAGCGACCTGTAGCCGAACAACATCTTCAGGAACGTAAGGTCAGGGAAGGCCGCGTCCCCATCCTCCACCCTCTCCGGCTTCCACCCCTCCACAGAAACGCGCCCCTCCCGGAACCTGAAAAGTAGGCCCTCGCGGTAAAAGCTCACCTTCAGCTCACCCGTGTACCCGGCCTGGGCCGACCCCGCGAGGCGCTTTTCGAGGGGGGGCGCGATGCGGCCTACGAAGCCCACCAGATCAGGCACGCGGACGTACCAGGCATATGGCCGCCGCGCCGGCACCACCAGGTCATGGTCGAGCGCGCTATAGACGGGGTGGTCCCGGCCTAACAAGAAGAGGAGGCGCAGCGGATCGACTGCCATTCGCGACGGCAGCGTCGGCACCATCGCTTTGAGACCGCGCAGCACGCTCGGCAGCACGCGCCGCAGCGAGGTGCCATCGGTCACCGCCAGCGCCACAACGCACAACGCCCGTTCGTCGCTCCACTGCCACCCATCACGCAGGATGACGTACCCAACTGGCTTCCCTGCGGCGTCGCGTGCAGCATTGTCTTCAACGCCGCTGTGGGCATCGCCGCCCA
>JBJMMB010000112.1:0-2469 GCA_045805005.1 Chloroflexia bacterium
CTCGTGCTCCACGACGTTGAGAACCTCTTCGAGCGTGAGAGGCTCGAAATAGAGGCGGTCGCTTAGGTGGTAGTCGGTGCTGACCGTCTCGGGGTTGTTGTTGATTACGACCGCCTTCACGCTGGCGCCGCGGAGGGCCTGCACGGCGTGCACCGAGGAGTAGTCGAACTCGATGCCCTGGCCTATGCGGATCGGGCCGCTGCCCAGGACTATGACCTTGGGGCCGGATAGGGGCTCGGCCTCGTCTTCGTGCTCGTAGGTGGAGTAGAAATAGGGGGTGGAGGCCGCGAACTCGCCCGCGCAGGTGTCGACCATCTTGTAGGTGGGCATGATGCCCAGTCGCCGCCTCCAGGCCCTTATCTCGGCGGCGCTGGGGGAGGGTTCATCCCGCCTGGCGGCGAGGTGCGCCAGATGGTCGTCGGAGAAGCCGAGGCGCTTGGCCCTGTGGAGGGTGCAGTCGTTGAGGTCGTGGCGGCAGGTTTGGGCCATGAGGAAGATAGAGGCCAGGCGCTCGATGAACCAGGGGTGGATGCGGCTGATCGCGGCTATGTCCTGGGTGGTCCAGCCGCGGGCGAGGGCGTTGTAGATGGCGGCGGGACGGCGGTGGGTGGGCTGCTCCAGGCAGGCGGTCAGGCTCTCGGGGGTCCAATCGGGGCTCTCTTCGAGCCAGGAGGAGCCGACGTCGAGGCCGCGGAGGGCCTTGAGGAAGGCCTGCTCGAACGACCGGCCTATGGCCATTACCTCGCCCGTGCTCTTCATGGTCATGCCGAGGCGTGGGTCGGCGGTTCTGAATTTGTCGAAGGGCCAGCGGGGAAGCTTGACGACCACGTAGTCGAGGGCGGGTTCGGCGCAGGCGCTGGCCCCGGTAATGTCGTTGCGCAGCTCGGCGAGGGTGTAGCCGAGGGCTATCTTGGCGGCGACCCTGGCGATGGGGTAGCCGGTGGCCTTGGAGGCGAGAGCTGAGGAGCGAGAGAGCCGGGGGTTGACCTCGATGACCGACACGTCGCCCGTCTCCTGGTTGAGGGCGAACTGGCAGTTGCAGCCGCCGCGCACGTCGAGGGCGCGCACGATGTCGAGGGCTGCGGTGCGGAGGCGCTGGTAGTCGGCGTCGGAGAGGGTCTGGCTGGGGGCTACGACGATGGACTCGCCGGTATGCACGCCCATGGGGTCCATATTCTCCATGTTGCAGATAATGATGGCATTATCGTCGGCGTCGCGGAGGACCTCGTACTCGATCTCGGCCCAGCCGCGGAGGCTGCGGTCGAGGAGGACACTGCCCACCGGGCTGGCGGCCAGGCCCTCTTGGACCAGGCGCTCGAGGTCTTCGTAGGTGTCCGCGTGGCCCGAGCCGGTGCCCCCCAGCGTGAAAGGGGCGCGCACCACCAGGGGGTAACCGTTGCGGGCGGCAAACTCGGAGGCGGACCAGAGGTCGGATGCTACAGCGTGGGCGGGTACGGGCTGGCCTATCGACTCCATCAGGTCGGCGAAGATCTGCCGGTCCTCGGCGAGGCGTATGCTGTAGGTGGAGGTACCCAGGACGCGCACGCCATAGTCGGAGAGGACGCCCGCGCGCTCCAGGTCCATTGTGAGGTTGAGAGCGGTCTGCCCGCCCATGGTGGCGATCAGGCCATCGGGGCGCTCACGGGATATTATGGCGGCCAGGCTCTCCACGGTGAGGGGCTCGATGTAGACCTTGTCGGCAGTGCCGGGGTCGGTTTGTATGGTGGCGGGGTTGGAATTGACCAGCACAACCTCGACACCCTCCTCGCGGCAGGCAAGGCATGCCTGGGTGCCCGCGTAGTCGAACTCGGCGGCCTGCCCGATGACGATGGGGCCGGAGCCGATGATAAGCACTTTGCGAATAGATGGGTCTTTGCTCATGCCGCGATGCCTGTGGCTGTGGCGGAGAGGAAGGCGTCTATGGCCTGGCGGGTGTCGGTGGGCCCTGGATATGCCTCGGGGTGCCACTGCACGCCCCACACGGGCCTGGAGAGGTGCGCGATGCCCTCTACTGTGCCATCGTTGAGGTTAGTATGGGTGATTCTGTAGCCGCGCGGTATTGATTCGGGGTGCACCACGTAGCCGTGGTTCTGCGTGGTGATGGCGACGCGGCCGGTATCTACCTCCACGACGGGCTGGTTTGCGCCCCGGTGACCGAAGGGCATCTTAGAGGTGCGGGCTCCGGCGGCCAGGGCAAGCAATTGGTGGCCCAGGCAAATGCCAAATATGGGAACCTCCGCCCGCTCCAGCAGGCCGCGGACGGTGCTGATGGCGTAGTCGAGGCGGGAGGGGTCGCCGGGGCCGTTGGAGAGGAGGATGCCGTCGGGCCGGAGGGCGAGCAAGTCGGCGGCGTTCATGGAGGCGGGGACGAGCCAGACGCCCGCGCCGCGCTCGAGCAGGCACTCAAGCATGCCGCGCTTGGCTCCGTAGTCGACCAGGGCCACCCGTGGGCCTCCGGGGGTGCGCGGC
>JBJMMB010000113.1:0-2340 GCA_045805005.1 Chloroflexia bacterium
TCCGTTATACTTCCCGTTTGTTCCTCAGACGCAAACAGAGTATCAAAGTGATCGACAACCTGCTCAAGAAACGCCGGTTGCTCAATAAGCACGCCATACTCGAAGTTGCCAGTCAGCCCGCCGTAAGTCAGGTTAGCCGAGGTAACAATCGCCCTTGACTCATCAAACAAATAGAGCTTCGAATGAAGCCGTTGGAGGTTCCTTACTACCCCGCCCGCCCCAAGAAACACTCTCAGCGCAGCAAGGTCCGATGCGCCAGAGTAAAAGTATTGCAACTTGAAGGCATTAATATACCTCAGTTCCACCCCGGTCGGTTTGGCGTCCACCAGCTTGTTTGCGGCCGCCTCCTTGATGAACGGGCTGGCAACGCGGATGACCTCTTTACTACCGCCCGCGCACTCGACAAGCAGGTCCTCCCATGGGCCTGTTACGCCCCTAACATCTGCCATCGCCTATGCCCTCCTTCCGAAGATAAAACGATCACAATATAGATCGACCTGGGCGCTATGTCAATGGTGTGAATTAGAGCCACTCCTGTTACAATATCACTATCACTGGCTGTCTGGCTCGAAGATTGCACAGCCCACACCAGAGGAGGCACCACATGACCAACAAACTCGCGGGCGAGACCAGCCCATACCTGCTCCAGCACGCCGGCAACCCGGTCGACTGGTACCCCTGGGGCCCCGAAGCCCTTCAAAAGGCCAAAGAGGAGGACAAACCCATCCTCCTCAGCATCGGCTACTCCGCCTGCCACTGGTGCCACGTCATGGCCCACGAGTCGTTCGAAAACGAGCGCATCGCCCGCATCATGAACGACAACTTCGTCAGCATCAAGGTCGACCGCGAGGAGCGCCCCGACCTCGACGCCGTCTACATGGACGCCGTCCAGGCCATGACCGGTCAGGGCGGCTGGCCCATGACCGTCTTCCTCACCCCCGACGGCGTCCCCTTCTTCGGCGGCACCTACTTCCCCCCTGATGAGGGCCGCGGCATGATGAGCTTCCCCCGCGTCCTCGAAGGCGTCTCCCAGGCATACCGCCAGGAGAAAGACAAGGTCCACGAGAGCGCCCAGCAGATGCGCGACTTCCTGAGCCAGGCCACCGCCCTCCGCTCCACCACCACCCAGCCCAACACCTCCATCCTCGATGAGGCCGCCCGCAACCTGCTGAAAGAGTTCGATAGGGTCAACGGCGGCAGCCAGGGCGCTCCCAAGTTCCCCCAGCCCATGAACCTCGAATTCCTCCTCCGTCAGCACAGGCGCACCGGCGATCTCGGTTTCCTCGGCATGGCCGATCTCACCCTCGAAAAGATGGCCCGCGGCGGCATTTACGACCAGGTAGGCGGCGGCTTCCACCGCTACTCCGTAGACGACGTCTGGCTCGTCCCCCACTTCGAGAAGATGCTCTACGACAACGCCCTCCTGGCCCGCGTCTACCTCCAGGCATACCAGCTCACGGGTGCTCCCCTCTACCGCCGCATCGCCGAGGAAACCCTCGACTACGTGGCCCGCGAGATGACCTCCCACGAAGGCGGCTTCTACTCCTCCCAGGACGCCGACAGCGAAGGCGTAGAAGGCAAGTTCTACGTCTGGTCCCCCGACGAAATCATAGCCATCCTAGGCGAGGAGGACGGCAGGCTCTTCAACCTCCTCTACAGCGTCACCAAACGCGGCAACTTTGAGGGCCACAACATCCTGCACCTGCCCCGCACCTTCGAGGAGGTATCCGCCGCGACCGGCATCGACCTCCCCCGCCTCGAACAAATCGCCGCCCATGGCCGCAAGAAGCTCTACGAAGCTCGCAAGCATCGTGTCCACCCCGGCCGCGACGACAAAGTCCTGGCCGGCTGGAACGGCCTGATGCTCCGCGCCTTTGCCGAGGCCGCCGCCATCCTTGAGCGCGATGACTACCGAGACATCGCCATCCACAACGCCGAGTTCATCACCAGTAAGCTGGTGCAGGGGTCAGAAGCCAATGCCCATAAGCAGACCCCGACCCCCGACCCCCAACACCCAGACCCCAACCCCAGACTGTACCGTACTTACAAAGACGGCAAGGCCCACATCGAAGCCTTCGCTGAGGACTACGCCTTCTACGCCTCCGGCCTCCTCTCCCTCTACGAAGCTACCTTCGAGCCCACCTGGGCCCAGATCGCCCGCGGCCTCTTGACCACCCTGATTGACCACTTCTGGGACGCCAGCAACGGCGGTTTCTTCTCCACAGGCGACTTCCACGAAAGCCTCGTCTCCCGCCCCAAGGAGCTCTACGACAACGCTATCCCCTCCGCCTCCTCGATGGCCGCCGAGAGCCTCCTCCGCCTCTACCTCCTCACCGCCGA
>JBJMMB010000114.1:0-31556 GCA_045805005.1 Chloroflexia bacterium
AAAAACATTACCAACAAGACGAACATCATAACTTACCCCACCACGACGCCGTATGGCCCGTTCCCTGTGGAGAAGTTGGTGGCCGCCCCTAACCCACCGGAGCCGTTGCCCAGCATCACCCCCAAGGTGTTAGATTCGTAGTTGGCCGCGGCGACGTCAGATATACCGTCCCTGTTGAAGTCGCCCACGGCCGTACCCTCCGGGCCCGTACCCACCTGGAACGTCGATTGCTGGAAGCTCAGGGTGGCGCAGGCGCAATAGCCGTTACCCAGCAGCACTGACACGCTGTTGATGCTCTGGGCGCTTGCGGCCAGGTCGGGGCTACCATCCCTGTTGAGGTCCGCCACCACCACGCCTCCGGGCGCCGTGCCCGTCGTGAAGTTTGTGGCCGTGCCAAAGGTCCCCGAGCCGTTGCCCAACAGCACAGATATATTGTTAAGCCCCTGGTTGGTCACCGCCAGGTCGGGGTAGCCGTCCATGTTCAGGTCTCCGATCGCTACCCCTCTCGGGGTAGTGCCAACCGAATACGAGATGGACCCACCGAAGCTGCCCGAGCCGTTGCCGAGCAGCACCGATACGTTGTTGCCGCTCTGGTTCCCCACTGCCAGGTCGGGGTTGCCGTCCCTGTTGAAGTCACCCACGGCCACGGACGAGGGGCCCGATCCCACCGGGAAGTTGTTTGCTCCTCCGAACCCTCCCCCGCCGCTGCCAAGCAGCACCGATATGTTACTGGGGTTACCCGAATTGAAGTTAGCGGTCACCAGGTCAGCAATACCGTCCCTGTTGAAGTCGCCCGCCGCTATCGCGCTCGGCGTGGTACCTCCGGCCAGGCCGAAATTGGTGGCTCCTCCGAATCCCCCTGAGCCGTTGCCCAACAGCACCGATATGTTGTTAGACGCGGCGTTAGCCGTCGCCAGGTCGGCATTGCCATCCCTGTTGAAGTCTCCCGCTACGATCCATGCCGGGCGCGAGCCCACCCCGAAGGTACTGGCCGCGCCGAAGCTGCCCGTGCCGGTGCCCAGCAGCACCGATACGTTCGTGGAGGGCACACCGAAATCGGCCACGGCGAGGTCGGGATTGCCGTCCCTGTTGAAGTCGGCCACGGCCACCGCGTTCGGCCCATTGCCCGTGAGGAAGTTGGTGGCCACGCCGAACCCACCCGTGCCGTTGCTCAGCAACACCGACACTGTGTTCGTCTGAAAGTTGGCGGCGGCCAGGTCGAGATTGCCATCCCTGTTGAAGTCCCCGGTCGCCATCCCGACCGGGTTGGCACCCACCCCGAAGTTGGTCGCCGCGCCGAAGCCAAAAGAAACGCACACAGCCGAGGGAGCAGCGGGAGCAGCAGGAGCAGGGGCCTGCGCCCCCACGTACCAGGACCCGCCGGCGGGCAAGACCTTGCCGGGCATGTCCGCCGCAGCCGGCCCGGCCTGGGCAGAGCCGCCCAGCAAAACCATGCCCGTTATCAGCGCCCCCAGCGTTACAAGCATCCCCACCAGCACCCCAAGCAGGAGGTATCGCCCTGCGCCAGGCGCATTGGCCCTCTCGACCCCGTGAAGTGACTGCGGTCTTGCGAACATTGCTGAACCTCCTTGTGGGTTGGCCGGCGAGGGGCCAGTGATAGCCCAATTACCCGCAGGCTGCTGTGGGGAAACCGCGCAAGCGCCTGTGCCTCAGTTCCTGGCCTTTATGAGACTCCTCCCGCCTGAAATCAAAACATGGGCGACTGCCCACCAATGAACAAGCCCCTGGGCAAAGACGTAAGGAGGGAAGTTGGGGGGATGAGAGGTTGTAGTGAGAGCGCACAGCCGGAGACCTCGGCGGCTATGCGATAAATAATGGCGAGGCATACCAGTATACCATGCCCCGCTAGCCCTCACGAGCAGTGGCCAGTGGTCAGTGGTCAGTGTCTGCCGACCACCCTCGTCACTGACCACTGACCACTGACCACTGACCACTGATTGTATTTTCTTTGATGTGTAAGCAAAAGACATGAGCTGTGCGCATGGTACAATAGCCACCATGCGCGATTCGGCTGAGCAAAGTGAATTGGGGCAGCAGGTTGGGGGCCGTGCGCTGTGGGTGCGGTGGGTGCTGGCGCACGTCCTGCTCATCACCCTCACTTGGGGCGCTGTCATTTGGCTCGCGAGCACCTCCTTTTATGGCGTCGGTGGTCTATTTGCTCTGCCGTTTGCTATCGTCGCTCCTTTCCTGGCCCAGTGGATCGGCATACGGCGGGCGCTTCAGCTTGGGAGAGATGCGCGGTGGTGGGTCGTAGCTACCGTGATTGGCTGCGTCCTGCCAATCCTGCTCCTGGCGGTTGTGCTCCTGGTCTTTGGACCCAGAGGCTTCTCGACGGATGGGTTATCCCTGGCGCTGTACCCCGCCGTCTTTGGGACAGCACTGGGTTTGGCACAATGGGCGGTGCTGCAGAGACATGTGCGCCGCGCAGCATGGTGGGTGCCCGCGAACGCCTTTGGTTTGATAGCAGCGGTATTCGCTGCCCCCTTAGCGGCCTCAGCTTTGAGCCCTCTTTGCCAATCCACGGCGACGATGCCAGGCCTGCTGTCGGGCCCCAGTGTCGGCTACTGCGGTCTTCTTGGAGTAGTCGTGACGCTCGTGACAGGCACCGCGGTTTTCAGTGCAATAACAGGCGCGGCCCTGGTGTGGCTCTTGAACCAGCAAGGCGTTGTGCACCCCGTAATCTCCGGGAGATACCTGGCGCTGGGCGCGGTCGCGGTTTCCCTGGGGATCGCGCTCGTGGCGGCGGGCAGCTTTTTTGCCTTCCAATCATCCATCCACGATGCCAACAGAATCATGTACGGAGTGTCAATGGTCTCGCCTGACGAGGGTTGGGCCATCGCCGATGAAAACGAAGGCGCGGCCATCTTCCACTACAGCGGCGGCTCCTGGACCGAGGTATCGCTCCCGCACGACCTCAAGGTCAACGCCCTGCGCGATATTTCTATGGCATCGACAGACGAAGGCTGGAGCGTGGGGGACGGGACCACCTTGCTTCACTACTCAAAAGGGACCTGGAGCAAGGTTGGCACGCCCGCCGGTGTCGATGGGGACCTCTACATGGCCAGCGTGCAGATGCTTTCTCCTTCCGAGGGTTGGGTTATAGGCAAAGCGGCCCATGGTGGGGCCTCGACGCTCATCCACTACAACAATGGGAAATGGGCCTCGGTGCCCAACCCCACGAGTGAGATCCTGATGAGGCTCTACTTCGACTCGCCGGAGGATGGCTGGGCGGTGGGCTATAATGGCACGGTGCTGCACTACACCAAGGGCGCGTGGCAGCGGTTCACGAGTCCGACCACCAACGTGCTAAGTTCTGTGCATATGCTATCCCCAACCGAGGGCTGGATGGCTGGCGGGACTGTTCTCTATCATCTCACCGGGGGCAAATGGTCGAACGAAGTGAGCCTGACCGGCTCCGATATCGCGAGCATAAGCATGGTCTCCCCCCAGGAGGGCTGGGTGGTTGGTAACGACCAGGCGACCAGGGAAGGCTCTATCCTTCAGTACAAGGGCGGCAGGTGGGCTACCCAGGCCGAGGTGACGCCCGGTATGCGCATCCTGAACGGCTTGAGCATGCTTCCCTCTGGTGAGGGTTGGGCGGCAGGGGAGGGCTCAACGCTGCTGCATTACAAAGATGGAAGGTGGACGAAGTACCAATGGTAACGTACAGAAGAATGCACATCGAAGATGAAGACGCCGTTTTCGCCCTGCGCATGGCTACCTGGGGAGCCCCCAGCCTCGACTACGTGCGCGAGGGGGCTTACCAGGACCCCAAACACCTCGACCGCACCTTTGTGGCCTTCGGGGAGGATGGCACCCTCCTCTCCACCACCCGCTACGTCGTCCGGCAGATCCGGGATGCCGCGGGCGAACCCCAAAAGGTCGGATGCGTCGCTAGTGTGGTCACCATCGACGCCGCCCGCAGGCAGGGCCACGGCCACAAGCTGATGGGATTGACCATAGAGGCCATGCGCGAGGAGGGCTGCGCTTGGACGCTCCTCTTCTCCAGCGATATGGGTGTGCCCCTCTACCTCTCCCTCGGCTACCGCAATTTCCCCGCGCACTATTACGAGGGCCTGCTAACCGGGAAGCGCCCCACCCCCAACGCTGCCTACCGGGTGGAGCGCGCCGAGTCCCCTTTCCATTTCGAGGACGCCAACTGGAGTGCGGCCTGCGACATATACGCCATCTACAACAGCCGGCGTCCGCTCTCCCTGGTGCGCGACGACGCCTACTGGCGCGGCTTCCTTGCTCGCCGCGTGGCCGCCCGCGCTCGCTCCCGCTCCGTCGCGCTCTTCCTGGCCCGCACCTCCGCAGGCGAGCCCGCTGGCTACCTGTACGCCGACTACGCCACCGGCGAGCGCGCCCGCCAGGACCCCGATTTCAACAAGGAGCTCGACCAGTTCATCCTCATCGGCGAGCTCGGTCTCCTACCCGGCCACGAGCAAGCCTTACCCTCGCTCCTGGCCGCCATGCTCGATGGGAAGGGTCCTGGCCTGGTGGGAGGCTCGGCCCGCATGCCCCGCGAGGGTGGGGTGTACGAGGCGGTGCGCGCCCTCTTCGCCCCCGAGGTGCTGACGCTCGACTGCTTCATGATGGCCCTGCCGCTAGCGCCCGGCGTCAGCTACGAGAACCTGGTGGGCATCTTCGCCGCCCCTGGCGCTCTCTTCTGGATAATGGACGACTTCTAAGTCACCTGCGCAGATCTGGTATAGCCGCCACCCCAGATACGAGCAACTATGTTGAAGAGGCAGGCTCGAGGGTAGCGCCCGCTGGGCCTTTGCCTTGTACACTGCTGCCCCCAAGTGACCCCTCTACGCGCTTCAGCAGCACCGCGTTCATGGCAACGATTATCGAAGAGAGGGACATCAACAGCGCTGACCACTCCGGCCTCAGCATGATCCCGTAGGAAGGGTAGAGCATGCCCGCCGCCACGGGGATCGCCAACAGGTTGTACACCGAGGCCCAGGCCAGGTTCTGCTTCATCTTGGTGACGGTGGCCCTGGAGAGGGTGTGGGCTCGCAGGATGTCAGACGGGTCGCTTCGCATCAGCACCACGTTGGCCGTTTCGATTGCCACGTCGGTGCCCGCTCCTATGGCGATGCCTATGTCGGCCTGGGCCAGGGCAGGCGCATCGTTTACACCGTCGCCCACCATCGCCACCTTCTTGCCTTCGGCTTGTAGCTGCTGCACGTAGCGGGCTTTGTCCGCGGGCAGCACCTCCGCGAACATCCGCTCGATGCCCAGGGTTTTTGCCACGGCCTCCGCCGTGCGCCGGTTATCTCCGGTGATCATCACCACCTCGATACCGCGCTCCTTCAGCCCCCGCACCGCTTCAACCGCAGACGGCTTGATCCGGTCGGCCACGGCCACCAGGCCAGCCGCTTTGCCGTCCACGGCGACATACATGGGCGTCCTGGCAGCCTCGGCCAGGGTTGCCGCCCCCCCTTCCAGCGCACTGACATCAACACTGCGCTCCTCCATCAGCTTGAGGTTGCCAACGAGTACTTGCCGCCCCTCGACGACGGCCTCTATGCCGCGGCCTGTGATTGCTTCGAAGCGCTCGGCGGTGGCAGGCTCGATCCCCCGCTCGCGCGCCCTCGCGACTATGGCTGCCGCGAGCGGGTGCTCGGAACCGACCTCCGCTGAGGCCACGAGCCGAAGCAGGTCATCTTCCCCCAGTCTGCCCGCGGGGTCCGCGACCACCACATCCGTGAGGCTCGGCTTGCCCTCTGTAAGTGTGCCCGTCTTATCCAACACCACGGCGGTTATGCTCGATACCCCTTCGAGGGTAGCGGCATCTTTGATGAGGATGTTATGCTTCGCGCCTATTCCGGTACCGACCGCCACCGCTGTTGGCGTGGCCAGCCCGAGGGCGTCGGGGCAGGCGATCACCACAGCGGATATGGCGAAGGTGAGCGCGGTGATGAACGTCGCGTGGCCCAGTAGGTACCAGGCAAGGAAGGTGAGCACACCCGAGCCCACGGCCAGGATCACCAGGTACTGCGCGGCCCTGTCGGCGAGCCGCTGGCCGGGGGCCTTCGAGTTCTGCGCCCGTTGCACCAGCTCTACGATCTGCGCGACGGTGGTCTCGGCACCTACCTTGGTGGCCCGGAAGCGCACGCTTCCTGTGCCGTTGATCGAGCCCGCAATCACCTCATCTCCTGGCCCCTTCCCCCTGGGCACGCTCTCGCCCGTCACCAGCGCCTCGTCTATGCTGGTCTGCCCCTCGGTGACCACGCCGTCCACCGGCACCTTATCGCCGGGGCGCAGCAGCACCGTGTCCCCTACCTGTACTTCGGCGCTTGGGATGGAAACCTCCGCGCCGTCACGTATCACGGTGGCCTGGGGAGGGACCAGGTCGAAGAGGGCGCTCAGGGCGTCGTTGGTGCCCCGCCTGGCTCGCATCTCCATCCAGTGGCCGAAGAGCACGAATGTCACCAGCATGGCGGCTGCTTCGTAGAAGGTCTCCCCGCCAAGGAAGGTAATGAGCACCGAGAAGAGATAGGCCGCGAGCACGCCCGTGGCTATCAGCACGCTCATATTGAGCATCCCGCGCCGCAGCGAGTGGTACGCTCCACCGATGAAGATCCACCCGGCGTAGAACACGATGGGGGTAGTAAGTACCAGCATGATCCAGTTGGGATCGAGGCCGAACGTGGGCATACTGACGCCCAGCAGGCTTCTTCCAAGTGGCGAGTAAAGCACGGTGGGGATGGTCAGCAGGAGGGCGATGAAGAACTTGTTCCGCATGTCGCGCTCCATAGCGGCGGCCATGCCGGGGCTGGACATGTCCGACATGTCGTGGTCCATCCCTATGTGCCCTGCTTGCACTTCGTGCCCCACATGAGCCAAGTGATCCGTTTGGTCATGAGTATGGGCAGGTTGCGCAGCGGGCCTGCTGTGCGTGCCACCTGCCTTCTCATGTGCAGCAGCACCGTCCACAATAGGCGAGGCTTGCGTGTGAGCGTGGGAGCGGTGCTCCCCCTCATGTGCGCCCCCGCTGCTGTGCTGAGGCGCGGTATGCCCCGGCGCGTGGTGCTTATACGCCCCGGTTGACAGCATTTCATACTGCATGCGATCGTGCTTGGTGCTCATCGTGATTGGCTGCACGTCTACACCGTGTGCCAAATGCTGCACGCCTGTCTGCCCTTCGTGCTCGTGGCGCGCCGTCCCCGCCACATCAGGCTCGCACTTGCAGCCCGTTGTCTCTATGAGCCTCTCTATCTCGCTAACATCCAGCATGCCGGCATGGTAGCTGACGTGGACGACATTGTTGGGCCAGTCAATATGCGCGCTCGTTAAGTGCGGGTTCGAGCGCAACGCCCCCAGCACGGCGTCCGCGCAGCCTACGCAATACACGTCGCGCAACTGCAAGGTTACCGTCTTCTCGTTATTGATGTCGTGAGAGTGCATGTGGTCCATCTCAATTCACGTGGCCTTCGCTTTACTATACCACCTGTCTATTGCTCCGCTGTTCCGCAAGCCATACCTCGTTGCGCTCTTGCTCTATGATTGCGTCGTGGCCCGAGAATGATTCGACCCTGTGACGTGGTAAGCCTACTTTGCAACAAATACGCCGACCTGCTAGAGTGGGGGATACCAGCCACATGGGTGAAAGGCATTCCTCGGGACAATAGCCTGATAGTAGCAGAGAGGGACATGAATTGAAGAAGAGAATTCTACTAACGGGTGCGGCGGGAGGGATTGGCTCGGCCTTTTTCCGCGCCGAGGTCGAGCGCTACACATTCCGCCTGACCGACCGGGATCCCGCTTCGCTGGCCGAGATTGCAGGCTCTGAACATGAGGTGTTTCCCCTCGAAATTGGCGACCTCGACGCCTGTCAAAGAGCCTGCCGGGATATAGATACCGTGGTTCACCTCGCGGCAGATCCCGATCCCGACGCCGATTTCTACGGCTCTCTGCTGAACGATAATATCAAGGGGACCTACAATGTCTTTCAGGCCGCCAGGGACCAGGGGTGCGGGCGAGTTATTTTTGCCAGCAGCGGTCAGGTTGTCGCGGGCTATGCAGACGAAGTGCAGGCCCACCCCGAGACGCAGGTCCGGCCCATGAACATGTACGGGGTGAGCAAGTGCTTCGGAGAGGCGGTTGCTGCATACTTCGCCCACGCCGAGGGGCTATCCAGCATCGCCATCCGCATCGGGGCCTACGACGCGAACTTGGAGCATGCCAACCGGCTCGGCCCAGAGCCCGGCCCGGTCTATCTCAGCGTCTACGTCAGCCCTCGCGACCTGAACCACCTGCTGGTGCAGTGTATCGAGACGCCCGATGTGCCGTTCGCTATCGTTCACGGCATCTCAAACAATCGCTTCAAGCGCCTCGACCTCACCTCCACCCGCGACCTCCTGGGCTACGCTCCCCAGGACGATGCGTTCGAGATCTTCAAGGACGCCACATAGAACCGGCTGCGAGACTGATTTTGCTCAGTGGCTTCCGCTGATTATCATAGTCAGCGGAGAGAATGTGGATATAGCCTACCTGGCCGCCCTGGTTGCTCGCAAGGGAGTAGCCGCGGGTATACCGGCGCGTGATCGCCTGTAGAGCCCGTGGACTGGTCAGTAGGTCATTCACATCTCACTTTGAAGGGTTCTCCTCAGGAGCGGGTATATACGGAGACGGCCTTTTTCAGTCCGGTGAATGGTCCACGTGGCGGGCACACAGGGCTTTACAATGGTAAAGGCCGCTTCTACGTCGATATCCGTTCTTGTTCAAGGGAGGCTCGTGAATAGTACACCTCGCACCCGCCGCCAGCCATCGCGCCTGCCTGTGATAGTCGCCTTGTTCGCGCCGCTTATGGTTATCGGGGCATTGCTCCCCAATATAGCCCCACTTGGCGCCACCGCGAGGGTAAGGAAGCCGCTTCGCCTCACCAGTGCAAGGAGGCCCGCGTCCTTCAGCAGCCCACTCGCCATCCCGCCCGTGCTTACGGGCACGAATATCACCCTCCAGTCTGTCGAAGCCGACATCCCCTTATTGAGTGGCACACCTACGCGGATGTGGACTTACAACGGCGTATTCCCCGGCCCGACCATCCACCAGACCAGCGGCCAGACCACTACGCTCACCCTTGTCAACGATCTTCCCGCCGCGGGCAGCCTTAGTCTCCACCATCATGGCAGCCATTCCACAGGGGAGAGCGACGGACAGCCTGAAAACTACCTGGTAGCGCCGGGAGCTTCCTATACCTACGTCTATACAGGCACCGAGGATGGAGCTAACGAGCGTGGTGCCACCCACTGGTACCACGACCACCGGATGGATATGACCGGACACAACGTCTGGATGGGCCTGGCCGGTATATATATCATAGATGACCCGGCCGACCCCCAGACTCTCCCTTCCGGCCAGTACGATGTACCCCTTATGGTTGTGGACCGCGCGTTCGATGCGAATAACCAGCTTATCTACACTTTCGACCAGAATGGGGTGCAGGGCGACCAGATGCTTGTGAATGGAGTTATCCAGCCTTACTTCGAGGTGACCGACCGCAAGTACCGCCTGCGTATCCTCAATGCCTCCAACTTCAGCGACATAGATATCGAGCTAAGCAACGGCCAACCAATAATACAGATAGGCACCGAGTCCGGCCTCCTGCCCGCGCCCGTCTCTCGCCAGCATATCATCCTGGGCCCGGCCGAGCGCGCGGACGTGGTCGTTGATTTCGCCGGGCAGTACGGGCAGAGCATCACCCTGCTCAACCATGCCGGGCAGGAAAGCACTTCGCAGATCATGCAGTTTCGCGTAACGGGCCACGCGGCAGACGACAGCGTCGTTCCGTCTACCCTTCGCCTCCTGCCCAATCTCGGCACCCCCGTAGCCACCCGCACGTTCGCGTTCGGCTACACCAACGGGCATTGGACGATAAACGGGCTTACCTACGACCCCAACCGCATGGACGCGCAGCCGGTGCTCGGAACAACCGAGAGATGGATACTGCAAAATAACACAGGCCAGTGGAACCACGTGATCCATATCCACCTCACCAATCACCAGCTCATCTCTCGAAACGGCCTGCCACCCGAGCCGTACGAAGTCATGAAAGAGAGCTGGTATCTTAATCCCGGCGACACTATAGAGCTTCTCATCAAGTTCAGCGATTACACCGGCACCTACGTCTTCCACTGCCACCTGCTCGAACACGAAGACGACAGTATGATGGGCCAGTTCCAGGTGATCGCCGCCGCGCCCACCAATACGCCCACCCAAACAACCACTAATACCCCCACCAATACCCCCACCAATACCGCCACGCCAACCCGCACCTATACTCCCACGAGCCTCCCGACCGGCGTGCCTACCAACACGCCAACTAACACACCCACCCAAACCGCCACTCGAACCAACACATCTACCTTCACAAACACGCCCACCCCTTCGCCTACCTGTCCACCCGCCACGCCCACCACCGCCGCGGTTAGCATCGTCAATTTTGCCTTCAACCCCCAGGCTACCACCATCAATCAAGGTTCGACGGTTCGGTGGTCAAACACCACCGCCGGCACCACGCACACGTCTGCTAGCAACACGAACGTCTGGAACAGCGGCAACATAACCCCCGGCCAGTCGTTCTCCTTTACGTTCAATACCGCCGGCACTTTCTCCTTCCACTGCAACATCCACCCCAACATGACCGGCACCATCACAGTTCTTGCCCCGACCTGCCCGACCAACACCCCAACATATACCTCAACACCAACATCAACGAACACCCGCACCAATACACCCACGTTCACAAACACGCCCACGCTCACCGGCACCCCAACCCTCACATATACATATACACCGACCAACAGCCCCACTAACACGCCAACATATACCTCAACGCCTACTCCGCGGACCCTGGCCCTGCTCGTGGGGCACGTGGCCTGGCAGGGGCGGGTAGCCGGCAGCGCGGCCTACCAATTGCCGGTTTCCCTGACCCTGGGGTCAGGCGCAGGCGCGATCTATTATCCCGCGCAAACCACCGACATGTCAGGCTTCTTCACGGTCACGGTGGACGGGCTTGCTAACGGCACCTACAATTATCTCATCAAGGATGCCAAGTACCTGGCGAGTGCGGGACAGGCCGTTCTCGCGGGGAGCCCGACCACCCAGGTTGAGATGGGTATGCAGAGGGCGGGCGACGGCAACAATGACGATGTGGTAAACGCAATCGACTTTGGCATCCTGAGAGCTAACTTCGGTAAGGGGTGCAACGAGCCTGGGTACGACGACCGCGCCGACTTCAATGGCGATTGCAGCGTGGCCGTAAGCGATTTTAGTCTCCTGCGGGGCAACTTTGGCCAATCAGGAGCGGCGGCACTCGGCACCGGCAAGAACTCGCCTTAAGCGCGTCCACGAGGCGCTTACTGGAATTCGTCCGACTGCCCGGAGTATGCTCCGTGTGCCCGGAACGCGGCGTCGATGTCCTCCGAGGTGAAGGCGGGGTCGCGCGGGAGGCCCTCACTGATTGTCTGGGGCACGCGAATCTGGTATAATTAGTGTGTATGAGCGAGCAGCGGGCAGACCGCAAGAACAGCGGCGCGCCGCTTGCGGAGAACCGCAAAGCGCGGCACGACTATCTTCTTGAAGAGACCATAGAGGCGGGGATCGCCCTCGTGGGGTCGGAGATAAAGAGCGTGCGGGCGGGGCGGGTCAACATTCGCGAAGGTTACGTGCGCATTGAGCGCGGCGAAGCCTGGCTCCTCAACGCCAACGTCGCGGCCTGGCCGCAGTCGGGTACCTACTTCAACCACGAGCCGATGCGCCCCCGAAAGTTGCTCCTCCATCGCAACGAGATAGAGCACCTCAGGGGGAAAGTCGAGCAAAAAGGGTTGACGCTGGTGCCACTGAAGCTCTACATGGTGAAGGGCCGGGCCAAGCTCGAAATAGCCGTCGCCAAGGGCAAGAAGCTCTACGACAAGCGGGAAGCCCTGGCCGAGCGAGATTCGCAACGCGAGATCGAGCGCGCGCTCCGGCAACGAACGCGTGATGGGTAGAATTTTATTCCTGGGGCTGTAATGGTTTCGACAGGGAGGGAAGCTCAGGGATTGCAAGCCGAGGTGCCTTTACCTCGTTAAACAGGGGCAAAGCCATAACTGGCAACCAAAACCAAGTTCTCGCTGCTGCTTAGGTAGCGACGTCCGACTCACCTACCCCCGGATGGTGAGACCCGGGCGACACAGACCGGGGTGCTGCCGCTCTAGCGCCTGGGAAGGGCGGCCTAAGACTAACAGGCTGGCGCCAGGTCACTCCGTCCGTGGAGGGGCCCAGCGCGAGACTTAATTCGCGGACTAAGCTTGTAGCATATCACTAGCAGAACTTTCTGGACAGGAGTTCGACTCTCCTCAGCTCCACCAACAGGTCCCTTGTGGGCCGCAACAAAAGCGGGCGCGAATCGCCCGCTTTTGCTATACTGCGTTTTGCGGGTGTTAGTGGCCGTATGGCTGGGTAATTGTAGCTATGCGGCGAGCCGCCTGGCACGCTTTGTGCTCGCTATCCCCGTACAAACCGGCCGCGGCCGGCGCCTTCGATTGCCCGCTGCGGTTTGGAAACTCTTAATTCTCACTGGAGGATATGACTTATGAGGAAGATAGCGTTTCTGGTAATCGCAACCCTGGTCCTGGCGGCTGTTCCGGCCGGTGGTGTTTTTGCGCAGCAAATCAAGCCGCTGGCCATACAGTTGCTGGAGCAAAACAAATCGGGCGAGAGCGGCACGGCAACGCTCACCGACGCCGGGAACGGCATGACTCACGTGGTCGTTATCATGACCAACGCCCCCGACGTGGCACAGCCGATCCACATACACAAAGGCTCCTGTGCCAACCTCGACCCCGTACCGGCATACCCGCTCACCAACGTCACCAATGGCCAATCCGACTCAATGGTTCCGGTCGACATCAATGCCCTCATGGCAGGCACATTTGCCATTAACGTGCACAAATCGGCTGCCGAGGCCGGCACCTACGTTGCCTGCGGCGATATCCACGCCTCCCCCCTGGCAACCGGTGGCACAGGTGGCACTACCGGAGGAACAACCGGAGGGACCACTGAGGGCACGACCGGTGGAACGACAGGTGGCACTACCGAAGGCACAACGAGCGGCACGACGACTGCCGTGCCCGGCATGCCGAGCACCGGTGCTCCTGACCAGGCGCCGCTAGTGCTGGTGCTTGTCTTGCTAGCCCTCACCCTCTCGGGCCTGGGCCTCAAGCTCTCCAGGCGTAGGGTCTAGAGACAAGGGAAAGTACAAACTTCTGTATAGCAAAAAGACCCCGAAGCACTTGTGGCTTCGGGGTCTTTCTACGGGTAAGCGCTACTTCACGATGATGGTGCCCTTCATATCGGGGTGGATGGTGCACCAGTAGGGGATCGTGCCTGGTCCGGTCGGGGTGTAACTGAATGTGTCGCCTTTCTGGAGGATCTTCGAGCCGAAGATCTTGAGTGACATATCGGCGACCGTATGCTCGGTGGGGCCTATGTTGGTCCAGGTGATTTTGGTGCCCGCGCTAACCGTGATGGTGCGTGGGTCGAAGTCAAAGTCGATAATATTGACTTTCGCCTCGGCCACCGGTTGGGGCGTCGGGCCGCCCGCGGCGTATTTTTGCCTGTAGCGGAAGGTGCCCAACTGCGAAAGCAGTACGTCGTACGGAGGCCGGTTCTCCGGGTGCGCCTCGAAGACCGCGCGCTGGAAATACTGGACGGTGTAGGTCTTGCCGTCGAGGTCGCTCCGCTCCTGAAACTCCTCGGAGATGGGATAGCCCTGCTGGGCCAGGCCGCCGTGGGCATTCCAATAGGCCAGGAACTTGCCCTGCACGTGCTTGCCGGTCTCCGGAAAGAGGCGCGCCCCTGAACCGAAGGAGGTCAGTTGGCCCGGTGCACCCTGGGGGTATTTCTGATTGTAGAGGAACACACCAAGGAGCGACAGCAGCACGTCGTTGGGCTGGGGGTTCTCGGGGTGCATCTCAAACACCGCCCGCTCAAAGTACTGCACCGTGTAGGTCTTTCCATCGGTGTCCGACGTTTCCCTCAGCTCCGAGGATATGGGGTAGCCTTGCTGGGCCAGTCCCCCGTGCGTGTTCCAGTACTCCAGGAAGCGCCCGCTCACCGTCTTGCCCGTCTCAGGGAAGGTGCGGCTGCCCGTCTGCGCCTCGCCCCGCTCAGGCGCGAGCGCCGGGAATGCAAACACGACGGCCACCAATATTGCCAGCCACTGCGATCTGCGTGTGTTCATGCTAAAGCATACCTCTTCTTTCAAAAGGCGTAAAGGGGGATTATGTCATAGCATACGTGCCTGGTTACACTCTCGGGTACGATGATACATAGCAGAGTAACCTTGCGCGGGGCACGCCACCTACGGACGAAAATATGGAGGAAGGGAGGTAGGGCAGAACCCCCATCCCGGCAAGCCAGTACTCGCCGGCAAGGAGAGCCATGCATCCCCGTGAACTACCTTTAGGGGCAGGTAAGCGCGCCCCCGCCAACGCCGAAATTAGTCCTGAGAAGGCTGAAATCGATGGAATCGACGATATTGTCACGGTTGAAATCGGCTCGCCCATCGTAGCCTATCTGCCCCGCGGATTTGCCGAAGGTAGGCTTCAGGATGGAGAAATCGGCCGCGCCAACCACATTAGAGTTGTCGCAGTCGCCCGCCCTCATCAGGCCCATCTCCACATTCGCCATGCCCCCCGAAATCAGGAGGGTGCCTGCGGTGGCCAAGTTGATCTGCCCTTTGAGCCACCAATTATATGGGCCGTTCGCGAGCCCGGTGGTTGACGTGAAGAAACCGAAGCCGTCGGTGGCTATGTTGTAGGTCTGGGGCGCGCCGGATACGCACAGGATCAAGGTCGCTGTGATTCCGATGTTGCGGAAATCAGGCTGAGCGATACCCTGCCAGGTTACGTGCCCTATGATCTTGCCGGTGCCGGTTGGCGTGGGGGTGACTGTTGGTGTGTTGGTGGGAGTGCGGGTTGCGGTGGCGGAAGGCGTGCGCGTCAGCGTCGAGGTGGACGTGGGCGTAAGGGTCACAGTGGGAGTGTTCGTAGGGGTTGGGGTAATCGTGGGAGTCCGGGTGATGGTAGGCGTACTACTGGGTGTCCGGGTTTGGGTGATGGTGGGCGTGTTCGTGGCAGTGGGGGCGGGGCCGCAGGGGTTAACAATGAGCGTGTAGGCAGTACAGCCCAGGTTGGGGCTCACCTCCCATACCACTACGACGGCCGTCTGCCCGGCGGACAGGGTGAAGGAATAGTTGAAGTTGTGGCCGCTGGCCCCGCCGTCGGCCAGGTAGTTCGTGCAGAGGTTAGACGAGTCGTATGTTGTCAGGTAGGCCGCGCTCTGGATGGCATTGTTGCCGCAGTTCTGCGTGACGGCCACGCTCACACATTGCGCGCCCCCGCTGCTATTCGTGTAGGTATAGGAGTGGAAGTGGCGGACCAGGCTGTCGCTCAGGGCCGCGCAACTCTTGGTGAGTATGCAACTGCTCTTGGGGTCGGCGAGAGCGAGCCGGCCGGTTTGCAGGGGGTCCAGATTAGAGATGGATCCGGCGTAGGTGGTGCTGCCCGCGCAGACCGTGGGCGTGGGAGTGCGAGTAGGTTGGACGGCCGGAGTGGTGGGTATGGGGGTTGGGGTATTCTGGGCCGCGCAAGAAGGGAACTTGAAGGAGCCTATGCGAGTGCGCCAGTTGCGCAGGCCGGTCTGCGAGAAGTACTCGGTGGTGTACCAGAAGGTGCAATTGTCGACGGGGTCCACGCTGATCGAGCTGTAGTCGCCCCAGCGCGGGGCAGCCGCGTAGTCTTCCGAGCCGCCGCCCGCCATGAGGGTGGCCTCCCCCTGGCCGAAGGTGCCCGGCGGGTCGGACGGTAGCCTGCCCGCATAGCGAATGGATGGGAAGAGGCTGCTGCTCGCGGCGCTGTAGCCCATGGCTATATCGCCCGCCCGGTCCTGGCCGATGCTCCCCATCCAGCGGTGGACCCCGTCGCCCGGATAAAAAGTGCCTGATTGCTGGAGAGTGGCCCCTGCCGGTGCGGCTAGGTCGCGGAGCTCGTACCACCGGGGCGCGGCCACGCCTGGGCTGCCGCCTGTGGCGTTGACCGTGTGGTTCAGCAGGATCGATTCATAGGAGCCGAAATTGCGGTACGACACTCTGTACATCAGCCGGTCGCCCAGGACCTCCAGTTGGGCCGTGGTGCCGGGCTGTGGCACGCACTGCTCGCGGCCCGCCGAGCAGACCGGGTAGTTGAAGGCGGGCACAGTGATCTGGACAGGCCCGGTGAAGGTGGAGAGGGCCGGGTTGGCGAAATCGACGTGGAACTTATACTGGCCCAGGTGGCCGGTATCGTACCACTCGAAGAAGTAGTTGGGGGTGCCGGGCGGGGGCGGCGTGATGCCGTCGAGGTCGGACGGCAGCAGGCCGAAATCGGCCGACCCGAAGAAGATCATGGCTGCCGTGGGGTCGCCGACCAGCATCTTAGCCCGGTCGAAGGCGTAGTTGCCCCCGCCGTTGGAGCCGCTGAACTCATTGGTCGCCATGTAGTAGGCGTCGGGCCAGACCCCGAGGTGCGGATAGTCCTCAAAGGCGGTGGGCGTGGAGCTGGTGACGAAGTCGTAGCGATACCAGCTTCCCAGCGGGTCGGCGCTGCTGGAGACTGCGAAGCACTGGTGGGTGGGGTTGCTCTGGCCGGTGAACCAGGTGAGTATCCAGCGGTCGGCCAGCGGGTCGTAGAGGGCCACGGGGTCGCCCGAATTGGTAGCTTCGCAAATGCCCCCAAAGCCGGTGAAGAGCACGTTGTTGTTCGTGGGGCCATACAGGACGTTGCCCGACTTGTCGAAGACGGTGAAACCCGAGTTGACGATCTGTACGTAGTGGTTGCGGCCCACGTCGCCGTTAGTATCGGGCGGGATGGGGCCGAACTCGTTGAACTCACCGTCGAAGTTGATTATGGGGGTGGGCATGGCGAGCGGGCCGAGTATACCTTGCACCACGGGGTCTACCACCTTCGCCGCGGGCTGGCGGCGCGCCGGGAGGGCGTTCTCGTTCGCCTCGTCCTCGCTCTGCCGCTGGCGTGTCACGCGTGCGGGCAGGGTGCGCAGCGCGGGGGAGACATCGCCCTTCTCGGGCCGCTTCACCAGAGGCGCCGTCGCCGGGTGGGCTACGCCCCGTGGGATGGAGCCCACCACCCTGCCTGTACCGCCACCAGAGGGTGCGGAGACAACAGGCGATTTGGAGCCCTGAGAGGCGGGTTGGGTGGAGGAGACCTGGCGCGCGGCAAGGGTGCCGGCTATAAGGAGCGCAACAGCCATTATGAGGATGACAAACCGCTTCATCGCGTAGGTGCTCCTTTGGTCCCAGTTAGGCAAGGTATTGAATTATCGACAGCGCGGGATAGCGTCCGGTGGTGGACACAGCCTGCGCGGGGCTACCGGAGCACTGGGCTCTATTGTAGCAAGGGGTAGCAAGGGGAGTCAATAGGGTTTGCTGCAATCTACTTCTCCAGACGCTAGACAATCGTCTAACTTTGGCGTATAAACTCAATTACATCTAAAGTCGGGAGCCCGTGTATCAGGGCCGAGGCTGGCAGCTAGCCGTGATACCTACCGCCCCCGCTATTAGCTCATACCCCTGAGCCCTAGACCAAAGGAGAACACCCATGAGGGAATTTACGGCCCGTGCACTCGATAGGGCGCGTGACCTGGGGGCTTCTTACGCCGACGTGCGCGTGATGGAGACCCAGCGGGAGAGTATTACAGTCAAAAACGGCAAAGTGGAGGCCCTGTCCCTCGGTGAGGAGCAGGGCTTCGGCGTGAGGGTGCTGGCCGGAGGGGCCTGGGGCTTCGCTTCCAGCTCCCTGGTCAACAACGACGAGCTCGATAAGGTGGTCGAGCGGGCGGTGCGCATCGCCAAAGCGAGCGCGCGTGTTCGCCCAGTGCCCGCCGATATCGGGCCGGCCCTGCGCTACGAGGACAAGTACCGCACGCCCATCGAGATCGACCCCTTCAAAGTGCCGGTTGAGGAGAAACTGGCGCTCCTCATGGCCGCCGACGAGAACCTGCGCAAAGTGCCGGGCATCATGGTTGCGACCGCGGGCATGGACGCCATACGCAACAGCAAGACCTTCGCCTCCACCGAGGGGAGCTACATCGAGCAGGAACTGATCAACGTGGGCTCCTACATGGACGTCACCGCCGTGCGTGAGGGCGAGGTGCAGACCCGCAGCTACCCGGCCAACGGCGGGCAGTGGGGCTCCGAGGGCTACGAGCTGATCAAGCGCCAGGATCTCCCCGGCAACGCCGAGCGCATCGCCTCCGAGGCCGTGGCCCTGCTGAGCGCGCCGCAGTGCCCGGCGGGCGTCAAGACCATTGTGCTCGAATCGTCGCAGGTGGCCCTGCAGATACACGAATCGTGCGGCCACCCGATAGAGCTCGACCGCGTGATGGGCATGGAGGCATCGTTCGCGGGCACCTCGTTCATGACCCTCGAAAAGCTGAACAACCTGAAGTACGGCTCGGACATTGTCAACATCGTGGTCGACGCCACCATCCCGAACGGCCTGGGCTCGTTCAAGTACGACGACGAGGGGGTGCCCGCCCAGCGCTTCGACATCGTGCAGAATGGCGTCTTCCGCAACTACCTGATGGACCGCGAGACCGCCGCCATGCTCGGCAAGACCTCCAACGGCACGTCCCGAGCGGATGGCTGGAACCGCATACCGATGATACGCATGACCAACATCTCCCTCATGCCCGGCCCCTCGGGCACCCTGGAAGACCTCATTTCCGAGGTGGACGATGGCCTCTACCTTTGCACCAACAGGTCGTGGTCGATAGACGACAAGCGCCTCAACTTCCAGTTCGGCACCGAGCTGGCCTACGAGATCAAGGGCGGCAAGCTGGGCCAGATGTACCGCAACGCCACCTACACCGGCATCACCCCCGAGTTCTGGAACAGTTGCGAGCGGATAGGCGGCCCCGAGTCGTGGACCCTCTGGGGAGTAGCTAACTGTGGCAAGGGCGAGCCGATGCAGATAGGGCGAGTAGGCCACGGCGCGGCCCCGGCCCGCTTCACCAACGTAAGAGTGGGGGTGCTGTGATGCTGGGCGAACAACGAATCAAGCAAATCACCGACAAGGTGCTATCCATGTCGGAGGCCGACCAGACCGAGGTGGTCTTCTTCGGCGACACGAGCGCCCTCACCCGCTTCGCCAACAACTACATCCATCAGAACGTGGCCGAGGTCAACACCCAGGTGAACATCCGCATGGTGGTCGGCAAAAAGATAGGGGTGTCCAACACCAACGACCTCTCGAGCGAGGGCCTGCGCAAAGCGGTCGAGCACGCCGCCACCATAGCCCGCTTCCAACTGGAGAACCCCGACTTCAAGTCGCTGCCCACCGCCGAGGAGCAGGGCGGCGTATCGTACGGCACAGGCTTCGTGGAGGCCACCGCCGAGGCTGCTCCTGAGATGCGGGCCGACGGGGCCAGGGCCATTTGCTCGCTCTCGGATGAGAAAGGCTTCAAGGCCGCAGGCTCTTTTTCAACCGGCGCCCAGGAACTGGGCGTTGCCAACTCGCTGGGGCTGTTCTCCTACGATACCTTCACCGTGTCCAACCTGCTGACCGTGGTCATGGGCGTCAATTCCTCGGGCTACGCATCCCGCACCTCCAAAGACGTGCGCGAGATAGACGCCGATGAGGTAGCCAGGGAGGCGGTAGGCAAGACAGAGCGCAGTAAGGACCCCATTTCTGTAGATCCGGGGGATTACACCGTAGTGCTCGAAGAATATGCGATGGGCGACCTGGTCGATTACCTGGCCTTCATGGGTCTCTCGGCCCTTGCGGTGCAGGAGGAGCGCTCTTTCCTCAAGACGGGCGAGAAGATCACGGGCAGCAACGTCACAATCTACGACGACGGCTACGACCCCCGCGGCCTGCCCATCAGCATTGACTTCGAGGGGGTGCGCAAGCAGCGCGTCGAGTTGATCAAAGCCGGGGTGGCCGGAGAGCCGGTGTACGACAGCTACACGGCGGGCAGGGAGCCAGGCAAGCGCTCGACGGGCCACGCCCTCCCCGCGCCCAACATTTTCGGGCCTTTCCCCTCCAACCTATTCATGGAGGGGGGAAGTACCCCGAAGGAGAAGCTGGCGGAGGGGATCGAGCGGGGCATCTGGGTGACGCGCTTCCACTACCTGGGGGTGGTCCACCCGCTGCTCACCATCCTGACCGGTATGACCCGCGACGGCACCTTCCTGATCGAGAACGGGGAGATCACCAGGCCGATCAAGAACCTGCGCTTCAACCAGAACGTCCTGGAAGGCTGGCAGAACACCCAATTCGCCAGCACCACCATGCTGCAAAAAGGCTTCATAGGCGGCTCGAGGGTCCCCGCCGCCCGCATCGACAAATTCACCTTCGCCAGCGGCACCAGTTTCTGACAACGTACCGGAGATAAGAAACCGCCAAGACGCCAAGACGCCAAGACGCCAAGACGCCAAGATTAAGAGGTGCAGGGGTCTCCCTGCCGGGTTTTGGGGGTGTCCCACGACCTCCCTACCAAGGGGTGCAGGGTTCCCCTGCCGGGGGCTTGGGGGTGTCCCCCAATGCTTCCCTTCTCCCCATAACAAGGGGTGCAGGGCCCTCCCCGCCGGGGGTTTGGGGTGTACCCCAACTCTCGCACAAAAAGGGTGCAGGGGTCTCCCTGCCGGGGGTTTAGGGGTGTCCCCCAAAATACCCAATCACCTATCTCCCAGCCCGCGCAGGCGGGCTTCGTAAGTGTTGCCCGCAGATTTATCTGCTGGGCAGGAAGGAGCCCAACCTTGCGAACATCACCAGACATATCCCCACCCGAACCCAACGAAATGCCGCCCCTCGAAGCGCTGCTGAGCGCCGCGCTGCACATCCCACCGGACGGCACGCATGACTGGCTGGAGACCCTGGGCAGGGAGAACTTGCGGGCCGCGCGCCTCGACGGTCAGGTGGTCGCCGGGCTGGGGCTCATTCCCATGGGGCAGTGGTTCGGCGGGAGGAGCGTGCCCATGGCGGGCGTGACCATCGTTGGCGTGGCCCCTGAGCACAGGGGCACGGGCGTGGGGATCGCCATGATGCGTGGCATGCTGGAGGAATTGCGTGAGCAGGGCACGGCCCTTTCCGCGCTCTACCCCGCTACCCTGAACTTCTACCGGCGCGTAGGGTACGAGCGTGCAGGGTGGCGGCTGACGTACGAGCTGCCACTGGGCGTTATCGACGTTCGCGAGCGCGAGGCCAATCTGGTGCCCGCCGGGCCGGAGCAGTACCCCGAGTTCTACCGGGCGTATGAGGCCCGAGCCAGGCAATCGGCGGGCAACCTCGACCGCCCCGACTGGATGTGGCGCCACAGGCTGGAGCCGCAAGACCAACAGCCCGCGCCTCATCGCTTTCTCGTCGTTCGTGATGGGCAGGTCGAGGGCTACATCATCTTCAGGCCGGGCGTCCGGACCGATCCCCTCCGGGTGCTCGACGTTTGCGCTCTCACCCCGGCGGCGGGCAGGCGCTTGCTGACCCTCTTCGCGGGCTACAGCACCATGGTGGAGACCGTGACCTGGAGCGGCGGGCCGCTCGACCCGCTCGTCTACCTCATCAACGAGCCGCTGTTAGCGACCAGGTTCCAGGTCAAGCTCGCCCGCACGTTCGAGTGGATGCTGAGGATCGTAGACGTGGCAAAGGCATTGGAGGCGCGGGGCTACCCGCCCGGTCTGAGCGTCGAGCTCCATTTCGACCTGCGCGACGACGTGCTGCCCGACAACAGTGGACGCTTCACGCTGCATGTCGCGGACGGTCGCGGCCAGGTCCAACTAGGCGGGCAGGGCCATATCCGCCTGGACGCCTGTGCGCTCGCGGCCATATACAGCGGCCATATTTCGCCTTTAGAATTGGTGCCCCTGGGCCTGATCGAGGGCGCTGACGCCGGTCTTGCCATGGCCGGCAGCGTGTTCGCCGGACCACGGCCCTGGATAGGCGAGATGTTCTAACCGGCCCTTAGAATCGCCTTAGAAAAACCCTCCAATCCATTGACCAGGACAACGTCTGGTGGTAGAGTGGGCTTCACCAGGATATCCCCTGGTGATACTCCGTGCACACCCGGCCCTATTTCAGCCGTTCCGACCCTCCGGGAAGCACACAGGCGAGAGCATGGGAAAATGGGGAGGTAGGGCTGCCGGCCTTTCCGGCACGGGCAGGTGCTCCCGTGCTTTCGCCTTTCTTCAATCCTGGCCGTCTTCGCGAGGAAGGAGCGAAAGACCATGCTAGTCGGCGCTCACCGGTCTGGCAGCCGCCAGCGCTCGCTACCGCGCTCTGCTATTTCCCTCCTGGTCTTGCTGGTCATGCTGGTCGGGGCGACCCCATACACCGTTCGGAAACCGGACGCATTGGCTTCGCAGCCTTCCGGCCCGGCTCCCGGCGTCCAATCCTACGACCCTGCTAAACTGCCTCTGTCTTTTGAGCCCGCCGGACGGCGGGAGGGCTCCCCGGACGCCTACGTCGCCCACCAACCGGGTGCTGCCCTCCTCTTCACTGCCTCCGGCGTGGCTCTTTCCTTCTCGGGGGCCTCGAACAAAGCCTCGGCGGTTACCCTCGACTTCGCCGGGGAGAGCCCTTCGGCACATCTAAAGGGTGGCGAGATGCTACCCGGAACGGCCAACTACCTGCTGGGCAGCGACCCGTCTCAATGGCGGACCAGCTTGCCCACCTACTCCCGCCTAACGTACTCCGGCCTCTACACGGGCATAGACCTGAGCTACTCCGGCACCCCCGGCCACCTCGACAGCACCTTCACCGCCGCTCGCAACGCCGACCCTGCCCGGCTCAAATGGCGCATCGGCGGGACTGGCGGTCTGAGCATCGACGCGAGCGGCAGCCTCCAGATCGCACTCCCAGGCTCGACCGCTGGAGACCGTCCCGCATGGACCTTGACGTTGCCCGCCCCAACGGCCTGGCAGGACACAGCGGGAAGGCGCGAGCCTGTGAAGGCTACCTATAGCATGGCCCCTGACGGCACGGTCGGCTTTGACCTGGCAGCCTACGACCGCTCCCAACCCCTCACCATCCGCTCCACCTGGCTCTACGCGGCGGCTCCCGGCCAAAGCCCGCCGTTCAGGGCTGAAAATTCAACCCTGGCCTATTCCACTTATCTTGGAGGTAGCCAGGTTGAAATAGGCTACGGCATCGCGGCCGATGCCTCGGGCAACGTTTACGTTACCGGCTATACCGGTTCCACCGACTATCCCCTACGCGGCCCCATCCAGCCCAATCTACGGGGCGGCATCGACGTTTTCGTAAGCAAGCTGAGCCCCGACGGCTCAACACTGATATACTCCACCTACCTGGGCGGAGGTAGCCTGGATATGGGCTTCGGCATCGCGGTGGGCGCTCAGGGCCAGGCTTATGTGGCAGGCAGGACTAACTCCTCGAATTTTCCAGTTCGCGACCCCTTCCAGCCGTCGCTGCATGGCGACGAGGACGCTTTCGTAGCCGAGCTCGACCCATCGGGGTCGTCCCTGGTCTATTCTACTTACCTGGGCGGCAGCGTGGCCTCTGGTAACTGCGGCATGGAGCGGGCCTCCGGGGTGGCGGTCGACGCGCAGGGGAGCGCTTACGTTGTTGGCATAACCTGCAACTCGGACTTCCCAACCGCCGCGGCCATCCAGCCAACTTATGGTGGAGGCACTAACGATGGCTTTGTGACAAAGTTCAGCCCCTCGGGCCAAGCTTTGGTCTACTCGACCTACCTGGGCGGCGGGGCAGGCTTCAGCGGCGAGGACGCGGCCCGCGGGGTGGCGGTGGACGCGGAGGGGCAGGCTTATGTGGTGGGGTACACCACTTCGAGCGACTTCCCCACGGCCAACGCCTTCCAACCGGACTATGGGGGCGGTGAGGACGAGGCCACCATCACCAAATTCAACGCGACGGGGTCGGACTTCATTTACTCGACCTACCTGGGGGGCAACGACACCTTCGGCGATTTCGGCAACGCGATAGCCGTCGACAGTCAGGGCAACGCCTACGTGACGGGCCTGGCCTCCTCCCCCGATTTCCCGGTGCTGAACGCCTTTCAGCCCATGCTGCGCGGCGACATGAACGCCTTCGTGACGAAGTTCGCTCCTGGCGGGCAGGCCGTTTATTCGACCTTCCTCGGGGGCAGCAGCAGCATCTCGGGCTTCAATGAGGGCTTCGGCATCGCTGTGGACGCCCAGGGCAGCGCCTACGTCACGGGCAAGACCGGCACCTCTGATTTCCCCACCCTCGACGCCGTGCAGCCCCACCTGGCCGGCTTCACCGACGGCTTCCTCACCAGGTTCGACCCCTCGGGCCGCACCCTGGCCTACTCCACCTACCTGGGCGGAAGCGGCCAGGACGAAGCCTACGGGGTCGCGTTCGCGCAAGACAGCGCCTTCATAACGGGCTACACCTTCTCCGCCAACTTCCCCACCGCGCATGCCTTCCAACCGGGCCTCGCGGGCAGCTTCGACAGCTTCGTGGCGCGTATCGCGGACGACAGCGGTTCCACGCCGACGCCCACCCGCACCCCGGCGGCCTCGGACACCCCCACTCGCGCCCCCACGCCACCTCCATCGCACACGCCCACCCCCACCTCCACCCGCACACCGGACCCCAGCCCGACACTCACCCTCACGGCCGCCCCCACCGCCTGCATCGCGGTTTTCTCCGACGTGCAGCCGGAGGACTACTTCTACGAGCCGGTCAGATACCTCTACTGCCACGGCGCCATCTCAGGCTATCTCGACGGCACCTTCAGGCCCTACAACCTCACCACCAGGGGCCAACTAGCCAAAATAGTCGTGCTGGCCGAGGGCTGGACCCTATACACGCCGCCCTCCCCGACTTTCAACGATGTCCCGCCGGCCAACGCCTTCTATAGCTATATAGAGTCCGCCTACAGCCGCGGCATCATCTCGGGCTACTCTTGCGGAGCCGGCTGCCTGGAATACCGTCCCGGCAACAACGTGACGAGGGGCCAGTTGTGCAAAATAGTGGTGCTCGCCGAGGGCTGGCTGGCAACTCTTCCTCAGCAACCCACCTTCCAGGACGTGCCCGCGACGCACGCCTTCTACGGCTACATCGAGACGGCCTACAGTCACGGCATCATCTCCGGCTACAGTTGCGGCGCAGGCTGCCTGGAGTTCCATCCGGGTGACAACGCCACCAGGGGGCAGATAGCGAAGATAGTGTACCTCGCCGTTGTCGCCCCGTGATACAATAGACCTGGCCCTGCATGGCACTCCGCACAATGTCCAAGTGAACCGGGCGGTCGGGGATGGAGTGTTAACAGCACGGCCCCAGGATCCATTCCGCGAGCCCTCTAGCGCCCCTGGGCAGAGGACGAGCTAACGAAGGAGCGGAACACACCATGCTAGTGAGGACATCCACACGGGCTATTTCGACGTGCGCCCTGCCGCGCTACGCCATCCTGGGGCTTACGCTGTCGGCCATGCTCGTCTGGGCCTTGCCGTTTTCGTACGGGCATCTTCGCCTCCCGACCGCTTCCGGCGCTACCCACCAGAGCATGCCCGACCTATCGAAGCTGCCCCTGGCCTTCGAGCCCGTGGCGTCAGGGGCAGGCGCACCCGCGCTCTATACCGTGCGCGAACCCGCTGCCACGCTGCTCTTCTCATCCTCCGGCGTGGCCCTCTCCTCTAGCGCGGGCGGGGTAAGTCTCCAATTCCAGGGCGCGAACTCCGCCGCCGGCCCCACCCAGGGCGCGGTGCTCCCCGGCAAGGCCAACTACCTGCTCGGCAGCGACCTGGCCGGCTGGCGCACCGGCGTGTCCACATACTCCGACATAACTTACCCCGAGCTTTACAAAGGCATAACCCTGCGCTACTCCGGCACCCAGGGCCTCCTGAGCGGCACGTATACCCTTTCCGCCGGAGCCAACCCGGCCCTGCTCTCCTGGCGCTACTCGGGCGCCGGGCGAGTGGGCACGGACGCCGCCGGGAACCTGCGTATCGATGTCCCTTCATCACGTTCGACGCTTATGCCCGCGCCCGCGGCCTGGCAGGATATCGCCGGCAAGCGCACCTCCGTGGCCGCCGCCTTGGTGGTCGCCCCCGACCAAACCGTCAGCTTCGCCCTCGGCCCGTATGACCACGCCCAGCCCCTCAACGTCCAGTCCACCTGGGCCTACTCCAACGCGGCCACTCAAAACTCAAAACTCAGCACTGAAAGCTTGACCCTTTCATTCTCCAGCTACCTGGGCGGGAGTCAGACGGACTACGGCAAGAGCATCGCCGTGGACGCCCAGGGCTACATCTACGTCACGGGCTACACGCAATCCGCCAACTTCCCCACCTCCAGCCCGTTGCGGCCCTCCAACGGTGGGGGACACGACGCCTTCGTCACCAAATTTAGCCCCGATGGCTCGACGCTTGTGTATTCTACTTATCTAGGCGGCAGCGGCAACGACGAAGGCCGTGGCATCGCCGTGGATGCCCAGGGCAACGCTTACGTTACCGGCAGTACCTTTTCGGCCAATTTCCCCGTCGCGAACGCCCTCCAGCCTACGGCGGCGGGTGCTGAGGACATATTCGTATCCAAGCTCAACGCCAGCGGGTCGGGCTTCGTCTACTCTACCTATTACGGGGGCAGGGTCAACGAGCATGGGGAGGGGCTGGCCCTCGACTCGGCGGGCAACGTATACGTGGCGGGTGTTTGCGATGGGGGCTTCTTCCCGGTTGTCAACGCCTACCAGCCGGTCATGGGGGGCGTCGAGGACTCCATCCTGCTCAAGCTCAACGCGGCCGGGTCGGCGGTGGTGTACGCCACCTACCTGGGCGGCAGCGTGGGCAGTGGGGGCAACTACGACCACGCCTTCGCCATCGCGGTCGACGGCGCGGGCAGCCCTTACCTCACCGGCTTTACCGGCTCGACCGACTTCCCCGTCGTGAACGCCTTCCAGCCCACCTTCCCCGGCAACTTCGACGCCTACGTCACCAAGTTCAACCCCGACGGGCAATCGCTGGCCTACTCCACCTACCTGGGCGGCTCTTTGAGCGGCGAAGAGGCGCACGGCATCGCGGTGGACGCGGCGGGCAGTGCCTATGTCACCGGCTGGACCTACTCCAACGATTTCCCCACGACCCCCAACTCGTTCCAACCTATCAACCGCGGAGGCGGTGACGCCTTCATCACGAAGTTCAACCCGGAGGGGCGCACCCTCGCCTACTCAACTTTCGTCGGCGGCACCGGTTTCGACTACGGCAAGGGCATAGCGGTAGATGCTTCGGGCGCGGCCTACATCGTGGGCCAGACCGGCTCCACTAACTTCCCCATGCTGAATGGCATACAGACCTCCATGGGGGGCAACTCCGATGCGTACGTGACCAAACTGAACCCCTCCGGAGCGAACCTGGGCTACTCTACCTACCTGGGCGGCACTGATTACGACGACGGCTATGGCATAGCCGTTCTCGGCACAACCTCTTACTCGACCGGCTACGCCCGCTCGCCCAACTTCCCCACGTCCCACCCTGTCCAGCCCGACAACGCGGGCGCGGAGGACGGCTTCGTCTCGGTGATAACCTCCGATGCCCCGCCGACCACCACGCCCCTGCCCACAAGTACCCCCACCTTCACGAGTACGCCTCTGCCGACCGCCCCGGCCACTAACACCCCCACGAGCCCTTCAACACACACGCCCACCAACACGCCAACCAATACGCCAACGGCTCCTGCGAGCTCCTCCACATCTACACCAATCGCCACTCTCACCTCCACGCCCATTCCCTGTGCTATTGCTTTCTCAGACGTGCGTCCCGATGATTACTTCTACGAGCCCGTGCGCTGGCTTTTCTGCCACGGCGCTATCTCCGGCTACGGCGACAACACCTTCCGTCCGGGCAACCTCACCACCCGGGGCCAGCTTTCCAAAATTGTGGTGTTGGCCGAAGGCTGGACCATCTCCACGCCGTCCGCGCCCAGCTTTAGGGACGTACCGGCGGATAACCCCTTCTACGGCTACATAGAAACGGCCTACAGCCGGGGCATCATCTCGGGATACAGTTGCGGCGCAGGGTGCCTGGAGTTCAGGCCCGGCAATAACGTCACCAGGGGGCAACTGGCAAAGATAGTGGTGCTGGCCGAGAACTGGGCAATCAATGAGCCGTCGGTGCCCACCTTCCGGGACGTGCCGCAGGCCAATGCCTTCTACGGCTACATAGAGATGGCCTATAGCCGGGGCATCATCTCGGGATACGCTTGCGGCACGGGCTGCCTGGAGTTCAGGTCTGGCAACAACGCCACGAGGGGGCAGATCAGCAAGATCGTCTATCTAGCGGTCACGGCTCCTGGCAGATGACAATAAGGCCAGGGCAAGGAAACCAAACCGCGCTCCTCGCATAACGCGCAAGTGTTCAGAATAGCGAGTAGGGGCCCCGCTTACTGCGCCCTGGCTGTAGGGATCGGCGGCCAGGGCGCAGTAAGCGGGGCCCCTGCGAATACTCCTTCTTTACCTCAAGTTTGAACCCTTACGCATAATGCAACAGCTTGACACCGGGGCCCGCTAATCGTACACTGAGCAGCGTCATAATGCCGATAGGTTTGCTCTTTCCTGGAGAGAATACCATGCCACGGTCTCTACTACTCCCCTTCGTGCTCCTGGTTGCCATCTTCTGCGCCGCTGCCCTCCTTTTGTCTCCCGTTCCAGCGCCTGCCGGCGCGGCTGCTCCCTTCCGGGCGGGTGCCGCGGATGCCCAGGGCGGACCGCGCGTTGTGCCGGCGGCCACGTGCGATTTCACTCCGCTCAGCTTCACCTTCTCGGGCCCGGGCCCCATCGAGGCGTCGCGTCCCTTCCCGGTTAGCGCGGGCGACACCTTCGAGCAATTTATCGCGCCGCCGATAACCGCTACCACCGTCTCCACCGCATCGCTGATCCTCAACAACGGCTTCGCCGGCACGCTGGCGAACGGCATCACGGGCAGCTTCGTGATGACGAACCTTAACGGTTTGCTCATTACCTCGCCCGGAGGTGCCGGCACGGCTCCCAGGGGCTTCGAGGTCAACCAATTCGTAATCAACGACACCAGTACGGGAGGTGTCATCACGGCGGTTATCGCGCTGAATTCCCTTTCCATCAACGTGAGCCCTCCCTTCTACCCACGCATCTTGAACGGCTACATGCACAGCATAGCCACCTCCGGCAGTTACGCGCCTTACAAATTCAACGGCATAGTGGGGTTGAGTTACGTACTCCAGGGAGGTTCCCAGGGGCTGACCATCAGCGGCGGGGTCGTGGGCCGCCTCTATTCGGGCGGGGGCAGCCTGAATGAGCTGGTGACCGCCGCCCGCAGTGCGCCGCCCGACAAGGCCCTTACCCTGCAGCCCGCCGACATAATAGCCCAGTTCAGGAGCCTCGATTTCGCGGCGGGGGCCACCGCGCCCGGCCACGTCAACCCCCGCACCGCCTTCGTGGGTACCACCGAGGGCACCATCAACGGCGCTTTCACGATGGACCACAACTCGCTGCTGCTAGACGGCGGCCCCAACAGCGGCAAAGGCTGGATGGCCGGCGAATACACGTTCGCTAGCGGCACGTCCGACATCCTCTCCGGCCCCTGGCTGGCCGACCGCAACGGCAACAACATATCGGGCTATGTGTGGCAGGCCCTGGGCACGGGCGTTTACAGCGACAGCCTCCTATTCGCCACGGTCAACGGCACCATGCTCGGAGGCACCACGCTGATAGGCACCATGACGGGCACCTACTGCGATGGCTCGCAAATCCCCACCCCCTCCGCCACCTCTACGCCTAGCCCCAGCCGCACCGCCACCATAGGAACCATAATTACCAACACCCCCACCCGCACATTCACGCCCCCGCCTCCCACCACTTGCCCAACGGCCATCAGAACCTCAACCTCTGCCCCAACCTTTACCTCTACCCCAGTCTCTACCCTCATTCTAACCCCTACCGCGGCCACGACCCCAACGGCCACGGACACTGTCCCCATCATCCCGACCATCACAAGCACGCCCTGCGTTCCCCAATTCACTGACGTGCTGCCCACCGACTACTTCTACGAGCCCGTCCGCTACCTCTTTTGCAACGGGATCATATCGGGTTACAGCGACGGCACATTCAAACCGTATAACAACACCACCAGGGGACAGTTGGCTAAGATAGTGGTGCTTGCCGAAGGTTGGAGTATCTACACCCCGCCCTCGCCAACCTTCCAGGACGTACCCACGACCGACACCTTCTACGCTTACATTGAGACCGCCTACAATCGAGGCATCATCTCTGGTTACGGCTGCGGCTCCGGCTGCCTCGAGTTCCGCCCTTACAACAACGTCACCAGAGGCCAGCTATGCAAGATAGTGGTCCTCGCAAGGAACTGGACCCTCTACACCCCACCCTCGCCAACGTTCCGAGACGTACCCGCCACCGATACCTTTTACACTTACATAGAGACAGCCTATAGCCACAATATCATCTCGGGCTACGAATGCGGCACCGGGTGCCTTGAGTTCCGGCCTGGAAATAACGCCACCCGGGGCCAGATAAGCAAGATAGTCTATCTCGCCGTAACCACGGGCATGGCTTCCGCTGGCCGGCCGGCAATACCACGCGTTGACTATGATGCGATGGGCCGGACGGGCCAAACGGCGGCGCGGCAGGATGGGATCATGCCCACCGCGCATTCTCCCCGGTTGGTGCGGCCTGCCGGCGCTACTGCCACCCCTTGCGGCGGACCTTCGCCCTGGCGCACCGAGACGCCCATGACCGTCGCGCGGGGTTATGACGCCGGCGCGGTCGTGGGCAACCGGTTCTACGTCGTCAGCGGCTTCAGCAGCGCGCCCGATCCTGCCGTCGAGCGGTTCGACCCAGGCACCAACACCTGGGCCTCTCTCGCGCCGATCCCCACGCCGGTCAGCCAGGCCCGCGGGGCCGCCCTGGGGGGCTCAATCTACATCGCAGGCGGTTTCAACAGTGGCTTTGGGGGTCAGCTTACCGCGATGCAAATCTACAGCACTTCTACGAATACCTGGACCCAGGGAGCCCCTCTGCCCGAAGCGCGCTCGGGTGCAGGCGTGGCCGCTTTGAACGGCAAAGTCTACGTTATTAGCGGTTTCGGGCCGGGGTTTGCCGAGACCAACACCTTGTACGAGTACGATCCGTCCACAAACACCTACACCACCCGCGCTCCCGTGCCCGCCGTGGGCGGTAATATCGGAGTAGGCGTGCTCGGCAACCTCATATACGCGGTGGGCGGGTCGAACTCCTTCCTCCACTACACCTACGACCCGGTTGCTAACACCTGGTCCACCATCGCGGACGGCCTGACCGGCACCTTCCAGACTCCGGGCGTATTCGCGTTGAACGGCGAGTTGTGGGTCGAGGGCGGCACTAACGGGTTCTCTCCCTACCCGACCGACCAGCAGGTGCAAATCTACAACCCCGTTTCGAACACCTGGCGCTTTGGCCCGACTTTCAACACGCCTCGCTATGGCAGTTCAGCGGCGGGCGCGACCGGCGGGCGCGGCTACGTGGCC
>JBJMMB010000115.1:0-6178 GCA_045805005.1 Chloroflexia bacterium
ACTCAATAACTAAACGACGAAATACAGTACTAAGTTGTAAACAATATCATCAGCGAAGCCGTCCTCATAGTTATTATCTCCAACAGTAATAACAAGGTCGGGGTTCCAGGAGTGGATCATGGCTGCCACCTGTCCCTCTTCCGGGTAGCTAGCAGCCCCGTAGTCGCCTATTACGGCAAAGGTGAGGTTGGCAGAGGGTGACGCCGACGCCCGCCAGTGGTCCGCGCCGATAACTAATATGCCAAGGGGCCATACGACTAGTAGTAATATCCTCCAGATGTTGCGCCCAAATTTCGCAGTCATTACGAACTCTCTCCGCACGACCCGCAGCTTCCGGTTATGTTCCTCGATCCCGCAGCGTGGACAACCTGCCGGTCTGCCCGCATTAGGGACCTGGCCAGGCTGTCAAGCATTCATTTTGCCTGTTTCGAGTCTCTGGGTCGGGAGAGGGCCCGCCAGCTCAACCCCCTTTCCAAGCCGAAGATGAGCATATATGTCTCCAACAATCATTGTGGAATCCCCAGGCCATGCAACTGTCAGGCCTATTTCCCCGGTGTTTCTTATGTGGTAACCCTGTGCTTTATGTATGGCTAAGGGGGCAGGGACGGCGCCGCCGTTGGTCGCGCCGCCTATCAGGGCTTTTCCCTGCCACATAGCCAGGCCGCACAGCGCGAACCCCAACACCTGCCACAGCACGAACAGCGCGACGGGCAACCACACGAGCCGCCTGTGCGTCTGCACGCTTGCTAGCGGGCCTTGCTCGGCTCCCGTGGTGGCGTCGCGGTTCGCGCCGCCCGCATCCGCATCCATATGTGGATAGGCCATCATCGAGGTGTTAGCCCACGTGGCGTTAGCTGCTTTAGCTGCTCTAGCTGTAACCGGCCGCACGGTGTAGTCTTCTTCATCTTCCGGCGGCGGATATGTTTGCTCATTCGGATCTTGTTGGTCGCGGGAGCGATAGACGAGAACGTCGGACTCGTCAAACGTAGGGGGCACCTCAGTAAAAGGGCCTAAATCATTGATTGCTGCTTGCCCGACCGGTGTCTCTGCGTTGGCCCGTAGTCCCTCACCCGGTCGGAGTTGCGCGGGCTCCTCTCCTGATCGGGAGGGCTCCGGGGCCAATTGCTGCTCTATTCGCAAGCTCTCACGTAAGTGTTGCGGAAGGTCCTCTTCAGTAAGTGGCCCGGTGCTCCGGGTATTTTGCTGAAGGCTGGGTGCGGGTACGGCCTGCCGTATCTCGTCTGGTTGTTCAGCCGGGTGTGCCTGAGGCGAGGATGGAAGTGCGCGAGCCAGGAGCTCCGGAGCGGAAGGGGGCGCTTCGACCGGCGCAGCCTCTACCATTTCCGGCGGGACCGCCGAAGCAGAGGGCATGGCAGTGCCCAGCCTGGACTCAAGCTCAGGCCGGGGTTGCGGCTCGGAGACCGGCTCAGGTTCGCGCTCTACCGGCAGCCCTGCAAGCAGTTCCGACGGTGTGGGGATTGGAACAGGTACTGTGGCAGGCCCCGCCGGTGGTGCCGCGGCGGTTTCCTCAATCGGGATGGCTGAGGGCCGCTGTTGGACCTCGGACACCGGTGTTGGCACAGACTCCGGTTCAAGCGCGGCAACCGATTCGGGCTCCGGCACCGGTAGCGTTTGGGGCCCTGGCCCTGGCCCTGGCCCTGGCTCAACTGCTAGCGCAAGTTCCGGTTCAGGTTCCGGCTCGGGTTGAAGGGTTAGCTCAGGTTCTGGAGCCGGGGCCGGTTCGGCTGCCGGTTCCAGCGCTTCGACCTCCTCAACACCGGGCTCTTGGACGAGCGCTGCCTGGGGCACAAGTGTGGCCGGTTTAGAGGCCAACTGAGGCTGTGATCGGAATACCGGCTCTGACTCGGATGTAGGCTCTACCTCCACCCCCACCTCGGGCTCGTTTTGCAGAGCGGGCCCTGGTCCCCGTTGGAACGCAGGCTCGGGCTCGGATTGAGGCTCGGGTGCTAGCTCAAGCTCCGGTTCGGGCGCAGTTTCCAGCACCTGCTCGGGTCCCGGTTCAGGGTCTATGGCCCCCGCGGATTCAGCCTCCGGTTCGGGCGCTATTACCGCTGCCGATTGAGGTTCGGGCCTCGCTTCAGGCTCAGGCTCAATTGCCACTGCCAAAGCAGGCTCGTGTTCGGGTGTGGATATCTCGGGCGTGGGAGCGACTGTTAGTTGGGGTGATTCCACCGGCGCGGCCTTGATAGGCTCTTGCTCTACCGGCGCGGCCTCGCTTGCGGGAGTGACCTGCTCATCGAGGGGTTGGGGCAGTTCCTCTATGGAGGTTGGCGCGGCCGATTCCTGGGCGCGTGTGGATTGAGGGGCCTCCGGGGGAGCGGGTGCGGCCTGGGTAGGGATGGCCTCAGGCGGTGACGTCTTGCGTTTAGACGTTGAGGTGGCGGGCTGCAGGGCCTGGGATTTCGCCGCGGCCCAAGGCTGCGTTTCGGGCGGCTCGACCGCCTCCTCAATGTCCTCGGTTGATCCCGGCCTTGTGCTAACCAGGGGTGTGCTCCCCAGCCACTGTGATGCGCCCGAGACCTCCTCCCCCCAGGGTATTAGGGGCGTCGCCCCCTCCTCCGGCAGTAGTTCGTAGAAGCCTCCTGCCGGCTCCAGGGCTCCGTCGTGCGAGATGTAGAACCCTCCGCGGTCGGCGGATGGGTTGACCAGTAGAAAAGTCTCTAAGTCGGCGGCCAGGGCCTGCTGCACCTCCGCCACGTCAACACGAGGGCGGAACAAGCCCAGGCCGGGGTCGGCGTAGAACCAGCCCAAGATACGCAGGGCTCCATTGGGAGCGTCCTGAAGGCGCGACTTGAGCTTTCCCCACCCCTCTCTGCTTACGGTAAGCCCCAGACCTCCAGCGGGCTCCAGTTCCAGAGGGACGATGTCCTCGATCGTTATCCAGATTGGCCTGCGTGGCGGGCGGTAGATCTTGCCCACCAGGGCTCCGACCGTTTCCTCGGGCATGCCGGCGCGCGCAGCGCTCATAAGGCTCGCGTAAGCCTCGGAGCGCATAACGACCTTCGGGCCGGTGGCTGGCCGGCCTTTCCGGTCCAGTAGTGGATTGGACTTGCTTATCGGGTTGGTCATTGGTGGGGATCAGGGGTTAGGGGGTAAGGATCAGGGGTAGGGACCGTAGCCGTGTCGTGATCCCTGACCCCTGATATCAGATACCTGAGTTGCAGCCTAGCTCGCCGATGATTGGATGGATCCCATCTCCCCATCGCCTACCACATCCCTCCCGGCGTGGCTGTAATGATTTTCGCGTTTAGGGCCTGCCACGGTCGATTTGTGGCTGCCGGCGCTGGCGCCGTTGGTGCCATTGGTGCCGTTCCTGCTGTGCACCCTGCCGGGCGCGAGCATCTTCAAGGGCTCCAGGTTGCCCCCCTGGTCTTTGCCTTGAGATTCGGGCCTGTACTCTGCGATCAGGTGCTGCAACCCGGCTCTAATGGCGGCGTTATCATTGCGCTCGGCGGCCATGCTCAGGGTCATTACCGCGTCGTCAAGGAACGCCGGCACCGAGCCGCTGGCGGTGGTCGCCAGGAAGATCTTCTCGTGACGCGTTCGCTCGTAGCTCTCGCCCGCGATGAACAACTCTTCATAGAGCTTCTCGCCGGGCCGCACGCCCTGGAACACTATATCGATATCCCGCCCGACCTCAAGCCCCGATAGCTCGATCAGGTCCTTGGCGAGGTCCACTATTTTCACGGGCTCGCCCATGTCCAGCATGAACACCTCGCCCTCGTGACCCAGAGGCGCGGCTTGCAGCACAAGTTGCACCGCCTCGGGTATGGTCATGAAGTATCGTACCATATCCGGGTGGGTCACCGTCACAGGGCCACCACTTGCGATCTGCTGACGGAAGGTCAGGACCACGCTGCCGCGACTGCCGAGCACGTTGCCGAAACGCACGGCCACGTAAGACTTGCCGCTACGTTGCGCGGCCCTGTGGACGAGCAGTTCCGCAACCCGCTTGCTGGCTCCCATAATGCTCGTGGGGTTGACCGCTTTATCGGTGGATATCATCACGAAGTGCTCAACACCCACCGCCAGGGATGCGTCCAGGGTATTGCGCGTGCCCAGGATGTTGTTGGTGATGGCTTCAGCCGGGTTCATCTCCATGAGCGGCACGTGCTTGTGCGCGGCCGAGTGGAATACCACCTCCGGCCGGTGCTCCTCGAATACCGCCTGCATACGCTCCGCCGAGCGAACGTCGGCTATCACCGAATATATCTTCGTGCTTACGACTCGTTGCTCGCCATCACGGTTCATCGACACTAGGCCCTTGGCCAGCAGCCTGGTCAGCTCGTTGTATATCTCGAACACTGAGTTCTCGCCGTGACCCAGAATGACCAGCGACTCGGGGTCGAAGCGGAGTACCTGGCGGCATAGCTCGCTGCCTATGGAGCCACCACCGCCCGTGATGAGCACTCGCTTGCCCCTGAGCAGCTCGCTTACTGCCGTAATGTCGGTGCGCACAGGCTCCCGGCGCAGCAGGTCCTCAATCCGGACGTCGCGCAACTGCTTCACGGTCGCTGTGCCGTCGAGAAGCTCATACATGCCGGGTATGATTTTGGTCTGCAGGCCAGCATGCTCCGATTCGCTGACCACCTCACGTATGGCCTTGCCTGACGCCGCGGGCATGGCTATGATCACGCGCTTGGCGCTCATTTCCCGCGCTACCCTGGCGACGTTGGCGCACTTGCCCATCACCGGCACGCCCCGGATGCGCATCCCCTGCTTGACATTGGAGTCGTCTACGAAAGCCACGGCCCGCATGCCTAACTGGGGGTTGCTCTGCATTTCCTGCACGATCATGACGCCGGCCTTGCCCGCGCCCACAACTATCACCCGCTCTCCCTCGCGCTTGGAGATGCGCTGGTCGCGATACCGCTCGGCAAGAGGCACGCTGTAGCGCACCGCGCCCACGGCAAGCAGGGCCAGCACGCCCTCGATGATCGGCAGGGAGCGGGGGAAGTCGGAGTCGAGCCACATCGCCGGCCTCATCACCCAGAAGTAAACCAGCGTCTGGATGCAGAGAGCCAGCAGTCCCAGCAAGGCTATGTGCGCCAGCTCATCCAGGCTGGCGTATCTCCAGAATCGGCTGTAGAGCCGGCCCGTCATGAAAACGGCAAGCTTGACCGCCAGGAAGACAAGGGTGACGACGAAGAGCTGCCGCAGGTAAGCGGGCGTGAAGCCGATCTCGTCCGTGCGCAACGTCAGGGCGACGGTGGGCGTCACCAAGAAGATAAGCAAGTCTATAGCCAGGAAGTGGCGGTTACGCAGCCTTAGTAGCTGAGTGATGAAGTGTTCCACATGCTCCCTCCGGTTTTCCGGTTCCCGCGAAGGCTCTTGTGCGCCCAAAAAACAGCCAAGACCCCTGGTAATGGCCTTCGCATTTCATGTCATGCTTCGATCTTTAATTCTTGCTATTTAGATGATAAGGGAAAATAATTGCTACTTGATTAACGCGAGGGCTGTTTTTGTAAGAATTGAAAGGTCTGACCAGAAATTGCGACGGGCCAGGTAGTCGAGATCGATCTGAATCTTGGCTGGCATAACGTGGTTCCGGTAGGCGGCCTCCCAATCGTCGTCGGCCAGCATCTTCTCCTCATGGCGGTAAGCAACTGACGCGGCGCTGGTGATCCCCGGCCGAACGCTCAGCACCATCTGCTGTTCAGGCGTGTATAGGGCCACGTACCTCGGATCCTCGGGTCTGGGGCCGACCAGGCTCATGTCCCCCGACAGCACGTTTATCAACTGCGGCAACTCGTCCAGCTTGGTCTTACGCAGCCAGCGCCCGGCGCGCGTGACCCGCGGGTCCCCGCCGGCCGTGATCCCTGGGCCAATCCTGTCTGCATTTGTAATCATTGTGCGGAATTTGTAAAGTCTGAACGGCTTCCCGCCCCTTCCGACGCGGGTCGCCCGATAGAAAACCGGCCCGCCATCCTGGGCCTTGACAGCCACTGCGATGGCGGCGAACAGCGGTGACAGCACCACCAGCCCCACCACCGCCGCCGCCACGTCGAAGAACCGCTTGAGCCCGAGGTCGGGGGTATGAGCGGCAGAGTTGGGCGGTCGGGGGTCGGGGATTAGCGTCGGCTTGCGAATCCCATGCCCGACCCCCGATCCCCGACCCCCGACCCCTGACGACAGGCCCATCCCTTATACCCTGTTG
>JBJMMB010000116.1:0-3413 GCA_045805005.1 Chloroflexia bacterium
ATGTCGAAGTAGGGGTGTTGGTGGGCGTGGACGTGTAAGTGTCAGTTGGCGTATTGGTAGAAGTGGAGGTAGGAGTAGAAGTTGGCGTACTTGTATCAGTCGGGGTGTTGGTGAATGTGCTCGTCGGCGTGTGGGTAAACGTGCTGGTGGGCGTGTTGCTGGGTGTGTTAGTCGCCGTATCGGTCGGCGTGTTGGTAGGTGTCCTCGTGCTCGTGGCTGTGTTGCTGGCGGTGCTGGTCCTTGTGCTAGTGGCGGTGAAGGTGCTCGTTGGTTGTGTCGGGGTTATCGTGGCTGTACGCGTGGACGTAGAGGTGGTCGTGGGAGTTCCGCACACCCACTGTATGGTCAATCGCAGGCCCGAGGCTAACTGCCCCGTGCCGCCATTACACGCATATACCACGTACTGACTCCCAGTGTCTTTTTGCACGCCCACCGTCGAGCTGTTATTTGGGGTGGCGAATATACCGTACACGATTTCTAGCGTGGTTCCGCTCTCATACAGGCGTATTTCCGGGTTGACATCTCCGTGGCCCGAGCCACTGAAAGCTCGCCATTCGATGTTGAATATCCGGTCCGGCGCAATGCCCGTCACAGAGGTGAACACCCCGCGACCCGCGCCGCTTGTATCCAGGTTATCCCAGAGGGGTACGATGGCATAGTTGAACGTCGACTCCGGCAGACAGTGGTTCCCGCCCGCCGCATTACTGCTCAAGAACTGCAGGTTGCCGTTCGAGCTAATGTTGGCCGAGGTGAAAAACTGGTCATAGAAGCGCACAGGGAACGGCAGGGTGATAGCCGTTACGCAGTCGTCGCAGTGGTTACCGATGTCATAAATGCCTGGCTCGACTGTAGCCCCCGATGTTGGAACAAAGAAATAATTGCTGGTCGTGCTGCACGTGGGTGAAGCGGTGGGCGACGACGTCGATGTTGGCGTTGACGTGTCAAGGGGCACCTGGGGCCCTTTGCTGCCGTAGGCGGGTTGCGCGTTTGCCGGTTGTGCCATCAGCCCCAGGCCAACCAGGGCCAGCACCGCTACCGCCAGGGTCGCGAGCAGGTACCGCCACCCCGGCCGCGATCGATTATCCGCGATCTGTTCCATAAAATCACCTTTCTAACCCGGCTGTGCTGATGAAGGGTTGCATGAATGCGTGCCGGTGGCGCACCATGCCCCTAGCGTGAACATAGTCCTCTCACACATGACTATAGTACCCACGGACATACAAGCAAGGGAATAGCTTCTTAGTGTTGCTGGGAATAGGACTATTGTCCCTCAGAAACGTATCGACCTATATCGCAGTAGCATTCCCCCGCTACTCTCATGATCTGCGTGCAGCACTCCATTACTAGGAGTTCGGAAGTACCTAAAAGCGCCTGGGGCCGATCTGCCTGGCAGCGGATATGCATTTGCGGGTATTGGGAGTTGGACCTCAACGCCTAAAATACATGGCCCTTCTCCCGAAGGAGAAGGGCCATGTACGACTGTGGAGTTCTAGATAGGACAGGTATCGGATAGTTCCCCGACGGGCTACCAGGCCAGGATGGCTACGGAGAGCTCACCCCTTTATAAACCACCGTGGATGCCTGTCCTCTTGTTGCGTCGTTGCCAGGACGGAACTCCAGGCAACTTGTCCCGCAGTCATATCCCCTGACAATACCCCTGCTATAGGCTGTCTCTATGTACGTATAGAAAGCCTCTGTGCCGGGCACGTCTCCGAAGGTGGGGACGGCGGGCGTATAGAGGGGCCAACCGCCCGCCAACACTACCAGCTTGCACAACTGGCCGCGAGTCGTGCCGCTGTCTGGACGGTATTCCAGGCAGTTGCCGCCGCAGCTATATCCCGAGATGATGCCCCGGTGGTGAGCGGTCTCTATGTACGCGTAGAAGGCACCATCCGCAGGCACGTCCTGGAAGGTGGGAGAGCCGGGAGTATAGAGGGACCAACCCTCGCCCAGCACCACTATTTTGGCCAGTTGTCCACGCGTCACCAGGTTGTAAGGCCGAAAGCTGCCATCGTCGTAGCCCGAGATCGCGCCCCGGCACGACAACTGCCTCACCGCCTCGTAATAGTAGTCGTCCGGGCGCACGTCGTTGAATCTCATGGCGCAGACGGTGGCCGTTGGGCCGGCAGTTGTCGTGGCGACGACGGTAGGGGTTGGGCTCGCGCAGGCGCTCACATACCGCTCCACCAATGTGCGCTGCATCAGGTTGCCATCTTCGTAGCCCCCGACGGCCCACGCCTCCCCATCGGGCAGCACCGCCACGCCGCTTAGCGTGTTGCCACCCTCCTGGTTTGCCCCCGGCAAAAGGCTCCACTTCGCGCCGTCCCAGTGCTCGGTCAACACCGAGCCCGTTTGCAAGCTGCTCCCCACCGCCCACACATCGCGGGCGGAGCCGGCGGATACAGACGAAAGGATCGCGCCCTCACCCGTGTTGGCGCCCGGCGCGATGCTCCAACCGGTGCCATCCCAGTGCTCTAGGAGGCTCCTGAAAGGGTTTTCCTCCGAGTGCCCGCCCACGGCCCATACGTCGTTGCTTGCCGCGGCGGCTACCGACGAAAAAGAGGCCCACGGCCCGGTGTTGGGGCTGGACACCACGCTCCACTGTGTCCCGTCCCAGTGCTCTGTGAGCGTCTGCAGAACAGTGCCCTTGGCGTAATTGCCCACGGCCCACAGGTCGCTCTCTGAGATGGCTGCAATGCCCAGGAGCTCATTGTTCGCCGCGGCCACATTGGCGCTGGGCACAACGTTCCACCGGGAGCCGTCCCACCGCTCCACGAGCGTCCGGAATGCGAACCCATCCTCGAAGTAACCCACAGCCCATACGTCTTCGGCTGAGGCCGCCGCAACCGACAGCAAGTAGTTGCCCGCGTAGATTCCGTCCGCGGCGGGCACCACGCTCCACTCTGCTCCATCCCAGTGCAGTATCAGCCCGCCGGCTCCGGAGTTGCCGGTGGCCCATACGTCGCTGGTGGAAATGCTCGCCACCGCCTGGAGATAGTTATCAGCGCCCGTGCCGTTCGGGCTGGGCACCACGCTCCACTGTGTTCCGTCCCAGTGCTCAGTGAGCGTCTGGCGGGCTCCTCTCGCTCCGAAATAGCCCACCGCCCAGGCATCGTTCGCCGCAACGGCCGCAACAGCTTGCAGGTAGCTGTCCGTCTCGCCCACGTTGGGGCTGGGCAATGCTGCCCAGCCCGGCGTGCAGGTAGCAGTAGCCCCGGCCACCGGGTTGCGCACTGCCACGGATGCGCCGGCGCGTGCTGCCTGGGCTGGGTTGGCACCCGGCGCGGTTCCCCACAGCCATGCCACCAGGAGGATCAGGCCTAGGCTCATGGCGAAAAGATAGCAGGCCCTCGCTCCTGTTGGTCGCGTCATACTTCCGGTCCCCTCTAGCGCGTATCTGCTATGTAGACGCA
>JBJMMB010000117.1:0-4518 GCA_045805005.1 Chloroflexia bacterium
ACGCACACCGCGGCGTGAAGGGTAAATACGATGGTGCTAACGCGAGATAGTCGACTTGTTATGGGCGTGCGTTCGTTTGTGAGGAGCGTGCGCTTCCGGCTGACGATCTGGTACGTGCTGATCCTGGCGCTGGTGCTGGCGGTATTCGGGAGCATTGTGTATACGTCGCAGGCGCAGAGCATGGTGGCCGACACGCGGGATGCACTGCGCAGGGACGCCACGAGGTTGGCAGAGATGTACGACCCGGTCAGCGGGGGGATCGTGCTTCCTGAGCCTGCGAAGGTCAAGATGGGGCTGGGGCCGGAGGACGTGGCGCTGACTCTGGACATGAACGGGGCTTTGCAGCAGGAGATGGGGTCGATAGATAGCGCGAACCTGCCCGATTTGCTCGCGGAGGTGATGGCGGGGCAGAAGGGGGCCATTTCGGGCTCCGCGGACTACGAGAACGTGCGGCAGAAGCTGGAGGCAGCGAAACAGGCCGGGATGGATACGCAGGCCCTCGCGAAAGCGATGGGGCTTGTACCTCAGTTGGCGCGCTCCGGGGAGACGTTTCTCCAGGTCAAGTTGAAGGTGCCGGGGGACGGCGGGAGCATGACCGCCATCGATTACCTGTTCTATGCCACGCCCATACTTGTGAAAGACAGCCTATCGGGGGTGCTGGTGCTGGGACGGCCGAGGGACGACCAAGCTCGGCTGGCGAGCCTGCTGCTGACGCTGCTGGTGGCGACGCCGGCCACGCTGCTGGTGACGGCGGTGGGTGGCTTCTGGCTGGCGACGAGGACGATGCGCCCGGTGCGGGATATCACGCGGGCGGCCAGGGAGATCAGCGAGAGCAAGCTGAGCCGGAGGCTAAACCTGGGGAGTGAGGACGAGCTTGGCGAGCTGGCGGCAACTTTTGATGGGATGCTGGACCGGTTGGACAGGGCGTTCAGGAGGCAGAGGCAATTCACGGCCGACGCGAGCCACGAACTGCGCACGCCATTGACGATCGTCGGGCTGGAGGCCGAGCACGCGCTGGTGGGGGAGCGCAGCCCTGAGGAGTATCGCAGGGCGCTGGAGATTATCAAAGCAGAGAACGAGTGCATGGCCCGGCTCGTGGACGAGATGCTGGTGCTGGCACGGGCCGATTCGGGGCAGGCGATACCGAGGCGGGAGGAGGTGGACCTGAGCGACCTGGCGCTGGAGGTGGCAGAGCGGCTCGACCCGCTGGCCCGGCGGAATGGGGTGGCGCTGGAGGTAGGCGAGCTACCCGAGTTGAGGGTGGCCGGGGACCGCCAGTATCTCGTGCAGATGGTGACTAACCTGGTGGAGAACGCTATCAAGTATACGCATGGGGGGCAGAACTGGGTGAGGGTGGAAACGGGGAGCGTGGAGGGTGGGGCAGGGCCGAGGGCCTGGGTGCGGGTGGAGGACAACGGGCCCGGCATAGCCTCGGAGCACCTGCCCCACCTGTTCGACCGCTTCTACAGGGTGGACAATGCCCGCACGCAAGACATAAGTGAAGGGGGCCGGCCGGGGGGCAGCGGGCTGGGGCTGTCGATAGTGCAGTGGGTGGCCCAGGCGCACGGCGGCGAGGTGCTTGTGGAGAGCCGCCCAGGGGCCGGGGCGCGGTTCGAGGTGCAACTGCCGCTGGCTTCGGCGTGACGGTCCCTATTTAAGAAACCGCCAAGACGCCAAGACGCCAAGACGCCAAGGTCTTGTTGAATAGGCAGACCGGGACGCGCTCTCTGGCTTGGGTAGTTTGCGGGCTTGCATAGACGGAACCACCAAGGCACTAAGGGCACCAAGAGATCACCAGGTAATATATGGAAGGGTACGAACCGCAAAGACGCAAGGAGCGCAAAGTTCGCAAAGAATTAAAGGGTTTATGGGTTTGGAACCGCAGAGGCGTGGAGACACAGAGAATACCGTTATTGGTTCTCTGCGCCTCTGCGCCTCTGTGGTTCAATCATTGCAGGTTGTCTAGTGGGGAGCTGTAGATGGCGTCGCGGTGGTGGATGGTGAAGCCGGTGGAGGTGTAGAGGTTTTGGGCACCGGTGGGGCTGGTGGAGTCTACGCCGAGGAGGGCGATGTCGAGGCCGGCGCTCTTGAGGGAGTGGAGGCCGTGGAGGAGTAGGGACTTGCCGAGGCCCTTGCTGCGCCATTCACGGGTGGTGCCGAGGAGCTCTATCCAGCCTTCTTTGCGGCCGGTGTGTTGGATGTCCTCCTCGTGAATGGCGCAGAGGCAGAAGCCCGCGACGTGGCCGGAGCGGGCGTTGATCTCGGCGATCCAGGAGAGGTCGGGGCGGCGTGAGGGGGCGGCGATGGCGTGGTTCCAGCCTTCGAGGGTCTCGTCGTGGTGGTCCCAGTGGTCCCTGAAGGAGTCGTTGTAGGCAGCGCAGGCCGCGGCGTTGTCCTCGGGGCGCCGGTAGGTGCGGAGGGTGACGCCGGGGATGGGGTGTGGTACTTTGATCGGGAGATCGAGGGGGCAGGCCATGCGCCAGAACTCGCGGGTGGGGCGCAGGCCGAAGCGCTCGTATAGCTCGCGCCTGCCGAGTTTGTTGTCGCGGAAGCCGGCGAAGAGCGTCGACTGCATGGGCGAGATGGAGGACGATGCCTCGTGCTCGCGGGCAAGGGCGATAAGGCGGCCTAGGAGTATGGGTTCGAGGCCGTGCTGTCGGGCGGCCGGGTGGGACCAGAAGCGGGCGATGTAGCTGCGGAGGCCTTGTTCGCTATCGGCCTCCACCTGCAATGCGGCCGCGCCCAGGAGCATACCTTCGGGCATGCCCTCGATGCGCGGGCCTTCCACTACGAAAGCGAGGCGGTAGGGGTCGGCGTTGGGGTCGTGGAAGCGGGAGGATATTTCGTCCTCGCCCCGGCCCTCGTCCAGTTGGTCGGCGGCATCCATGGCGTTTATGACGGCGACGATGGCCGGTATGTCGTCGTCGCGATAGGGCCTGATCTGCCACTTGAATTTGGGTGGCCGGGTTTCGCTACTGGAAGTCATCCTCTAGTCTCCTTGCGAGAGTTGTCCAATGATACCACGGCGGGCGTGGCGCTGTGGTATCAACTCATTCCAGAGACAAATGTGCAGGCCGGCAAAGCCGGTGAAGGCGGCCAGGCGCTTCGAGATGCTAGCGACGGGGGAGGTGGAAGCGAAGTTAAAAGACTTAGGTGTCCGCCTGGTATGTGAGGGGCGGACACCTAAGTTCCGAAAGTAGTAAGGTGGTTGCTGGTTACGGCCTGGTGACAGCCAGGTATGTGATCTTGGAGATCTGGCCGCGAGTAGCTTCGTTCCCGGGCCGGAACTCCAGGCAAGTCCCAGAGGGGGGCACTCGGCCGCAGGCGTACCCTGAGATGATACCGCGGTTGTAGGCGGTTTCTACGTAGGGGTAGAAGGTGTCGGTGGTGGGCACGTCCGAGAACGTAGGGGTGGCGGGTGCGCTTAGCGCCCAGCCCTGAGCAAGTACTATGATCTTGCTCAACTGGCCACGGGTTACGTTGCTGCCCGGTCGGAACTCCAGGCAGCCGTCGCCACAGGTATAACCGGAGATGATAGACCTGGCGTAAGCCGTCTCAATGTATTGGTAGAAAGGGTGGTCGGTGGGCACGTCACGGAAGGAGGGGGTCGAGGGAGTGTGGGGTATCCAGTGCTCAGCGAGAACCACGATCTTGGCTAGCTGGCCCCTGGTGGTGTTGTTGAACGGGCGAAAAGTATTGTCGCTGTAGCCGGAAATGGCTCCGTCGCAGTAGAGGTGGCTGACGGGCAGGAAGAAGTAGTCGGTATCGCGCACGTCACTGAACGTTATCGCACAGGTGGTGGGCACCTGAGTGAGAGTAGGGGTGAGAGTAGGGGTATGGGTACGCGCCGGTGTGCGGGTTGGCGTGGCAGTCGCCGTGGCTATCGGTCTCACGGTGGGGTCTGGCCTCTCGGTGGGATCCGGCCTCTCGGTTGGGTCCGGCGGGTCGGTAGGCTCTCTACAGGGCGGCTCAATGCAGATGTTCGGTACGGCTAACTGCCTGTGCATAGTGGCAGCAGGATTGAGAGGCGCGGCGCTCGCAAGCCTGGTTGTGAGGCCAATGAGGCCTGCCAGGGCGAATAAGGTCGACAAAGTTATACGCAAGAATTTGGGGTTCACGATATTACCTCCGTGAAATTGATTTGATCTTCTTTGTGTTGACTATTGGGCCCAACGAGAGAATTGTAGGGGAGATGGCGATTGCGCGCAGTGCACGGATTTACATGGCGGGTGTATCTTAGTTAACAGAGGGCAAGGAGGTCGTTTGAGTCTCGCGCAAGACTATTCCGCTGGCGTGGGGGAACCAGGGTCTAGTCGGAATGTGAGGTGATACGCGCCCGGACGAGGCGCGCATAGCTTGTTCTCTAGCTTGCTTGTTCCAGTGCGGATTTGAGGAGATGCGCCAGGTGGGGCGGGTCTGATTGGCCGATGGATACGGTGGGGGTGCGATGCCAGGCGGCGCAGGCGTTGAGGGTGTTTGCCAGGGCGGTTATTAGGTCGTCATCCGGTTCGACGTCTG
>JBJMMB010000118.1:0-13679 GCA_045805005.1 Chloroflexia bacterium
ATAGTACTTTAGTCCTGTTTTTGGGGAGCTTTGTGCGTTGGTTAGCAAGGGGACAAAAGATACAGGGTCCATTGGCAGGAGAGCCAGGGGTATTACGGTGCGGCACCGGCTTGGGAGCGCAAGTCTTCGAGCAGGTGAAGGGCGGCGGCGAGGCGGGTTTGCCAGGGTAGGGCGTGAGGGGCGTAGGCCGGGTAGGTTTCAGCGAGGTGGGTTAGGGATTGCCGGGAGCGGACGAATAGGGCAGTGAGGGCGTCCAGCAGGGAGGGGAGGGCGTCGAATTGGCCCGCGGCCTCGAAGAGGCCTCGCAGCATGTGGAAGCGGTCGCCTATGGATATGGGTAGTTCGAGGGTGCTCGCGAGGGCGGTGATGTCGGCGCGAGAGAGGAATATGCCGGCCTCGGCGGGGGTGATGAGTTGCTTGACGATAGTGTTGAGGGTTTGGTCGCTGGGTGCTGGGTGCTGGGTACTGGGTGCTGGGGTATGGACGCTGGAGATATGGGCATTGATTGCTCCCAGTTCTTCAATGACCATTTCGAGTGTGAGATCTGCCAGGAGGCGGTGGAGGGGGCGGCGGGCTGTGCGTTGAAGGGTGAGGGCGAAGGTAGGTGCCCAGACGGCGAGGTGTTCGTGGAGGCAGCGGGATTGCAGGTGGCGGGCGTGGAGGGCGAGGGCGTGGTCGCCGGTGGCTTCGGCCTGGCGCTGGGCTGCGATGAGGTGGCGCATGAGGGCGAGTTCGAGGCCGAGATGGTCGGGAGGATTTTGGATTTTGGATTTTGGATTTTGGATTGTCAGCAATGCAGTTTGGGGGTTGAAGTTGGATTCTTGATAGAGGGCGGCCATCTGGTCGGCGGCTGCGGTGTTTAGCATGAGGTCGTGGTCGATGAAGATTGATTCGTAGGGGTAGAGGTTCATGCCGAAGAGCCATTGGTGTTCGATGGCTTCTTCTTCGAGCCATTCGGGAAGGTGGGCATCGTCGGGCAGGAGTTCGGTGAAGCCGGGGAGGGTGCGCAGGTGGTAGGCCAGGTGGGCATCGGGCTCGGCAAGGTAGAGGCGGGCCAGGAGGTTGTAGGTGGCCTGGCGGGCGTGGGGTGGGTGAGGGTTTATGGGGTCGGACATGATTGGGGTGTCGATGTGATCTCGCGATGGCTAGAAGGTAGGATTGTAGGGGCAGGCCCCTGTTGCCTGCCCTGCTCGTTGAGCACCAACGTGGGTGGTACACGAATAGGGCAGGCAACAGGGGCCTGCCCCTACAGGGGTTGGGTGGTGGGAGAAGAGGGCGCGGCATGCCGCGCCCCTACGGTCGGGTGGGACCGCTGGGCGCGGATTTGGGTCGTAAGCAAGCAGGACAGGCAACAGGGGCCTGCCCCTGCCCCTATTGGGGTCTAGATTGTTTGCTGTGGCGTTTGGGTGGTGAGCGAAGAGGGCAGGCAACGGGGGTCGTCCACTGCCGTTTCCGTCCCAACAGGGGTTTGGGTTGTTTGGCGTGGGGGTTGGGGTTGGGGTTGGGCGGTGAGCGAGGAGGGCAGGCAACGGGGGCCTGCCCCTACAGGGTTTGGGTGGCGGGGGAGGAGGGCAGGCACAAGACCTGCCCCTACGGGGTTTGTTGTGCTTCATTAGTTGCCTTTGCACCTGGGGCGCTCATTCCCGGCTGCTGCTTACTGCCTTCTGCTTACTGCCTTCCGGTCCCCCTGACGGGAGGGCGTAGGCTTCGAGGGCGGGGCGGAAGGGGCGGAGGACCCAGTGGGGGCGGCGTAGGCCGTTGGGGGAGACCTGGGCCGCGGGGCGGGCGAGGGCCAGCCACTCTTTGTAGACCTCGTGGGAGCGGGCGGTGTCGACGTGGATGTCGCCGTAACGGTCGTGGGGGCCGGGGCGTTCGAGGCGCACTTTCTGGTGCCAGCAGTGCATGCCACTTATGGGGTCGGGGTGGACGGCAAAGGTGAGGTTCTGGTGGACGCCGGCGTCCTTCCACCAGATGCGCTCGGTGTCGGGGTCCTCGCTTTTGTAGGGTTCGATGCCGTGGACCTGGCGCATCTGCCAGCGGCCCTCACCCTTGTGGTCGAGCTTGACGAGGGCGGTGGAGAGTTTGCCGCCCTGGTCGTCGTTGAGCCGCCAGCGGCCCAGGTGGTGGGAGCAGGCGACGACGCCGGGGCGGATGCCCTCGGTTACCCAGACTTTGTCGATGAAATATCCGATCTCGGTGACCACTTTGATGAGGTCGCCGGTGCGCACCCCCAGGCGCTCGGCATCGCTAGTGTGAACCCAGACGGGGTTGCGGTGGCTGATCTCGTAGAGCCACTTGGCGTTGCCGCTGCGGGTATGGATGAGGGTAGGCAGGCGGAAGGTGGAGAGGAGCACGGCCTCGTTGACGTCGCGGTTGACCTGCGTGGGGTGGACGTGGCTGCGTATGTAGGTGGGGATGGCGTACTCGGGCCAGCCCCAGTCGCGCAGGGTGGGGGAGTAGAACTCGAGGCGGCGCGAGGGGGTGAGGAAACCTACCACCTGCTCGCCGGTTTCGAGGCGGATGCCGACCGGCCGGCCTTTGTCGGGGTCGGGTTGGAAGAAGGGGAGGGGGGCAATGTTTGGCGGCGGCGAGGCGGGCTCTTTGGTGTAGATCACGCCGGTGTCGGGGTCGGGGGTGGAGTTCTCAAGCTCGGTGGAGGCAAGGGGGCGGTCGTAGGTCTCCATGACGCCTTTGCGTAGCTCGAAGGCTCCGTACTTGCGCATGTATTCGAGGGGGGTGAGGCCCTCGCGGGAGGCGGCCTCGGGGAGGCCGGGGACGTGGTTCTCGAACATCCAGCCGTAGAGGTCATCGACGGTGATCTTCTCGCCTGGGCGGTAGGGGCTCTCGAAGGTCTTACGAATGCCGAGAGTCCCGTCGGGGTCGATGCGCCAGGAGAGGTCGATCCAGAACTCGGTCTCCTCCCACACCTCGCCGGGGTTGGCCTCGCGGGTGTCGCTGACGGGCTTGCCCAAGCGGCGCAGGGCCTCGCGCATGACGGGCTGGCGGAAGGCGATCCAGGCCCCGGCGTGGGTCTCCTGGCTCATCACGTCGTGGCGCTCGGCGCCCAGGCCCATCGGGAGGATGTAGTCGGCGAACCAGCCGGTCTCGCTCCAGACGGGCGAGAGGTGAACGTGGAGTTTGACCTTCCGCTCGTCGGTGAGGACCTCGTGCCAGGTCATGCCGTCGGGGTTGGTCCAGAGGGGGTTGTAGACGCGGGTGAAGTAGGTGTCGATGGTGCCGCGGCCCTCTTTGAGGAAGTGGGGCAGGAGGTAGCTCATCTCGAAGAAGCCGAGGGGGTATTCCTGGGGCCAAGCCAGTTCGTTCCAGACCTTGACGTGGGGGGCCATGTTGGGGTGGCGGGGCACCCACTTGTCCCAGACGTTGGCGGAGGTGCCGCCCTCCACGCCTATGGAACCGGTGAGGACGTTGAGGAACCAGAGGCAGCGGGCCACCATCCAGCCGCCCAGGTTGCTGCTGGCCGCGCTGCGCCAGACGTGGGCGGCGAGTTTGCCCTCGCAGCGGGCCACCTCCTCGGCCACGCGCCTTATCTGGTCCTCGTCCACGCTGCTCTCCTCGGCGGCGAAGGCGAAGGTGTAGGGGGCGTAGAGCTCTTTGAGGAGGCCCTCGAAGGTGTCGAACGTGCGGGGGGCGTCGGGATGCTCGGCGGCGAGGTAGTGGTCCCAATTGGTCCAGCGGCGGACGAAATCGCGGTCGTAGCGGCCCGACTGGAGGAGATGGTTGGCGATAGCGAGGATGATGGCGGTCTCGCTACCGGGCCAGGGGGAGAGCCACTCGTCGGCCATGGAGGCGGTGTTGGAGAGGCGGGTATCGAGGACAATCAATTTGGCCCCAGCCATTTTGCCCTCCATGATGCGCTGGGCGTGGGGGTTGAAGTAGTGGCCGCTCTCCAGGTGGCTGCTGATGAGGAGGATGACGCGGGCGTTGGCGTGGTCGGGGGAGGGGCGGTCGAGACCCATCCACATGGCCTGGCCGAAGCGGGCGCCGGAGGAGCAGACGTTGGTGTGGGAGTTGTGGCCGTCGATGCCCCAGGCGGGGAGGACCCACTCCATGAAGCCGTCGTGGCCGGGGCGACCGACGTGGTACATCACCTCGGTCTTGCGGTCCTCCACGATGGCCTTGCGGATGCGGCCCGCGATGTCGTCCAGGGCCTCATCCCAGCCTACACGCTTCCACTTGCCCTCGCCGCGCTTGCCGGCGCGCTTCAGGGGGTAGAGGATGCGGTCGGGGTCGTAGACCTGGTTGAGGGTGGCGGGGCCCTTGGCGCAGTTGCGGCCCCGGCTGCCGGGGTGGGCGGGGTTGCCCTCGAACTTTTGGATTTTGAGGGTGTCCTTGTCGACGTAGCCAAGGAGCCCGCAGGCGCTCTCGCAGTTGAAGCAGACGGTGGGGACGAGGGTGTAGCGGCGTGGGACTTTGCGGGGCCAGGCTTTGGGGTCGTACTCGGTCCAGTCGTCCCACTTTTCGGGAGGGGGGTAGGAGGATAATTTTGAATTTTGAATTTTGAATTTTGAATTATTGTCTTCAACCTCTAGCGAGGGGGCGGGTGATGTTGGGTTTTGGATTCTGAATTTTGAATTATCGGCCACACCGGAGGCAGGTTGAGACGCTTCCGATGCGGGCTCGGGGTCGCGGGCGGATTGTGCTGCCATCAGCTTTCGTAGGATTGATTGTTGCATGGCTTGTACTCCGTATTTCCAGGGCTAAAGAACTCAAAATTTAGAATTCAAAATTCAAAATTATACCTAGCTGTTCGGTATCTCCTGGGGGGCCATGATGAAGGCGTACTCGAAGGCGTAGAGGCCCAGGATGTAGGCTACGGCGGCGACCGCGCCTGCCGGGGCAAGGGCGCCGAGGAGCGGGGCCGCGAGCAGGAGGAGCAGGGGGACTATGTGGCCCAGGATGATCGCGCCCAGCCAGAACCAGTAGCGGTAGCGGCCGTGGCTGATGTCCTGGGCGGCGCGGGCGGCTATCTCGCTGGCGTGGGGGATGGCGAACTCGCCTGCGAGGATCAGGAAGAGGTCGATGGCGAGGCCCGCGGCGAAGAGCCATACCAGGGGTGCTATGTTTGGCGAGGGATTGACCAGTGGGGTCAGGACCAGGAGCGCACCGGCACCCGATGTAACGGCTTGGACGGCCATGTGGATGGGGTGGAGGGGGCTCTGCCAGAGGTCACGGCCCTCGGCCTGGGCGAAGAGGAAGGCAGTGTAGACGGCGGAGGCCAGGGCCAGCGGGAAGGTTAGCAGGGCCAGGACCGTGCGCGCCGCGGAAAGGACGCCCGAATTGACGCCTATTGTTACAGCGGCGGCTTCCAGGAGGAACCAGAGGCCCGCAGCCACAGAGAAGGCGATAAGGAGGAAGGCCCCACGGGTGAGCCAGCTTCGCCACTGGGGGCGGGTGAGGATGGTGATGAACCTACCGGGTTTCTCCAGGTCGAAGACGAGGAGGGCCGTTGTGAGGCCGGTGAAGAGGAGAGCCACGAGCAGACCCCAGGCCATAGTTGGGCTGGCCGCTGCATCCGCCGGGTAGCTGATATATCCGGGAGAGAAGGCGTATAGAGCGGCCACGAGTGCGAGCACCATGCCAATGCCGGTGCCTATGTCTTTGGTGACTACATAGGCGGGGACGGGCCAGTGCCAGGGGATTTTGTGCTGGGCGTTGTATGCGGTCTGGATCATGTGCTCGGCCATGCGGCCCCCGGCCACGAGGGGGCCGCCGCCTGAGCCGAGGCCCTGGGGTTGGGGGGCGCGGATCGGGGTGCCGCTGGCGGCGCGTCGCTCTTTGGCGGCTCCGTTGTTGGCGGCGGGGGTAAGGAAGTCAGCCAGGTTGAACTTGTCGGCTATGGCCTGCTCCTGGTCGGTGCTGATGGAGGCCCACATGAAGCCGGAGTTGACGGTGGGGGCGGTAGGGGTGAGGGTGGATTCGTCGGCGTCGATGTAGTAGAGCTTGGGGGCGGTGCCCTGCTCGGGCTTGCGGACGCTGACGGGCTCGCGGGCCAGGAGGTGGGTGATCTCGGCTGTGGGGTCGTCCATGTCGCCCGAGATGATGGCGTGGGTGGGGCAGACGATGACGCAGGCAGGCTCGAGGCCGATGTCGGTGCGGTGGGAGCAGTAGTGGCACTTGGCGGCGGTGCCCGACTCGGGGTCGATATAGATGGCGTCGTAGGGGCAGGCCTGGAGGCAGGCTTTGCAGCCGATGCAGAGGGATGGGTCGAACTCCACGATGCCGTCGGTGCGCTGGTACATGGCGGTGACGGGGCAGATGCGCACGCAGGGGGGATTCGCGCAGTGGTTGCAGCGGGTCACCTGGAAGTGGCGGCGGCTGTTGGGGAACGCGCCCGTTTCGACGTATTTGACCCAGGTGCGGTTGACGCTGAGGGGCACCTGGTTCTCCGATTTGCACGCGACTGTGCAGGCGTGGCAGCCGATGCACTTACGTTGGTCGATTACGAAGCCGTAATTGGGCATTAGGATACTCCACTTAAGGTCCAAAAGGGCTCACGCCGGGGCTATATACCCGGACACGCATTATAATACAATCTTTGTGGATTTTCTGCTTGGGGAAAGGGAGAGCAAGAACAGAGACAACGGACGGCTAAGCCGTCCGTTGTCTCTGTTCTTGCTGGGAGGCCTCTGCTTCCCAGGTGGGCTAGGGGACAGGGGTTGCCGGGATCTCCACGTTGGCCGGGTGGTTGCCGGTTTGCTTGCTGCCGTAGGTCGCGCCGGTGGTGGCGGAGCAGAGGCTCTCGCCCGCGCTTCCGGCGGGCAGCGAGACCTTCACTTCGCCGTCAACGGTGATCCTGCTCGCGTAGAGATGGTTGTTGCTCTCCTGACACACGAGGACGATCACTTTGAAGTTGCGCGGGTCTACGAAGGTGAGAGAGCGAGTCTGGCCGGCGGTCAGGATCACGTTCTGATCGGGGGCTAGGGCGTAGCCGATCACACCCGCGGTTTCGACTATCCAGTACTGGCCAGGTATGAGGTTCGTCATGGAGCAGTCGCCTGTCGCGCCGGTGGTGCAGGTGGTAGCCGTGGCGGTGTCCTCAGCGCCATGCGGCGGCGGGCCGGCCAGTGGCGCGTTGTCGGTGAACAGGGTGAATACGGCCCCTTGCAGGGGGTTCCCGTTGTCGTCCTGCTTGTGGATGTTTATGAGCGCACGCGCCCGGTTGGTGAAGGTGCAGGTGACTGTCTCGCCCGCGCTGACGGAGATGTTGCCAACGGGGCTGCCGTCGGAGCAGGTGGCGGATGCCTGGTCCCAACCGGAGGGGGTGGTTTCGGCGGCGCTGTAGCCGGAGCCGGCCAGGAGCGGACCGCTGTCGTGCGGTGTAGCCACGTCGGTGAGGCTGAAGCTCTGGTTGAGGGTCGAAGGGCCGCCGGTGAGGGTGAAGGGGAAGCTGGTTGGATCGCCGCTGGGGTCGGTCACTTTATCGATGATAATGTGGCCGCGCTGGCGGTTGGTGAAGGTGCAGTCGACCAGCCCGTTGGCCTGGAGGTTGATGCTGGCGGTGCGAGTAACCACGCTGGTAGAGGCGCTGGAGCCGGTGGTCGCGGAGCAGGTGACGGTCGACAGGTCAAAGCCCAGGCCCGACGAGTCGGACTCGGAGACGCTGTAGGTGCCGGCCTGGACCAGGGAGTAGGTGATTACGCCGTTGTCCTGGAGGTTGAAGGTCGGTGGCGTCAGGCCACTGGCTGTTGTGAAGCCGAAGGTGCCGGCCGCGCCGTCGGGGTCAGTCTGCTTGTGCACGACGATCGTACCGCAGTTACTGATGTTCACGGCGATGGGGCGAACGAAGTCCTTGACCGCCGCGGTGAACGAGTCGGAGGAGCGGCTCTTGAGGTAGCCGCGGCCGAAGCCGTTGCAGCTGCCAGGGGGCAGTATGCCCGAGTCGGTGAGGTTTATCGCAGCTTCGCCGAAGGTGCGGACGGACAGGGTCCTGGGTGCGCCGGGTGCGACAGGGTCGGTCACGACGGCAGCGTTGATGGAGCCCTCGAAGTTGCCGGTAAGACTATGCACTTTGTCCCAGCAGGGGAGGCTACTGCTCGCCTCGCACACGGTACTCGCATTCCCGGTGGTGACCCACCTGTGATAGCCGAGCACAGGGTTGGTGCCGCCCTGGGAGAGGTCGTACTTGATGAGGAGGTCGCCCGCAGTACGAACGGGGGTAACACCGTTGCTGCTTAGGGTGGTGGACTGGTTGAACTCGAAGTCCATGTTGGTGGTGCCCGAGGGCTCCTGGACGCGCTCCCAGGCCAGGTAGAGGAACTCTTTGGTACCTACGCGTTCATTGGCTACATAGAAGCGGGTGAGGTCGCTCTTGTTGTTAGGGATCGAGCCGTCGACGACGGAGGGGACCTCGGTATCTTCCTTGGTGCCCTGGCCGAACGAATCGTCCTGCTGGCCGGTGGGCAAGTCGATACCGACGCGGAGGTTGGGGGCGTTGGCCCAGTCCTGGGCACCGGCGCCGCCATTGACCACCAGGTTGCCGTCGGCGCTCTCGAAGGGGCTGCCGGTGAGGGCCAAGGTGGGAACGGCGTGGAAAGTGCCGATCATGGTGATCAGGCAAACTGCGAGGCCCAAAATGGCCAGGCGATTTCGCGATTTGTAACGTGCCATGTTGCTCTCCTCTGGTTTCATGTGGGCACGTAACACGAGCGCCTACGTGTACGTGAGTGTGACGCTTCGCGAACTAGGAATTTGTAGTTCCTAACTGAGTATTCATGGCCCAACGGGCCACCACCAATGAAAGCAAGGAGAAGGGAGAGAGTATTGGGGGACACCCCCAAACCCCCGGCAGGGAGGACCCTGCACCCCTTTTTCAGTGCGGCGAAGCGACATGAGTCTGGGTCAAATCGTGTGGATTGTTTATCTAGTCTGTAATAACCACCTCCTCCTTATATGAGCAGCGCAAGACAGCTACTCTCTACATGACATCTTCACCACCCGGCTCGGGATGCAGGAATTGGGAGTCGCCCCGGGTCCTGTGCCCCGCGAATAAGCCATTCTTGAGCAGGCGAACTCCGGCGGCCGGAGAAGTCGCACGCCTGGGCCTGCCTGGAGAGGGCATGCTCAAAGACCGAAAAGTATGGGCAGAAGAATGACCCAACGCACTTAGACGCGCTTGGGTTTATGAGAAGCAGGGATGAGGATTATGGATGAATTTTGCTTTGGTTACGCTCTCGAATGATGACGAAGAAAGGATGGAAGCGTAGCCATGCTGCCCTGCTTATTAGCACCACGCATATTATAAAGGCAGAGTCCGGTTGTGGGAAGGGGTATGATTCTTTCAAGTTTTATAGTATGTGCGAATGCGCGAATTGTTGTAGCTATGAAAGAGCGTCTAGTGGGTCATTTAGCTCGACTATGGCCATTGTTCATAGTGGGTGCAGTGTCCGTCATCCGGTGAAGGTCAACAGGTAAATAGGCTGGTCTCTGGATTCGCTGCCCCTGCCGCTGCTGCTCATGCTCAGACCGCTCGAACTTCGGCGAGCCGCTTGACTGAGTGCTCATCGTCCCAGCAGACAGCGGCTTCCCATGCCGCCCACGCTTGCGCGGCGATGTCGTGCGCCTCCTCGTCCAGACCGGCAGCGTTGTGGGGCATCACCAGGTCGAGGTCGGGCACGTCGACGTGCGCCTCGTCCCAGTCGATCAGCCCGACCCGATCTGCGGTCATGCGGATGTTGCGCGGGTTGGGGTCGCCGTGGACCACGCACTTCTGACGTCCCACGAGCCGCGCCCACGCTGCTCGGCATCGAGCAACCCCCTCAGGAGGCATCGCGCCGAGGTCGATCTTCGTCCCGGTCTCGGCGTGCAGGAGGTCGGTCGACGATCGCCAGCCCGGGCGCTGCCGCCACCCCGCCGTCAACCGGTGCAGTTGGCGGAGCGTGCCGGCCACGCGACGCCAGTCGGCCTCCGTCTCGGGCGGTCCTCCCTCGACGTAGGTCATCACCACCACACCATCGGCGAACAACCGGCCGTCCGTCGTCGGGATCGGCACCGGCACGGTCAGACCTTCACCGTCGAGGCGTTGGAGGAGCTCGGTCTCCCACGCGAGATCAGCGTCGCTCCTGGCACCGAGACGTGCGACCGCGAGGTGCCCGTTGACGCGCACGGTCCACACGTCGTTGGCCACTCCGCCGGCGAGCGGTTCGATGCGAGCGACGTCGTCACCCCACTGCTTGAGTGCCTCCCATCCCACCGGCCACATCATCCCCTTCACGCATCGCAAGATCACGCCTTATGGACACAAACGAAATGCTTTCTATTCGGCAGTATCCGTAAATATGTTGGTGCCGTGAGTGTACACCATTCATCGTGTTATGGCTATGCCCATGTTACATGACCCACTAGTATGACCTGCTAGTGGTGGCTGTGAGTGTGGTCGTCGTTAGGTTGAACGGATCAGGGAGATGCCTGGCACCCAGATGTCCAGCATCCGGACCGGTTTCCGTCTCCCAGACCACATAAGCTCCGGTCAAGGTGGGGGCACCGTAGTCGATCACCAGGTCTCCGATGACAACCGGGGAAGCTATAGCGTTATCGAGGTGGGCCGCCAGGATGGCATGTTGCCAGTGCCAGACGAGGATATCGTCCCGCAGCATGGGGCTATCGCCATTCTGTAGGGGAAGCGTGCGGACCTCACGTGTACTCAGGTCCGCCGCATGGAGCCTGGCATCCAACCAGACCAGGTGAGCCCCGGAAAGGGCAAGTTCAGGGGCCTGCTCGTAAGGCGACACCACTCCACCGGCCACCTCACGAATCTCATGTGTGCGGCGGTTGTAGGCATGGACCTGATAGGGCTGGTCATCCGACACCCCGGACGTGGGGAGGACACCATCCCAGGCCACGTATTCGTCGCTCAGGGCTACGTGAGCTATGTAGACCGGGCGGGATATATCTTGTCCGGTAACAGTAACTACGACCCCGGAGTCGAGGTCGCGAAGCATAATGCGTGGGTTGCTGCTCCCCGCTGAGATCCAGGCGACCGTGTGGCCCGAGATGCGTGCTTCGCCATTGTAATCGGGTCCAAGGGCAACTCCGTAGACCTGGCCCGTCGCAAGGTCGGTAGCGTGGATTTCGCTCTTGTTACAAGGCGTCGGGCATAGACCCTGATCCTTCCAAAGCACGATAGAGCCGGAAAGGTCCTCACCGTCCTGGCGCCCGGGGCCGGAAGTGACCATGCTTACCTGCCCGGTGGCCCTGTCCAGCGCGAACACGTGATCCTCCCCTGGCACATCGTAGCTCATCTCGGTCCAGATCAGATATGAGTCGGAGCCATGGGGAGCCCACTGGCGAAAGCCGGGCCGGGGCGGCGGTATGGCGAGAGGCTGGTTGGGTGTGGCGTGGCGTCGTTCGTATTCATAGCGACCTAACTGGCTGAGGAGCACCTCGTAGGGTGTGCCGGCATTTTCCGGGTGGTATTCGAAGACCGCGCGCTCGAAGTATTGCACCTTATAGGTCTTACCATCCAACTCGCTCTTCTCCTGGAACTCCTCAGAGATGGGGAAACCTTGTTGAGCCAACCCGCCATGCGACTTCCAGTAAGCGAGGAAAGGCCCACCCACAGTCTTGCCGGTTTCTTTGAAGAGCACAGCGCCCGGAGCCCTGCTCGCAGCCTGGTTGGCGGCCCCACCCGGATACTCAGCTTTGTACCGGAAGACTCCGAGCAGGGACAGCAGCACATCGAAAGGCGCTTTGTTACCAGGGTGGAGCTCGAAGACAGCACGCTCGAAGTACTGCACTGTGTAGGAATTGCCATCAGTGGGGCTCGTTTCCGAGAACTGCTCGGTGAGCGGATAGCCAAACTGAGACAAACCACCATGTGACTGCCAGTATGTGCGGAAGGCGCCGCGTAGCGTATGACCTACCTGCGGGAAGTAGCTGACCGCAGGGTCGTGCGGGTCGGCTACGAGGGCGGCGGAGTGGCTAGCCTGCGGGCCCGCGGCGCATGGGTCTGTATAATGGGCGATCAGACTGTCTCCTACAGCCCAGAAGTCACCTGGCCCCGCTGAGGTGACCGCCGCCAGGTGGGTGGCTTCGACGCCGACGCCCGGGTTTACCTGGGTCACGTTCGGCTGCGCCGTCCAGCGCGAGCCGTCCCAGTGGAGCGTCGACAGAGGCAAGAGGGGGTTGCCGCTGAAGCCTCCGCCCACGGCCCAGACGTCTTTGGAGGAAGAGCCCGCGACGGCTGACAGTTGGTTACCGAATGCGGTAGCGAGGGCCTCGGGCGAGGCGGTCCAGGCGTGGCCGTCCCAGTGGTGGACGAGGCCCGGGGTGCCCACCGCCCAGGCATCATCGGCTGCCGTGACAACCACACCTGTCAGGTAGCCGCGATCGCCTGCATCGGCCCGGCGCGTCCAGGTGTGGCCATCCCAGTGGGCGATTAGAGGGGTGGACGTCTGGCCGGCGGCGGCGTCCCCGACCACCCAGGCGTCACTGGGCGAGCCGGCCGCCACGCCATAGAGCTTGACGCCGGGGCCGAGGTCACCGGTGGGCATATTGCTCCAGCGCACTCCATCCCAGTGCAGGATGAGGGGAGCGTGAAGCCCCGTGCTCCAATCGTCAACCTGGCCGATGGCCCAAATATCGGATGGCCCAGATGCTGCTACCCCGGTCAGTGTACTACTGCTCGTGCTCGCCGGATCGTTGGGACTGGGCACGACGCTCCAGGTTGCGCCATCCCAGTGCAGGATGAGCGTGACGATCTTCGCCAGGCCGATACCAGTCATATCGTGCGTAGCCCACTGGCCTACGACCCAGACGTTGTGAGGGCCAAGAGCGACTACGGCAGCCAGATCGGTGGCGGGGTAAAGTTTCGGGGCAGGCACCTGGCTCCACTCCTTACCATCCCAATGCTCTATGAGAGCAGCCGCGTCACGCATCGGAGGTTGCACCGAGCCGACCACCCAGACGTCATTCGGGGCGGCAGCCGCAATACCCTTGAACGTGGACTTGTTGGGCCACAGACTCGGGCTCGGCACCCTCTGCCAGCTCGCGCCGCATGCTGATGCCGCCTCCGATATAGGCACCCTGTTGCCGGTCGCCGTGGCGCTACCTCCCATGAGGAGGCTAACACCTTGCACGAAGGCCAGGGCCAAGCTAAACGTGCGTCTCGTCGTCACCATTGCTCTGCCTCCCTGCTGCTAAGGCCAACGGTGCGCGCGGCTATGGGTGCCCGCGGGTAGCTCCAGGTCGCATTGCCCGATTACGCTGGGCAGGCATCGCGCTTCTATATGTTCTACGTATAACGTGGGTTCTCGGCCGTGGTTGCGCCCACGGACCAAAGTGTAGCTCACTAATGTATGGACAGCCGGCACTCGTTGCGCTATAATTCGCCCCAGGGGTAGGTGGGCGCGCATGTTGCCCAGCCTATCCGGCGCGTCGCTTTTTCGTTCCCTTATTTTGCGCGTCTGCTTCTCGGTATTCGCGCCACAGCACGTTTCTCCAGACACCATACTCTCACTCGTAGTCAGATAGCTGCCAGTCCGGTTAGCCTTTAGGCAGCCGGGTTATGCTTACAGGACGAGGGGCCATTCTATGCCGCCAAAACATGACCGGCCGGGAAACCGGAGGCCGTTGCGAATTCTCACGGTGTTGTTCGCGATAGGTTGCACGCTGCTCCTGGGGCAAGGACTTCTGTGGGGAGGCACGGCCAGGGGAGCCGCGCG
>JBJMMB010000119.1:0-18092 GCA_045805005.1 Chloroflexia bacterium
TCCCGATAAGCGAGGAGTTGAACGAGGACGGGATGACGGTGCAGTACTTCGAGCGGGCGCGGTTCGAGTACCACTCGAGTCTGGCGGGCACACCTTACGCGGTGAAGTTGACGCCGGTCGGGTACCTGGCGCTGAAGACCGGGCACTTCAACATCCCGATGGGCACGCTGGTGAGTTTCGAGCCGCCGCGGCTGGCCGAGGGGCACACCACGACTGTGCAGGTGGCGACGACGGCGGGGGTGAGCGTGACCGGGCTATACGAGGGGCGGGCGCTGCTGTTCCATCAGGAGCCGAATCGAGGGGTGGCGTGGGCCCTGCTCGGCGCGGTGCCTTTCCAGGATACGGGTCAGCACAGGGTGACGATAGATTTTCGGAGCGGAGACGGTGCCCAGCGCACCGTGACGCGCACGTTGGAGGTTTCGAGCTACCCGTTCCCTTCGGAGAGCCTCCAGTTCGACCCGCAAACGGCGGCCCTGCTGGACCCGAAGTTCACGACTCCGGAGCTTGACACGCTCGATGCCATCTTCGCGGGGCGCACGCCCACGCAGTACTGGGACGGGGCGTTCAGGTTGCCGCTCGACGGCAAAGTGCGCATCACGTCGTACTTCGCGACCCGACGCTGCTACAACTGCCCCCCCGGGGGGACGCCCACGAGCTACCACGGAGGCATGGACATGGCGGCCGCCCTGGGTACGCCAGTGCACGCGCCCGCTGATGGGCGGGTCGTGTTCGCGGGCAAGCTGGAGGTGCGAGGCAACGCCATTATCATAGACCATGGCATGGGGGTTTTCTCGCTGTTCGCGCACAACTCGAAGCTGATCGCCACAGTGGGACAGATGGTGCACAAAGGGGACGTGGTGTCGCTGTCGGGCAGCACAGGGCTATCGAACGGACCGCACCTGCACTGGGAGTTGCACGTGAGCGGACCAGCGGTTGAGCCACTGGAGTGGGTTAATCGGGCGATGCCCTAGGGGAACATAATCTCAAAAACAGACGGGCCGCGGCCCGTCTGTTTTTGAGATACGAGTTATCCTTTAATTCGGTGGACCGAAACCGCGTAATTGCTTAGCTCGGACCAGGGGTCGCGGTGCCAGGTGGACCAGCGGTGCGCGAGGGTCAGGCCGGCTTGTTGGGCCAGGTGGTCGTATTGGGGGAGGTCGAGGTAGCCGGGGGCAAGTTGGAAGCCCGCGATGAGGACGCCGCTATGGGAGAGGTGGCGGGTGAGGTTTTGGAGGACCGTGCCTTCGGTGCCGGGGGCGAGGAAGATCATGACATTGCCCGCCATGACGATGACGTCGAAATGGCGGTCGAGACGAACGGTAGCGATGTCCTCGAGGCGCCACTGGAGCTGAGGGGCGTTGCGTGCGGCGGTGGCGAGCATGTTGGGGTCAAGGTCCACGCCTACCACGTCGAGGCCGCGGCGGGCCAGCTCTGTGGCGACGCGGCCTGTGCCGCAGCCGGCATCGAGGACCGTTTTGGGGTGGAAGCTCTGTACCAGGTCGGCCTCGCCGTGGACGTTCTCTCCGGCCTGTTCGCGGGCGCGGTAGGTGGCGTCGTAGTCGTCGCCCTTGATGTCGCGAGTGCGGAGCCAGCGGTTGGCGGGGGCGGGATCGTCGGGGGTCGGGGGCATGTGGGCTCCTGTGGGGTGAGGTGTTATGAAGGTTATTATAGCGGATTCGCCTCGCGAGTTTACCCGCCGGGCGATTCGGGCAGTGCGAGCTTGAGATCGGCCAGGCTGGCAAGGACGGCATCGGCCTGTCTGAAGTCCTGGCCCGCGGTGAAGCGATTGGGGACGGCGCACGCGAACATGCCGGCGGCTTTGGCGGCCTGTATGCCGTGGGCGGTGTCTTCGAGGACCAGGCAGTTTTCGGGTGGGACTCCGAGGCGGCGGGCGGCGGCCCGGAAGATATCGGGGTGGGGCTTGCCGTGGGTGACCTGGTCGCCGGAGACTATCACTTCAAACGTTTGCTGTAAGTGGAGGGAGGCGAGGACCAGGGATATGTCTTCGCGGATGGAGGAAGAGGCCAGGGCGAGGCGCAGGCCCGCCTGCTTGCAGACCTCGATGGCCTCGTAGAGGCCGGGCATGGGCGGCACTTCGCGGGCGATCAGGTCGCGGTAGAAGGCGTTCTTGGCGCGCTGTACGTCGTGGATGTCCGCGTCGAAGCCGTACTTGCTCTTGAGGTCGGCCAGCATGTCTATCGCCCGCCTGCCGACCATGCCCGCCCATTCGGTCTCGGCTATCCGGACGCCTAGCGGATCTAGAGCGGAGTTCGTGGCGCGCAATTGGACAGGCTCACTGTCGATCATGAGCCCGTCCATGTCGAAGATTACGGCCTGGAGTGGCATGGTTCGATGGGGGAACGGCGGGCCTGACACACCCGACATTATATCCCCTTGAGGGCGGGGTAGAGGGCCTGGTAACGCATGTATATTTGTTTGTACCTGGCTACGGTGATGGGGTCGGGCGGCGAGAGGGGCTCGCCGGTTTTGGTAGCGAACGGCTCGCCGGTGGTTGGGAGGGCTCCGGCACCCATGGCGGCTAGCAGGGCCGCGCCATAGGCCGCGCCGTGATCGGTGAGGCCGGCCCGGACGGGGAGGTTGAAGACGTCGCGCTGTATCTGCTGCCACAAGGGCATGCTGGCACCGCCACCGGCGGGTCGAAGCTCGCCTGGCTCGACGCCCATCTCGCGCAGAACCTGGAGGCCATCGAGGAGCGCGAAGGCCACCCCTTCCATGACCGCCCTGACCAGATGGCCCTTCGAGTGGTGCAGCCGGAGGCCGGTGAAGGCTGCCGAAGCCGTGGGGTCCATGTGTGGCGTGCGCTCTCCAAGCAGGTAGGGTAGGAAGATCACCCCTTCGGCGCCAACGCCTGCCGCAACTGCTTCGGCTGCAAGGGTATCGAAGTCGAGTGGGGCGCTGCCGGGCGGAGCGAGGATGTCGCGAAGCCAGTTGAGGGCGGCGCCGCCCGCCAGTATTGCGCCCATGACGTGCCAGCAGTTGGGGAGCACGTAGCAGAGGCTGTGCACGCGCCCGGCTGGGTCCACCAGAGGACCAGCGGTGACGGCGAAGACCTGGCCCGAGGTGCCTATGGAGGAGAGGAGCGGCCGGCCGGCCTCCACGCCGGCCCCGAGGGCCACGCCCAGGGCGGCGCAGTCGGCGTCGCCTCCCCCGGCGACCACCGGTGTGCCGGCAAGGAGGCCGGTAGCACGGGCGGCTTCCTCGCTGACGCGCCCGGTGACCGTCGCCGACTCGTGGATGGGGGGCAGAAGCGCGGCGTCGATATTGAGGGCGGCCAGCAGATCGGGGGACCAGTCGCGGGCCGCCAGGTCGAACATGAGGGTGGCGGAGGCGTCGGAGACGTCGGTGGCGTACTGGTCGGTGAGCCGGAAGCGGAGATAGTCTTTGGGCAGCAGGATGTGCCTGGTCTTGTCGTAAACGTGGGGCTCGTGCCGTCGCACCCAGAGCACTTTGGGGGCGGTGAAGCCGGTGTTCGGGGCATTACCCGTGATGCGTATGAGGTCGGCGCGGGGGACGACCTGGCCGAGTTCGGCGACCTGATCTTCGGTGCGGGCGTCGGCCCATATGATGCAGGGGCGCAATACAGCGCCCTCGGCGTCGAGGAAAACTGCGCCGTGCATCTGGCCGCTCAACCCGATAGCCTGGACCTGGGAAGGGTCGACGCGGCCCCCGGCGAAGAGGGCCATACAGGCGGAAGTGAGGGCCGCCCACCACTCCGTGGGGTCTTGCTCGGCCCAACCTGGTTGGGGGATGGCCAGCTCGATGGGCCGGCTCGCCTCCGCCACCTGCCCGCCCTCGGCGGTGACGGCGAGCAGTTTAAGGCGGGACGTGCCCAGGTCGATACCGAGAAATAGGGGCGCGCCCACGGTCAGGGCAGGCCCACACGAGCCGCACCCTCTCGAAGGAAGGCCACCCCCTCACGGGCGAGTTGGTCGGAGGTATAGGAGGGGTTGCGCCACATGCAGGTGGCCCCTGCAAGGTCAGGATTGACGGCGGCGAAGGACTCGAGGACCAGCGGGCCGCGATAGTCGATCTCGGCCAGGCCCTGGAAGACCTCGTCCCAGTGAACGTTGCCCTGGCCGGGCACGCCGCGGTCGCTCTCGGACATGTGGATGTAAGCAAGCCGCGAACCGGCGTCGAGGATGGCCTGCCTGAAGCCTGCCTCCTCGATGTTCATGTGGTAGGTGTCGGCGTGGACGTAAGCGTTGCCTGCGCCGGTGGCGTCGATGAGCGCCAGCGTGTCTTTGACTGTGTTGAAGAGGTAGGTCTCGTAGCGGTTGACGGGCTCGATGCCCAGAGCGATGCCCAGGCTGCGAGCGTAGGCGGCGACCTCGCCCAGGACGCGGGCGCAGGTGTCGCGCTCCTGCTGTGTGGGCGGGGCCCCGGTGAGGTAGCCAAGGTGGGCGTAGAGCACGCCGCTGAGGAAGTGGGCGCCAAGCGCGGCCACTTTGTCGAGGGCGAAGTGGAGGAAGTCGGCGGCTTCCTGGGGGTGGGAGGGCATGTGCGCCGCTTTGGGGAGGCCCAGGGAGCAGGTGGCGCGGATGCCGTTGTCGGCAAGTTGCTGTTTCGTGAGGGCAGGGTCGAACTCCTGGGGGCGCAGGAGGGGTATTTCTAGCAGTTCAACCCCAGCGCGCCCGGCGGACTCGATAGCGGACCTGCCGCTTTCCGGGTTCCAATCAGGTATCCAGATGAAGGCGTGAGCACCGATGGTAGGCATAGTGTGTCTCCTACTTTCCCTATAACAAGACCAGCTTTGGTAGGGGCGAACACAAGGTTCGCCCTCCACGAGTACGACTACGACCAGGGCGAACACAAGGTTCGCCCCTACACAGGCTTGGGTGGTTGTCCGAGGTGTAGTTAGACATTATTTGGAGGTTGCCCTGCCATGGGGTCGGGGCTATACTTGTATCCTGCGAACTTCTATATACGGGGCGTAGTTTAGAACATTATGGCAAAGTCCGCAATAGAGCCACGAGTAGTATTCATGGGCACCCCGCAATTCGCGGTACCTTCGCTGCGCGCGCTGGCGGCGGGGCCTTACGCCCTGACGGTGGTGACGCAGCCGGATAGGCCGGCGGGACGCGGTGGGAAGGTGGTGGCCCCGCCGGTGAAGACCCTGGCGGAGGAGTTGGGCCTGCCGGTGATGCAGCCGGACAGTTTGCGAGACCCGGCGTTTCGGAAGGCGCTGGCCGAACTGAAGCCAGAGGTGACGGTGCTGGTGGCCTACGGGGAATACCTGGCGCCCTCGCTGCTCGACCTGCCGGCGCAGGGCAGCATCAACCTGCACCCCTCGCTGCTGCCGCGGTGGCGGGGCAGCACACCTATACAATCGGCAATACTGGCGGGCGATCGGGTGACGGGTGTGAGCATCATCCGCATGGACAAGGGGTTGGACACGGGGCCGGTGCTGGCGCAGCGCAGGGTATCGCTCGGGTTGGAGGAGACGGCGCCGGAGTTGAGCGCCCGGCTGGCGGAGGTAGGGGCCGGTCTGCTGGCCGAGACGCTGCCGCTGTGGCTGCGGGGGGCTATTGAACCGAGGCCACAGGGCAAGGAGGGGGTCACGGTCACACGCGAGATGCGCAAAGAGGACGGCTTGATAGATTGGAGCACGCCCGCCGCGGCGATCGCACGCGCGGTGCGGGCCTTGCAGCCCTGGCCCGGCACCTACACGTACTGGCAGGGGCGGCTATTCAAGGTGTTGAGGGCGCGGGAGGCGGATGCGCTTGAAGGCGAGCCGGGGGAGCCGGGGACCGTACTGGTCGCGCGTGGAGCGGGGCGAGCGAAAAGGGTGCTGGTGTGGACGGGGAGCGGGGCGTTGGAGCTTTTGGAGGTGCAATTGGAGGGCAAACCGCCCACCGAGGCACGAGCCTTGCTTTCCGGTTATCCACACATCGCGGGAGATGTGCTTGGTAAGACCGTATCGAAGTCAGGAAGTGGGGCCAAGGCGTAAGGGTGAGCCCGTGTGATTGTTCCGGGTGAGTACGCAGGCAGAGAGATAGGTTCGCCCCTACTAATGACGGCGGTGACACAGCACAAAGGTACTAAGTGAATAAGCTTGACGTTTGTAGGAATTACCTGTACGCTAAATGACGAGCCCGCTAATGGCGAGCGGACGACTCGCAAAACGTAAAACGTAATGGTGGTAGGGAGAGTTGGTTCGTGGTTCTTGAACCAGGCTCGCCTACAGGATCGAGAAGCAAGAGAGAAATGCCCGCCAGTTTGACGCCCGAACCCAGGCTGCCGTTGGAGCCGGAAGAGTACCCTCTATACAGACCACCCAGCCGGATCGGCTGCTCGGCGCTCAGCATAGTTACGCTGCTCGTAGTGGCGGTCTTCAGCCTGCTTTTCTTGGAGGTGACCCCGCGGATCGTGAAGGGGATCAGCTCCATCAGCCTGGGCGCCGCGAGCGGCGACGCCACGCCCCAGACGGTGGCCGAGGGGGCCCTGGCTACCCAGACCGCGGTCTCTTCGGGGGTGATAACGCCGACATTGGCCCCGCCCTCACCGACCCCGCGCCCCTGCGTTAAGGTGACGGGCACGGGAGGCGAGGGCACAGCGTTGAGAGCCGAACCCAGAGCCGGGGCCGCGTTCGTCATCAAGGACAAGAAGGGCAAAGGGATCAACGTGGGTGAGGGGGCGATCTTCCAGGTTGCCGGGCCGGACGTGGTTTCGGGCAAAGACGGTGCGGGAAAAGACATAGTGTGGATGCACGTGATACTGCCCAAGGACGGGCGGAGCGGCTACGCACTGGGTAAGTACCTGGCACCGACCTCCTGCCCTTAGAACCGGCGAAAATTGCCTCAATTATCCCTTGCCACTCCCGCATCGAGGATGTACAATCAGAGTACCGGCCATCTAATACTCCTTCATTGCATCGAACGCGGGGGCGACATGCCATGGACAAACAAAGGTACGAGCGCGAGAAGCAAAAATACGAGCGTGAGATAGAGGAGATCCTCTCGAAGTACGATTTCGAGACCGACCGCAAGGAGAAGAGTGAGCGCTCGAACAGGCCCCAGGACGGCGGCCCACGCTCGCCGGGAGGCCCCTTCGTGCCGAGCCGCGGATATACACGAAGGAGCTGGTCGCTGCCGGGGCTCCCCAAGAACTGGAAGCGGCTTGGTTCAGGCCAGTACATCGCGGCGGCGTTTGTGGCGGCGTTCGCGGCGGTGATGGTGCACAACGTTTCGCAATTGCTGGCGAACGTGCTCATAATCGCCGCGGTGGTGCTTTTCTTCCTACCGATCGTGCTCTTCAGGTCCACGGGCACCACAACGGGCGGCTGGTCATCGAGCGAGCAGCAGAGGTGGCGGGGCCAGGTGATCGACTTCAACACCAGGCGCGACATCACTAATGACCCCCTGGCGGGCATCAAGCGCTGGTTCAGGCGCCACTGAAGGAAATCAGATAATGCAAAAGCCGGTCGCCTAGCGACCGGCTTTTGCATTATCTGAAAACTAGACCTCTGTCTCGACGCGGGAAAGTTGGAGCCATTCCAGGACGCGGCGGTCGGTGTCCGGGTCATGCTGGGGGAAGTGGTGGTCGCCGCCGGGGAGGAGCCAGAGGGTCTTGGGCTCGAAAGCCCCTTCGTAGATGCGGTCGGTCACGTGGGAGGGAACCACCTGGTCGCCTTCACAGTGGACGAGCAGCAGGGGACGCGGGCTGAGGTGCCGGGCGGCTTTGACGATGTCGAGCCGGTGGAGCAGAACCGCCACGGAGGTTACATCGACCCTGGGCAGACTCTCGGGCACCACGTTTGAGGTGTGGCCTCGCTGCACCATAGCTACTTCTTCCATGAGTATGGTAAATAGGGTTTCGCTTATCGGGCTGTAGGCCACGATGGGGCCTATGTCTATCAGGTGGGCCGCGGTGTGGATGGCCAGCCAGCCGCCAAGGGAGGCGCCGCGGATGGAGATGCTGGTCGGGTTGACCTCGGAGCGGCTCTGCAAGTAGACATGGGCCGCGGCCACGTCGTTGAAGATGTTGCCGTCGACCGCTCCACCACTCTCGCCGTGGCCGCGGAGGTCCATCACCAGGACGGCGAACCCCATGGAGGAGGCCAACTCGCCGAACGCCGCGTAGTTCTCCTTGCAGGAGCCGAAACCATGGCAGACGATTATGCCCGATACCCATTCGTCGCGGGGCGCGGGCAGGTAGAGGTTGGCTGCGAGTTCTACCTGGTCATAGGTTGTGAAACGGACCTCTTCCAAAGGTGCCTCCGGAGGCTATGCGGGAATTTACCGCTGTGAAATTCGACCGTGGGGGCAGCCCCCCGTTGCCTGCCCTGGCTGGATTGCTCCAGGCTTTGTTGGTAGACGACTAGGGCAGGCAACGGGGGCCTGCCCCACAAAATAAGTTTTCCCATCAGTTGACGCCCTCTGGGGGCTCTGCTATATTGCTTGTAGACGCCCCAAGGGCGTGAGGCCCGCAAGATCGGGGACTTGAGGATATCATACATCTTTGCGGGCGCCGAGTCGATAGCCGATTATGGGAGTGCGGGCGGGATTATTTTCCTAGAGAGGTACTACACAAGCCCGGTACCGGCGGGAAGAGCCGCCGGCGGGAGCCTGCGCTATGTTTAAGACCCTGCTTTGTGACGAGAACAACCAGTTCCTGGTCGTGGACGATCCCACGGCTATCAGCAACATCGTACAGCGCAAGCAGCGGCACCTGTGGCTCGATCTGGAGCGCCCCACCCCTAAGGAGATAGAGACCATTCAGGAGGAGTTCGTGCTGCACCCCCTGGCCATCGAGGACGCCACCAGGAGGCACCAGCGCCCCAAGGTGGACCAATATGAGAGCTTCTACTTCGTGGTGTTCTACTCGGTCGTGTGCGAAGAGCCGGGCCAGGGGGTGCCGGCTCCGGGTAGAAGGGGTCTGAGCGGGACCAGGTTCCATAGCGTATCCGAGGGCTCAAACACCTTCGAGGCCGCGCGGGCCGAGGACCAGCAGAACCCTGGCGCGGCGGAAGAGCGAAGCCTGCCGGCGATGGCGCCAACCGACGAGCGGATCGTGCTGCGCGAGATATCGATGTTCATGGGAGAGAACTACCTCATCACGGTGCACGAGGACCCCATTCCCGAGTTCGATGAGGTAGCCCGCAGATGGTTCCGCAACGTGCAGTCCATAGTCGGGGAGAGCGGTGGCAACAGCCACGTGCCGGGCACCCGCGAGCTCACCCCAAGCGAAGCGCAGAACCTCAAGCCGAAACTACATGAAAGCCCCGATACCATGGCCGCGCCCCGCCCGCCCGCCGGCGATGGGGAGAAAGCGCCTGACCGGGCGTCCACGCTGAGAGTATATAACCCGCCCGACGACGTGGAGGAGGGGGCCGCGAAGGCAAGCACAAGCACCAGCAATATCAGCATACTGCTCTACTCCCTGCTCGACACGATCGTGGACGGCTACTTCCCGGTGATCGACGGGCTGGTGGATAAAGTGGAAGACCTGGAAGAGCAGATCTTCCAAAGGTACAGCCAGCAGGCTATCGAGTCGATCTTCGTGCTCAAGAAGGATCTGCTTGCGTTGCGTAAAGTGCTGGCACCGGAGCGCGACGTGCTGAACGTGCTCACCCGCCGCGACATCCCGATCTTCGATGAACATACGCTGGTCTACTTCCAGGATGTGTACGACCACATAGTGCGCATCACCGACAGCATTGACACCTACCGTGACCTGCTATCGAGCGCGCTGGACAGCTTTCTGTCGATGCAAAGTAACCGCCTTAACATCACTGTCCAGACCCTGACTTCGGTGTCGATCATGCTGATGACAATCTCCACATTTACCGGTTGGTTCGGCATGAACTTCCACAACATGCCGGAGTTATCCTCGGAATACGGATACCCAATCATGGCGCTCTCCCTCGTCGTGGTCGTCGGCCTGGAGTTCGCCTTCTTCAAGCGCAAGAGGTGGCTGTGAGCCCGCCCCGAACACCAGCGCTAGATAGAGCACCGTATCTTTTCCCAGAAAACGCCAGGACGCCAGGACACGCAGACGCCAGGGGTTCGATTGTATTGGTTGGCCGAGACGCGATTGCTAGCCTGAGTGGTTAGCGGGTGAGGGAGATAGGTGGGGGCGATCCTTGCGTGGTCGCACCTGCACCCGGAGCCTAGGAGGACCGGCCTGCAACGAGAGTGATCGTATGTGGTCGCCCTCACGCATGTTACTTCATTATTGCCCTGGTTTTGTAACACCAGGATGCTAAACTGCGTAGTACAACCTGTAGGCAGCATAGAATTCGCCTTTAAAGGGGGAAATATGAGCACGAATGGAAGAGGTGCGGAGCGGGAGATACCGCTACCGCCGGCAGGTGGGGATATAATCGTGGAAGCCCGGGACGTGCAAAAGACCTATGACACGGGCACGGTGCAAGTGCACGCGTTGCGGGGGGTGAATTTGCAGGTAACTAGGGGTGAGATGGCGGCGATCATGGGGCCGTCGGGGTGCGGGAAGACAACCTTGCTGAACGTGATGGCGGGGTTGGACAGCATCGATTCTGGGGAGGTGCTCATCGAGGGTACGCCGCTGAGTACGATGAACGACCGCAAGAAGACTGACCTACGCGCCCGGAAGATGGGGTTTGTGTTCCAGTTCTACAACCTGCTGCCGGTGCTGTCGGCCATAGAGAACGTCGAATTGCCGATGCTAGTGTCGGGGGCGACGGCGAGCGAGGCTCGCAAGCAGGCGGAGGAGGCGTTGGCGCTGGTGGGGTTGACCGACCGCGCAGGGCACCGGCCAGCCGAGCTGTCGGGCGGGCAGCAGCAGCGGGTGACCATCGCCCGAGCCCTGGCCAACAAGCCGGCGATAATCTGGGCCGACGAGCCGACGGGCGACCTGGACAGCGAGACCTCCAACGACATTATGGACCTGCTTACGCGGCTGAACAAGGAGAACAGGCAGACTTTCGTGGTGGTCACGCACTCGCCGGAGGTGGGCGCGCGAGCCGACCGCATCGTGCGGATGCGCGACGGCGTTATTACGGATTATGGGCTAAAGCCTGAGGCTGTACTGGAATCTGTCATATAGGTTTTTGACAACAATCCACATCACGCAGTGATGTGGATTGTTGTGAGGAAAAGGAATACGAAGGCATGGAAACGCTATTTGGCGTGTCGATGGACACCGTGATGGTGGTGGCACTGGGGATCAGTGTGGTTGTGCTGGCGGTTGTGGGGTTCCTGGCGTGGCGCAACCCGATCATCCTGCGGCTGGCGTTGCGGAATATCCCGCGGAGGCGGGCGCAGACGGTGCTAATCGTGTTCGGGCTGATGCTGGCGACGCTGCTGGTCACGGCGGCGTTCGGCACCGGCGATACGATGACTTACTCGATGCGGCAGGCGTTCACGGCCGGGCTGGGGGGCACCGACATCACGGTCAAGAGGACCAACCCCGTCTTCAGTGAAAACGGCCCGCCCGATTTCAACCGCGCCCAGCCGACGTTCGACCGGAAGGTGATGGACGATCTGAAGGCGAAGGTGGGGCAAGATGACCGCATCGACGGCTGGTCGGGGGTGATGGAGCAGATGGCTCCGGTGGTGGACGTCACCTCCAAGCAGGCCTCAGGGCAGACTTTTGTGGAGGGCGTGGGGTCTGACATAAAGGAGACGCTGGGAGACCTGCACCCGGTGGGCGGAGGCGTGTTCGACGTGGCCTCGTTGGGTGAGGGGGAAATCGTGCTCGACCAGGCGGCGGCGGACAAGCTGAACGCGCAGATAGGGCACGACGTGCAGGTGGTTGTTGGGGGCAAACCGAGCGATTTCAAGGTGCGGGAGATCGTGCAGAACACCTCGCCCAGCTCGATGTTCCCGGTGGTCTTCGTGAACCTGGCGCAGATGCAGACGCTATTCAACGCGCCGGGGCAGATAAGCGAGATCGACATCTCGCTGAAGGGCGGGGACCTGGATGGGGTGAAATACAGCAAGGAGGTGGCCCAGAAGCTGGAGGGGCTGGTGGACACGAAGGCATACACCGTGGCCCAGGCGAAGAAGAGCGCGCTGGACATGGCCAACCTGTTCGGCAACCTCTTCACGACGATATTTGTGGGCACAGCCCTCTTCTCGATTGCCGCGGGTATCCTCCTGATATTCCTGATCTTCGCCATGCTGGCCGCGGAGAGGAAGAGCGAGATGGGCATGGCGCGGGCGGTGGGCACGCAACGAGGGCACCTGACGCAGATGTTCGTCTTCGAGGGATTGGCCTACGACCTGGCGGCGGCAGCGGTGGGGGCGGCGCTGGGCGTGGTGGTGGGCTTCGGCATGGTAGGCATCATCGCGTCGGCGTTCAACACCTTCGGCTTCCAGTTGACCCCGCACATGGAGGGGCGCTCGCTGGTGGTGGCCTACTGCCTGGGCATGCTGGTGACGTTCTTTACGGTGGCGATCTCGGCGACGAGGGTGTCGCGGCTGAACATCGTGGCGGCGATCCGCAACATACCGGATATGCCCAGGCCGGACAGGAGGCTGGGGCAGTTGCTCATGTCGCCGTTCGAGATGCTGAGGCAAGGCAAGCCGGGGCAGGCCCTGGGCGCACTGTTCGTGCTTGGGTGGTCGCTGCTGAAGAGCGGCCCGGTGACCGGGGCGCTGGGGCTAGCGCTGCTGGCGCTCGGGTGGTCCACGAAGAGCGGGTTGTATTTCCACCTGGGGGCCACACTGATTATCATCGCGCTGGGGCTGACCATAAGGTGGATATTGGGGTTGAGGCGGGTGCGCCCGGCCACGCGGGACCGGATAGCTTTCACGTTCATGGGGCTGGGGCTGCTGATCTACTGGGCGCTGCCGGTGGACTCACTGCATAAGTGGTTCGGCGTGCCGGAGTTCGGGTTTGGGATCGAGTTCTTCTTCGTGGGCGGCATCGCTATGGTAGCGGGGGCGGTGTGGGCCATAATGTATAACACTGACCTACTGCTCAAGGGGATGAGCTTCGTGCTGGGACGCACCGGGCGGATGAGGCCGGTGCTCAAGACGGCCGTGGCCTACCCCGCGTCGTCGATCTTCCGCACGGGGATGACGCTGGCGATGTTCGCGCTTATCATCTTCACGCTGATCGTGATCTCGGTGCTGAACGGGACCAGCGCGCAGGCGGACCCGGCCAGGCCCGAGGTGACGGGCGGCTACCAGATAGAGGCGCCGGTGTCGTACGCCAACCCGATAAGCGACATCAAGGCCGGGGTGGAGGGCGACCCGACATTGAAGGGGAAGTTCGAGTCAGTCACGGGGCAGACGATGCTGCCATTGGAGATGCGCCAGCCTGGGGCCAAAGCGCCCGCGGTGCCGCCGACAGCCGAGCAGATCAAGACCCAGCCCTCGCTGGCTGAGGGGTGGCGCTACTACAATGCCCGCCTGGTGGATGAGACATTCCTGAAGGACAACGAGTTTATGCTGGGGACCCGCGCCAAAGGCTACGCGAGCGACCGCGAGGTGTGGGATGCGATTGCTAAGGATCCCACGCTGGCGGTGGTGGACTACCTGCCTGTGGTGATCGGGGAGTCGGGTCGAGGCGGCGGTTTCGGCCCTCCCAGATTCTCCATCTCGGGGGTGAAGTCGTCGGACAAGACTATGGACCCCGTTGAGGTGGAGATGCGCGTCCCTGGCGCGCCGGGGGCGAACCCGGTGAAGGTTAAGGTGATAGGGGTGCTGAATGACGCGGCCTCCTATACGGGGATGTATGTGTCGGAGGCGCTGGCGAAGCAGGTTTCGCCTGCGCCGCTACCGGTGAGCACGTATTTCTTCAGGGTTAAGGCCGGGGAGGACCCTGAGCAGATGCGGCGGGCCCTGGGCACGGCCTTTATGAGCAACGGCATGGAGCCGGTAGTGATCGCCGAGGAGTTGCGCAAGCAGCAGGCGGCGGGGAACACGATTATCGGCCTGCTGCAAGGGTTCATGACGCTGGGGCTGCTGGTGGGCATCGCGGCGCTAGGGGTGATAAGCACCAGGGCGGTGGTGGAACGGCGCCAGCAGATCGGGGTGTTGCGGGCCATCGGCTACCAGCGGGGGATGATAGCCATGTCGTTTCTGCTGGAGTCGTCGTTCATCGCGCTGCTGGGGATCATCGTGGGGGTGGTGCTCGGGCTGATACTATCATATAACCTGGTGAGCTTCTTGCAACAGAGCTCGCCCACGGTGAAGTTCGATGTGCCCTGGCTGCAGATCCTGGGGATCGTGGTGTTGGCATACGTGGCCTCGCTGATAACAACAGTAATGCCCGCCCGGCAGGCCTCGCAGATATATCCGGCGGAGGCGCTGCGGTACGAGTGAGGGGAGGCGTAAAACGTAAAACGTAAAACGTAAGGGATGTGGGGTAGCTGGTTCGTAATCCCTAAGCAAGTGAGCCAACCACCATTACGTTTTACGAATCTCTCTTACGGGTTCCGGCTCGTGAAGGACCTGGTCGATAACCTGGTCCATGGGTGTTTCGCGGCCTTGCTGCCAGGCGGCGTCGAAGGTGGGGGGGTCGAGCAGAGCGCGGGCCTCGGAGACGGTGCGGTCATGGCGAGCACGGTCGGCGGCGGAGAGAGGAGTGCCCGCCGATTCGCGCAGGGCCTCGGCGGCGCCCCAGAGCAGGCCGGCACGCTCTAACGAGGACTGAGAACTGAGTACTGAGGACTGAGTGGGTGATGGGATCGTAGGCAGGCTCCCAATCCCATAGCCCATAACCGTCCCCCGCTCACGCTCATACCCCTGAACCTCGGCGCTGGACAGGGCACGGGCCAGGCCCTCAAGGGTCTCGGCGAGGCCCCACTTGTCCTCCAGGTCGCGCATCAATTCGAGGCTCTCTTCGTGGAGGGCGCGGGCCCTGGCGTAGTTTCCGAAGTCATGGGCTACGTTGCCCAGGTTGTTGAGTACGACAGCGATGCCGCGTTTGCTATCCAATTCTCTGTAGATCTGCAGGCTTTCCTCGTACAGGGGCTGGGCTTCGGCGTAATTCCCGAGGTCGTAAGCAACGGCGCCCAGGTTATTGAGAGAGTTGGCAATACCACCCTTGTTGCCCAGATCGCGCCGTAGGGCCAGGCTCTCGGCGTGCAGGGAGCTGGCGAGGTCGTACTCCCGGAGGGCGTAGGCGACGAGGCCCAGGTTGCTCAGGGCCATCGCAATACCTCGCTTATCGTTCAGCTCCCTGTAAATCTGCAGGCTTTCCTCGTACAGGGGCTGGGCTTCGGTGAAGTTCCCGAGGTCGAGGGCTACGTTGCCCAGGTTGTTGAGGGCCTGGGCAACGCCGGGCTCGTCGCCCAATTGCCGGTAGATCGCCAGGGCCTCCCTTTGGGACGCCGTTGACGCCTCGTAATCTCCCTGGGTCCAGGCCAGGTTGGCCGCCGCGGTGAGGGCTTTAGCGCGGAGGGACGACTGAGGACTGACGACCGATGACTGAGTGGAAGGGTCCGAAGCTGAAGACGGAGTGGGAAGCGCCTCTGTTGCGTGCGAGAGGGCAGTGGCGAGTTGGGAGCGGCCTTCGGTGGCGTAGCCTCGAACGCTCCAGAAGCGGGTGAGGGCCCCGGCGAGGCGGAGGCCGAGCAGTGCGTCTTCGGGGCGGTTGCTCTCGTGGGCCATACGCAGGGCCGCACGGAGGTTGTCGTGCTCCTCATCAAGGCGGGCCAGCCAGACTGCCTGGGCCGCGCCAATCAACTCTGGCTCGGCCTCTTCGGCCAGCGCCAGGAAGTAGCGAGCGTGGCGCTCACGCAGAGCCGGGGCCTCACCGCTCTCGGCCAGCCGTTCGAGTGCGTACTCGCGTACGGTCTCGAGCATCACGTAGCGCTCAGCGGGCTCACCCTCAGCGTCCGGCTGCTCAAGGCGCAGCAGGCTGTTGTCGGTGAGCGAGGCCAGTGCGGCAAGCATGGCGCGAGGTGAACCTTGAATATTGAGTTTTGAGCATTCAATTGGCTCGGTTTGCGGGTCGGCGCAGACAACGACGGCCGAGGATGGACGGCAGCCGCCTACGAATACGCCCAGGTGGGCGAACATCGCGGCTTCGGTGGGGTCGAGTAGCTCGTAGCTCCAGGCGATGGTGTTGCGCAGGGTCTGCTGGCGAGCGGGGACGTTGCGGGGGCCCGCGGTGAGGAGCTTGAGCCTGCTTTCCAGACGCTCCAGCATAGTGGAGGGCGAGAAGAGGTGAGCGCGGGCCGCGGCAAGCTCGATTGCAAGGGGGAGGCCGTCGAGCAGCCGGCAAATGTCGGCGACCGCCTGGGCGTTGCGATCGTTTACGTGGAATCCGGATTTGACGGCGGCGGCGCGCTCGGCGAAGAGACGCACCGACTCGTTTCCGGTAATGTGTTCCAGGCTCGCGCGCCGCCGTGGGCCAGGCAGGCGCATGGGAGGCACCTGGAAGCTGTGCTCGCCGTAGATGCGAAGCACCCGCCTGCTGGTGATGAGAATCTTGAGCCCGGAGGTGGCCTCCAGCAGTTCCGCGATCGAAGGGGCGGCGGCCGAGACCTGCTCAAAGTTGTCGAGCAGGAGGAGCATCTGCTTGCCTCGCAGGTGAGCCTTGAGGCTCTCCAGCAGCGGCAGGCCGGGGCTTTCCCTGACCCCCAGCGCGCCGGAGATGGTGGGCACCACCAGGGCGGGGTCGGTGAGCGTGGCCAGGGGCACGAAATAGACGCCATCCTCGAACTCGTCGGCCAGGGAGGCGGCGGTTTGCAGGGCAAGGCGGGTCTTACCCGTGCCGCCCGGTCCTGTCATGGTGACCCAGTGCACATCCTCGCGTCTGAGCAGGGAGGAGGCGCTCTGCAATTCCCTCTCGCGACCTATAAACGCGGTGGCCTGAGTGGGGAGGTTGTTGGGGCGGGCGTCGAGGGTCTTGAGGGGTGGAAAATCTGCAGGCAGATCGAGGGCGAGAAGGCCGAAGATGCGCTCAGGGCGAGCCAGGTCTTTTAGACGGCGCTCGCCGTAATCGCGCAGAGTGACGCCGGCGGGCAGATCGTCGCGAACCCGGGAGAAGGTGGCCTGGGAGAGGAGGGTTTGCGCGCCGTGACCCGCGGAGAGGAGGCGGGCCACGCGGTTGACGGGCTGGCCGAAGTAGTCGTTGTTGCGCACTTCGGCCTCGCCTGTATGGAGGGCCATGCGCACCCGCAGCCCGCCGACGGCGCTCCAATCCTCAGCCTGGACGGCTCGCTGAGCAGCCAGGGCGGCTTTGAGAGCGTCGAGGTGGTCGTCGAAGGCGGAGCAGAAGGCGTCGCCAACGGTCTTGAAGACGTAACCTCCATGGGCGGCTATGGCCTCGGACAGCAGGCGATCATGCCGGGCCACGGCCTCGCTCATGGCGCCGGGGCTCTTCTCCCAACGCTTCGTGCTGCCTTCTATGTCGGTGAACAGAAATGTCACCGTGCCGGTGGGTGGCTCAATCATTTCAATGCATTGGTTCCCTCATGGGCAAGTCAGCGGCGGGCCTCCTATCGCGAAGTCTACCCTGAGCAGGGTGAAGTCGGTGGAATTGACAACTCCGTCGTTGTTGAAGTCGGCGCGGAGGTCAAGGGCACTCCCGAAGGTACCCTTCAGGATGCTGAAGTCGACGGCGTCTACGACGTTGCTGTTGTTTGCGTCGCCGGCGCGCATGGTGCCCATATCGAGCCTGCTGCCCGTGCTGCCACCGATGATTGTGAGTACTCCAGCGGTGGCGAGGGCGCGGACGTTCTTGATCTGCCAGTTGTAGGCGCCATCGGGCAGGTGCGTTGTGATGGTGAAGTTGCCACTCGCGTCGGTGGTCAGCGGGTAGCCCTGCGGCGTGGCGCTGACGCAGAGGGTGAGGGTGGCTGTCTGCACCTGCCTGGCGTCAGGCTGGCTGGAGCCCTGCCAGAGCACGTGGCCCAGTAGCATGCCGATGGGGGTATTGGTGGGAGTAGGTGTGCTCGTGCGGGTGGGGGTGTTGGTGGGGTTAAATGTGCGGGTGGGGGTGTTGGTGAGGGTATTAGTACGCGTGGCGGTTGGAGTGTGCGTGGGGGTGCTGGTGGACGAAGTGGGGAAGGAGAAGCGCAGGGCCACGCCGCTGTCGGTGTAATTCACGTTACCGAAGTCGGGGGCGGTGGCTGACTGGGGATTGGAGACCCAGGTTAGGCCGCGGCCGGAGGGAACGTCCTGGAGACCGGA
>JBJMMB010000120.1:0-2161 GCA_045805005.1 Chloroflexia bacterium
GAAGCGGTCTGCAACCCCGGCGGTGATATCGGGGACGTGTTGGACACCATATCGTCACTGGTCGACAAGAGCCTGCTGAAACAACAAGAGGATGTACGGGCCCCCGGAGGGGTTGGCGGGCACGCTTCGGGCGAGCCGCGTTTCTGGATGCTGGAAACCATCAGAGAGTATGGACTGGAGCGGTTGGAGGAGAGTGGCGAGGCTCAACAGATACGGCGTCAGCATGCCGAGTTCTTCCTGGCTCTGTGCGAAGAAGACGAGCAGTTCGTCTTGGGCCTGCAAGACCCTGTGTGGCTCGACAGGTTGGAGGTGGAGCATGAGAACTCAACGGCCGCCCTGAGATGGCTGGTCGCGCAAGGCGACACACAGCTTGCGCTGCGATTGGCGGCTGCACTCATGCAGTTCTGGGTCATGCGCGGATATGCGAGTGAGGGGCGCAACTGGCTCGAGCAGGTGCTGTCACTCCCCGGCGCGGGCGAGCGCACTCCTGCCAGGGCCAAAGCCCTGGTTGCCGCGGCCTCGATAGCCTGGCCCCAGGGCGATCTCAAGGCGGGACGCATCTGGTCCGAGGAGGGCGCGGCAATATTCAGGGAGCTGGGGGATAGACAAGGCCTCGCCTATGCCCTCGCGATACTCGCCATGCCTGCGCTCTTACAAGGCGATTTGGCTGCGGCGGCCCCCATCTTTGAGGAGGCTTTAGCGCTATCGGGAGAGTTGCCAAACAGGCGGCTGGTTGGCTTACTCCTGCTTGCAGTGGGCCAGATGGCAATGATGCAGGGCGATTATCCCCTGGCGCGCTCCCGGTTCGAGCAAGCCCTGGCCGAGAGCCGGGCAAGCCATAACAAATGGGAGGTTGCTCAGACCTTGAACAGCCTGGGAGACCTGGCGCGGCTTGAGGGTGACTACCCTAAAGCAGTCCAGCTATACGAGCAGAGCCTGGCGGAGTTCAGAAACGTAAATGCAAACGGGGATATTCCCGCCGTCCTACACAACCTGGGGCACGCCTCGCTCGCGCGGGGCGACCACAAGAGAGCGAGGACCCTTTTCGCCGAGAGCCTGGCCTTGCAGCAGGAGCTAAGCAACAAGGCGGGCGTCGCCGAGGGCCTCTCAGGCCTGGCCGGGATCGCAGCCGTGGAGTCGCAAGCCTCGTCAGAGCAAGGCCCGGCGGCGCAACCGGAAAAAGCTCTCCGGGCGGCCCGCCTCTTCGGGGTATCCGACGCCCTGCGAGCGGCCTCAGGTGCCCCCATGTGGCCGGCAGAGCGCGCCGATTACGAGCGCAACATCGCCAGTGCCCGCGCCCAGCTCGATGAGCAGACCTGGCAGAAAGCCTGGCAGGAAGGCCATACCATGAGCCTGGAAGCGGCTATCCAGTACGCGCTGCAAGCATAGACGCCCGTCTGAACCTTTGCTATAATTGGGGCAATCTCCGGTCGCGTCCGAATCTTTGGCTGCTACAGTAGCCTTGTAACCGCCGTGGAGTTTCCCAATGCCCGAACTACCCAGCGGCACCGTCACCTTCCTCTTTACCGACATAGAGGGCTCTACCTCCCGCTGGGAGCAGCACCCTGAGCAGATGCGCGCAGCCCTCGCCCGCCACGACGACCTCCTGCGCTCCGCCATCGAAGAGCAGGGAGGCTACATCTTCAAAACGATGGGCGACGCCTTCTGCGCCGCATTCTCCTCCCCCCACGCCGCTCTGTCCGCCGCCCTCGCCTCGCAACGCGCCCTCCAAGGAGAGCAGTGGCCCGAGCATATCGGCGCAATCAAAGTCCGCATGGCTCTCCACACCGGAGCCGTCGAGGAGCAGGCAGGCGACTACTTCGGCCAACCCCTCAACCGTGTGGCCCGCCTCCTCTCCGCCGGGCATGGAGGGCAGACCCTCCTCTCCCTCGCCACTCAGGAGCTCGTGCGCGACCAGCTTCCCCTCAACCTCTGGCTGCAAGACCTGGGAGAGCACCGCCTCAAAGACCTCATCCGCCCCGAGCGGGTCTTCCAGCTCGTGGCCCCCGGCCTCCCCTCCAACTTCCCTCCCCTCAGGACCCTCGACAACCGCCCTAACAACCTGTCGGTACAGCCCACTCCCCTCATCGGCCGCGAGAAGGAGTTGGCCGCCATCGAGAAGATGCTGCGCCGCGAAGATGTGCGCCTTGTCACCCTCACC
>JBJMMB010000121.1:0-5276 GCA_045805005.1 Chloroflexia bacterium
CACCCCCACATGGACCGAAACAGCGACGGCTACTGCTACGGCCTCTTCTACGGTTACGGCCTCTTATACACACACCCCCTCTGCGACGCCTTCGAACACGGCGTCACCGGCGGGGCAGGCCACTCTCACGGCCACGCCAACTGCCACCACCTGCTCGGCAGGTTTCAGCGACGTGAGCTCGAGCGATTACTTTTACGAGGCAGTGGGGTGGTTGTACTGCCACGGGGCGATTTCGGGTTACGGGGACGGGACGTTCAGGCCGTACAACCTGCTCACCAGGGGGCAGATGTGCAAGATAACCGTGCTGGGGTTCGGCTTGACTGTGTGGTCGCCGCCCACGTGCAACTTCGTGGATTGCAGTAGCGCGTACCAGCCGTACATCGAAACGCTGTACCACGCGGGGGTGGTGTCGGGGTACGACTGCGGGGCGGGGTGCCTGGAGTTCCGGCCCAATGCTAATGTTACCCGCGGGCAGGTGGCCAAGATAGTGACGCTGACGGGGATAACGTTCAGGGGCTGGCCAATACTTGACCCGATTGGGGCTACATTCCGGGATGTGCCCGCGGGCAGTCCTTTCTACAGTTACGTGGAAACGGCGTATTGTCACGGCCTTATTAGCGGGTATAGCTGCGGCGGGCAGGCCGAGCCGTGCCCCGGGTTGTATTTCAGGCCGAACGGCAGCACGACGAGAGGGCAGGTGAGCAAGATCGTGTACGGGGGAACGTTGAGCGGGCCTGCCTGTGGATCACGTGGAGGGCGCCGGTGAAAAGGGGAAAACACATATCGGGGGTATAGAAGTAGGGTGAGGAGGGTGTGATGAGCAGAAGGGGAAGGGCTTATATTTATCTAGCATCGGGAATGTTGTTCTTATGCTTGCTTGGTATCACCCCGGCGGCGTGGGCGGGGCCACAGGGCAGCTATGGGGAGATGAGCGACCACGGACGATGGGCGGCGGGTCTAAACGCGCCGCTGAAGGGTGCCGAATACTCTGGGCAGGCCGGGGTGCCTCTGGCGAGCCCGGTGCCGTGTACCCCGCCTTTCGAGGACATGGACTCGTCCGCCTACTACTACGAGGCGGTGCAATATCTCTATTGCCATGGCGCGGTTTCCGGGTATGGCGACAGAAATTTCAAGCCAGAGGAGTTGGTAACGCGGGCTCAGATAATGAAGATAGTGGTGCTGGCCCTGAACCTACCGTTCTACGAACCGGGCAAGCCTGCATTCGTCGACGTGCCGCCCGAAAACCCCTTCTACGAATATATAGAATCATATGCGCATTATGTGGGGAGCTGCGCGACAGGCTGCATTGCTTTCCACCCTTACACCTACACAACCAGGGGACAGTTGGCGAAGATCATCGTGCTGGCCTCTTGCTGGCCCTTGTACACACCCCCCACGCCGACGTTCAGCGACGTTACGTCGGATAACACCTTCTTCGAGTACGTGGAGACGGCGTACAAACAGGGGGCGATCTCGGGCTACGCGGATAGCACGTTCCGCCCGTACAACAACATCACCAGGGGGCAGGTGAGCAAGATCGTGTACAAAGCGGTCCTGCAGGGCTCGGCCTGCGGAACGGGGCCCAGCAGTTCAAAACCATAGTAAAGTAGCATAAGCAAAAGATCGAGAGCAGGCGCGCCTGCTCTCGATCTTTTGCTTTACGGAAGGGTCTATAGATCGAAAGTGGCGTTGTACTCGGGGTCGTCGGCGTGGAGTTCGAGGTCGTTGTCGACGCTGCCGGGTATGCGGGGCATGTCGATTGTGAAGGTGAAGGAGCCGTTTGTGTCGGTGACCAGCGTCTTGAGGAGGGCCCCGTCGCCTTTGGCGTCGTCTTCGCCGTATACCAGGGCCCGGATCTGTGTGTTGGCGGGCCAGTTGAAGCCGGTCAGCGTGTAGGTGTTGTTGGCATTACTGATTTTGTCTATGCCGGTGAGGGGCAGATAGCGGATCGAATAGTGCTGTCCACCGGCGTTGGCGACCCGCACTCCAAGGTCGGGGCGACCTGCCCAGGGGGCGGACGCCGGGAAGGTGGCTCCGAGCTTGCCTTCGGCTCCCACTATGGCGGTGCTGACCGGTATGTTGAGCGTTCCGTCTACTGACACCACGCTGATCGTCACCTGCTCGCCCGGCTGCCAGCCCTCGGCGGCGAGCTTGTACTGGGTAGCACCCTTATGAGTGTAGCTTGTGACGGTCAGGGGCAACCCCGAGGGGGTTATCCTTGGGCCTGTCACCCAGAAGTCGGTGGTGGCGCTCTTCAGGTTGGGGATGATAGCGGTCAGCACCAGTTGTCCGGCGTTCTGCCACCGCGGGCCAAGGGTGATAGCGGTGCGGAAGGAGCGGTTACCATCGCCCGCGGCCACGGTGAGCCACTCTTCGACCCCGAATCCGGGGCGGCCCACGCCGATTGAGATGGCCCCACCCGCCTGCCAATTAGCGCCGATTACGGTGGCCGCTTGCCCGATAGCCAGAACAACGGGATCGATTTGCACCGTGGGCTGAAGAGGTACAGGTGTGGCGGTGGGGGGAGGAGCTCCGGTCACACTATATACGGCCTCGGCGCGGACCAGGCTGGCGGAGTCAAAGGCCACCAGGTAGATCAGACCCTTGCCGGCGTACTGCGGGCCTACAAAGACGATGGTCGAAAAGTTACCTGCGCCGTCGGTGGCAACAGGGTTAGTCAGCCATGCCTCGCCGGTGTCCTGGGCTGCGCGCAGGCCCAGGCTGACGGCGCGGTTGGCGGGCCACCCATAGCCGTAAAGGGTCACGTTCTGGCCCGCGGGGCCTGCCGCCGGCATCACCTGGAGGCCGGGCTGGCCCAGCACGCGCACCGTGGCGGAGATGGCTTTGTAGCCCCCATCAGCGAGAGCGACCACTTTGAACGTCGAGCCAGGGGTGCGATTGCCTATCTTCATCGAGGCATTGAAGGCCCCGGTATCGCCGGTCTTAGCGTCGGCTAGCCACTGTATATCGGTCTCGTTGAAGAGGGCCCCCAGCTTGACGTTAGTCAGGGACGGGAAGCCATCGCCCTGCACCCGCAAGGCACCATTGCTGACCACCTCGACCGTGTTGAGGGTGATGGTGGGGCTGTAATTGAAACGATATGTCTGAGTGGCACGCACCGCGCCGCGGTTGGCGGTGGCGGTGATCGTGACTTCCCCGAGCTTCGCGGAGTCGGTAGGAACGGCTATTTTAGCCGTGAAGGCGCCCCCCGAATTGGCGGCGATGGTTGTGAGGCTGCGGAAATAGTTGGCGGCGGGCTTTTCGATGCCCAGCGCGACGGCCTGGGAAGCAGGAAAGCCCTTACCGGAGATCGTTATGCTGGTATGCGTCGTGCCGGAGGCGGGGTTGATGGATATGGAGGCAGCGGCGACCGGAGTGGGCGTGGGCGACGGTGCGACCTGATTGTACCTCCACTCGTAGTAGGCCCGGCCCACGTTGCCCATCTCCACCTGCCAACCCTGCGGGTTGTAGGGCGAGTAGGTGAGTATGCGGCGCTGGAAGGCCTGCATCAGCACCCAGCGCTCCTGGCCGCTCACGCTTATCTTGACCCAGTAGGGCTCGGTGATCGGGTAGCCCATCGCGAAGAGCCAATCTACTATCGTATCCTCGGCGTAGCGGCCGTTCTGGTATACGAGGCCTTTCTGCTTGAGGAAACGCCAGAAGACGTCGGGTATGTTGTGGCCGGTGGTCGGCTCGTATACCGCGTACCTGGCGAAGCCGGACAGGTTATCAAGGTTGGCAACGCCACCCGCACGGCCCAGGCCCTCCCGGATGCTCTGGCTAGTGCGGTTGGAGGCGCGGTTATCGCCCCTGAGCGAGGCCACATGGGACAGGGAGGCGTAGGTGGGGGTATCGGGGCTGCCCGGCACATCACCGGCTACGGGCTGCTGGGCGGGGGTGGCAGGGCTGAAGCTGTTATTGCCCATCTGGACCTGGCCGGAGATCATCTCGACCACCAGCAGCCCGTTCGTTACGAACCACTGGGCGTTCCGGTTGGCGGTGGGGTCGTTGATCTCCATGCGGCTCTTATCGAAGTAAGTGACGAGGTGGCGTCCGCCTAACCCCTCGGCGTAGGGCTCGTAGTTGGTGTAGAAAGTATCGGGCCCCCAGGTCCAGGAACGCGCTGCAACCCTATCTTCTATAGGCTTATCGGTGCGGTTCCAGACCTCTTCGAGGGCGGGGTCGGCCAGGCGGGATGTTCGGGCCTGGGCTGTCGGGGCGGACGTGGCGAGCATGGGGGCCAAAACGGCCAGGCTTAGCGTGGCGACACCCACTCTCTTCGCTGCGATGGATAACGTCACCTTCTTGCTCCTTTGGTAGGGATCAGGGTTCAAGGGTCAGGGATTAGGGGTGGTAGGCGGACCCTGACTCCTGACCCCTGATCCCCGCCCCCTGACTTCTGTACGATTATGACTCTAAGAGGAATTGGAGCAATCGGCGCTGTGGGCTATTTGTCCTTCAGCACAAGGGATAACCGCATGTAGTGCGCCGTAGGTAGGCGTACTACTTCAAAAGATGTAGAGGCCGGTCACGCGTGACCGGCCTCTACAAACTGAGCGTTTGGAAAACGTATTCTTAGCCGGGCCGGACCCCCTCGTACCCGTCGCCAGGTAGGGCGTGTGGCACGCTCTCGGTGGGTTGGTCACGGGAAACGCTTATATGGGTCTTGCGCGGCCCACCCGTGCTCTCATCGTCGTCGTCAAGCGCGCCTACCCCGCCTGTCGGGCCGGGTCCCCAATTGAGACCAACGCTGGCGGCCAGTTCGTGCATCTCCGCATCGTCCATGTTCATGAGCTGCTGCCTCTCGTCGTCCTCGAGGTCATAAATGCCGAGCGTGGACTGCGGATCCTGGGCCACCCTTTCTTTGAAACCGGGGTCGTCGTGAAAGCGCTGCAAAGCCAGTACCAGTCCTCTTTGACTCATGATCGTCCTCCTTTCGCGAAATACGATCTGCCCTGTTCTCCCTTAGGCGCGGTTCGTGATCCTTCACGGCTATGGCCGCTAGATCACCTGCCCAGAGGTGTTAGCAAAAGAGGTGCCACCGGTAGAGTACAAAGCCAGACGGCACTCCAGACTCAACGGCACGCTGGCCTCAATGGTAAGAAAATACCGTATTATATAACGAGGCCAGAGCCCGGGCGCTTCCCAAGATCTACTGCACGACACAAGACCCGGCGGGCTTTTGGCCTTCCTGATGGGTGGCGCCTGGAACGCCTTCAAGACCTGGGATACTGACCCAAGCACGTGTAGGGGCGCACCTTGTGTTCGCCCTGGTC
>JBJMMB010000122.1:0-3081 GCA_045805005.1 Chloroflexia bacterium
GGCTCCTTATGAGATAGTGGGCGTGGCCTTCGGCCTCCTTTCCGTGTGGCTGACCGTCAAGGTGTCCCTATGGTGCTGGCCCATCGGCATCATCAGCGTGGCGGCTTTCGCCATCCTTTTCTTCGAGATAAAGCTCTACGCCGACATGCTGCTGCAGATATTCTTCCTGGTCACCTCGTTTTTGGGCTGGTATTACTGGCTGCACGGTGGGCGCGAAAAGGCCGAGCTGCCCATAACCACTCTTTCCAGGCCCCAGGTAGCCCTGCTGGGCGTCGGCCTGGCGATTAGCATCTACGTGGTCGGCTACATGTTCTCCACCTACACAGACGCCCACATCCCTTTCTGGGACGCCACCGCCTCCGGCATGAGCGTGCTCGCGCAGCTTCTGCTGATGCGCAAAATGCTCGAAAACTGGTATCTCTGGATAGCCGTGGACATTCTCTCGATAGGCATCTACATTTACAAGCAGGTCAACCTCACGGCGGCTCTATACCTGATATTTCTCATCCTGTCCATAGGAGGTCTACTCGATTGGCGCAGAGCCCTCAAGACGGCCCCGGCTGCGGTCGAAGCGGCCTGATACTCGGCAAATTCATGCCCCTCACCCTGGGCCACTGCTACCTCATCGACACCGCCCTCGCCCAGGTAGACAAGCTCACGGTCCTGGTTTGCACCCTGCGCCGCGAGCCCATCGACGGGCACCTGCGCTACCAATGGGTGCGCGCTACCTACCCTCCCGAGATCTACCCCCAATGCAAGGTGGTGCACGTGACCGACGAGGTCCCTTCCTACCCCCACGAGCACTCCGATTTTTGGAGCATCTGGAAGAGCCTCATCCTCCGCTACGTGCCCGACGTGGACGTGGTCTTCACCTCCGAAGAGTACGGCGACAAACTGGCCTCGGTGCTGGGTTGCCGCCACGTCTGTGTGGACATTCACCGCCACAAAGTCCCCATCTCCGCGACACGGGTGCGAGCAGATCCCCTCCTCAACTGGGAGTACATACCTCCCGCCGTGCAGCCCTATTACTCCGCCCACCTGCAACCCGAGGCGCGAAGTCACTCCAGCCTTCCGGCCCGTCCAGGTAGCACTCAGGAATAACCGCCAATGGTTACGGATGATACGCCACTCTTGCCTGCAACCGAGGAACACCTGGTTCGCCAACTCCTGGCCTCATTCTGGCCATCCCATGCCTTTGGGGTTCAACATATCGGCTTGCTTGGCGGCGGTTATATGAACCGCAACTATTCTGTGCTCAACTCGACAACAAGCTTCGCTCTCCGCCGCTACGATTACAACACCAACCCGCCCGTCATACGCTACGAGCACTCCTTACTCCGCTTCCTCCCTGAGAGACTCCATCGGGCCGCCGTACCCAGGCCCCTCCCCACGATCAATGGCGCTACCATCGCCAACCGGCGCGGGCGCTATTACGCGCTCTTCCCTCTCATTGAGGGCGAGCGGTTCGATAGGGGTGAAGAGGGACTCCTCCACGAGGCCGGGCGCACCCTGGCGGCCTACCACAACGCCGCCAGCCGTTACACTCCCGAGCCGCGCTTGCGCCCGACGTATGGGAGCGTGGAGCGCCTCGACTGGGTTGCCAGGCACACCTCCGGCCTGCCAGACTTATGGGCCGGCGTTTCCGCGCTGCCCGCTCACACGCCCAGAGAGCAATTCATCCTTAGCTCCATAGAATCCCTCAAAGACGGGGCTGCTTGCCTGCAAAGGGAATTGAAGGCAGGCGGTTACGCTCGCCTGCCGAAACTGGTCATCCACAACGACTTCGGCCCGCAGAACCTCCTCTGCCGGGGTCAAGCTGTTACCGCCCTTCTCGATTTCGACCTCGTAGCCTGGGACGCACGGGCCTACGACCTGGCTCTAGCCCTCTTCTGGTTCGGCGAGGACCCCTCCCTCGACCCTCTCTATCCATTGCTGCCCGGCGACCGCCCCTGGTCATTGAACGCCGTCCGCTCTCGCACCTTCTACCGGGCCTACGCTGGCGACCTCGACCCACCGCTCCGGCAGAACGAGATAGACCTGCTGCCCGCCCTCATGCGCACAGCCATCCTGTGGTTCGTGGTGTGGTACCTGGACCTGCGCCTGGCCGGGCAACCCTGGCACCCGGAGGAGCTTTCCGGTATCCTCGCCTGCCTGCGCTGGTTCGCTCCCAACGCACAGTCGTATGTATCGACCGTCCTCGGGCATCACTAACCGGGGAAAATTGACCCGCAAGCCCTGAGCGCAGCCCGCGCAGGCGGGCTTTGTAAGTGTTGCCCGCGGGTTTAGCCGCCGGGCCGCCCTCTCGGCAGTTCCACCACAAACGTAGCCCCTTTGCCCAACTCGCTCGTAACCTTGATAGACCCCCCGAGCGCATCCAGTATCCGGTGCACGATGTACAGGCCCAGCCCCAGGCCGCTGTAGTTGCGGGCCGACACCGCCCGCTCGAAGCGCACGAATATACGGTCCAGGCTCTCGGGCGCGATGCCAATACCCTGGTCCCTGACCGTCAGCCGCGCCGTCTCGCTATCCCCTTCCACCTTGATCTCCACCGGCTTGCCCCGCCCGTACTTTATGGCGTTCGAGAGGAGGTTGGCCGCCACCTGTTCCAGCCGGAACCGGTCCCACAGCCCGGTCACCGGCGTATCGGCGTCCAGTATCAATTCGCACCCGGCGATCCGCATCTCTTCGCTGAAGCGCCGCGCCACCTCGCGGGCCACCATCGCCAGGTCTACCTTCTCCAGGTCCAGCTCCAGCCGCCCGGCGGTCAATTTGGACAGGTCGAGCAGCTCGTTGACCAGCTTGCTCAGGCGTTTCACCTGCCCCTGGGCTTCCTCCAGCCGGCTAAGGACCTGCCCCGCGGGTTGACGCTCCAGCGCGTTACGCTCCGCGGCCTTCACCAGCGTCTGCAACTGGAGCATAAGCGAGGTGAGCGGCGTCCTCAACTCATGGGAGGCTATCGAAATGAACTCCTCGCGGGCCCTCACTGCCTCCTGGGCCTCCTCGTAAAGCTGCGCGTTGTTGATCGCAACCGAGGCCATCTGCGCCAACTGCACCGCGATTGCCTCGTCCTCCTCGGTGAAC
>JBJMMB010000123.1:0-9631 GCA_045805005.1 Chloroflexia bacterium
GCCACCGTTGGTGCCCCCTCCGTCCGCACCTCCGCCACGTACAGGTCGGCCATGCTCGGTCTCGACACCGAAGCCTCCGGCACCAGCCTCTCCCGGTGCCCCCGCAGCCACCCCATGAACTCCGCGATAGCCTTCGGCATCGCCCCCGCCGCCCCAGCCGCATCCCGCCCCGTAGCAAAGCACCCAGGCAGCTCCGCGACATGTGCCATCGCCCCCCCTGGGCCCTGCTCGATATACACCCGGTATGGCGGTTTGCGGTGGATTATGAACGGCATTGGATACCCGAGGCAAAATGCTATTGCGGAGGGAGAAGCATTGAGGGTTTACTACCCAAGGTGGCCTACCACCCTTACGCATTACGCATTACGCATTCGCACAAGAAACGCCCTCAGCCCTTCCCCTTCCAGCTTCTCAAACAACTCCCTGGCTCTGGCCTCCTGGGCTTCGGGATGCAGGACGAAGAGGGTGGGCCCGCTGCCGGAGAGGCGCACGTCGTCGCCGCCCGCCCGCACTATCTGCTGCCGCACGTCGTCCAGCCCCTCGAACACCCTGTAGGCCGCCCGCTCGAAGGCATTGTACATCAGGCTGGCCGTAGGGAACTCGCCCCGGCGCAGGGCCGCCGCCAACTGCCTGGTGATGATGCCCCCCGACATATCATGCCGCTCCAGGCTTCCGTACAGTCGCTCTGTCTTGTTCGGCACTAAATACGGCTGGCTCACCAGCACCGCCCACCCCGGCGGCGACGCGGGCAGCCGAGTCACTTTTTCCCCGCGGCCCTCCACCAGTCCGGCCTCACCCTCCAGGAAAAAGGGCACGTCCGACCCGAGCATGGCCGCCAGGTTGCGCATCTGCTCTCGTGGCAGTTCCACTCCCCACAACTCCGACAGTCCCCGGAGCGTCGCCGCGGCATCGCTGCTCCCGCCCCCCAGTCCGGCGGCCAGCGGTATCCTCTTCTGCAGCTCTATCGCCGCCCCCTTGTCCGCCTTCGAGGTCTCCTGCAGCAGCCGCGCCGCCCTCCACACCAGGTTCCCCTGCCCCTCCGCCGCCAGCACCGGGTGGTCGCACTCCACCGTTATCTCCCCATCCGCGAGCGCAAAGGTAAGAGTGTCGTGCAGGTCAACCAGGTGCATCACCGACACGATGTCGTGAAACCCGTCCTCCCGCTTCCCCGTCACCTCCAACCCCAAATTCAGTTTCGCGTAAGCCTTCTCCGTAACCATCCTCTCTCCCTTCGGGAATTACGAATTACGAATTACTCTAATCCAATCCGTAATCCGTAATTAATAATTCGTAATTCGCGCAGCGACGGCTTCCCACTCCCCCAGGCTCAGCGTTTCGGCCCTTCGTGCCGGGTCTATCCCCGCCCGCCGCAAATCCTCCACTACCCGCTCCTTCGGAACCTCCAGGCCGGACGCCACGGTGTTTGCCAATTGCTTCCGCTTCTGCCCGAACCCAGCGCGCACCACTCGGAAGAAACCTTCCTCGCTGTCCGGGTTCACCGGCCTATCCCCAGGCCCGTACACGTCAATGCGCACGACGGCCGACTCCACCTTGGGCCGCGGGCTGAAAGCGCCGGGGGGCACGCGGAACATAACACGAGGTTTGCCGTAGAATTGCACCGCCACCGCCAGCAGGCTCATATCTGGGGGCGAAGCTGCCATCCGTTCGGCGACCTCGCGCTGCACCATTACGGTCAGCGACTCCGGCCTCGCTTCGGCCTCAAGGAAGTGCCGCAGCACCGCCGAGGTGATATAGTAAGGGAGGTTCGCTACCACCTTATAAGGCCGCCCAATCGCCAACTCGCCTGGCGGAATGCGCAGCACATCCCCATGCACCAACGACACCTGCGGCCGCCCTGCGAACCTCTCGCGCAATATGGGGAGCAACTCGTCGTCAAGCTCCACTGCCACCAGCCTGCCAATCTGCGGATCGAGCCTGCCTGCAATCTCCTCCGTCAGCACCCCCAGGCCCGGCCCCACCTCCACCACGTGATCTGTCGGCTCAATCCCCGCCGCATCAGCAATCCTGGGCGGCACCGACCGATCCGTGAGGAAATTCTGCCCCAGCCCCTTCCGAGGCCGCACACCGAAGTCACGCGGCGCCGAGGCCAAGGGAAAACGTAAAACGTAAAACGTAAGGGTGGTAGGCGTACTTAGTTAGCGATTACCAACCAGGCCCGCGTACATCCCTTACGTTTTGCGTTTTACGTCTCCTCCTCCGTCTCCGCCCTGGCGGGCGGCTTGGCGTCCTTCACGCTTTTCAAGAGGCCCTGTGGGTTGTATATGGAGCCGGGGACGCTGCTTGGGGCTTGCACGGGGCTGGAGCGAGCGTTGAGATTGGCGGCCCGCTCGGCGCGGCGCTTGCGGACCTCCTCCAGTACATTCTCCATGGCGGCCAGTTGGCGCAGCACCAGCCACTCCTCTATCGTATCAGCCTCGGCCCCCAGCTTTTCGTCGCGCCGCTCCAGCGCCTCGAAGCGGCTTGGCAACTCGCTCAGCATCTGCTCGGTGGCCCGGACGCGCTCTTCCATTCCCGTGAATCGGCTCATATAGCGATCCATCCGTTGGTCCGCCATCTGCCTCATCTCCACGAGTTGAGCCTCGATCTGCACCCGTACCGTTTCGAGCCTCTCCTGTACGGCCATGTATTGCTCCATCGCACTCTTCTCAATATGCCCGATTTCGTTATCGGTGGTCTCGTCTTCCTTATTGCCCAGGGTGATCTGCTCTTCCACAGCTTCGATGCGCTCTATCAACTGCCTCCGCACGTCGTCCACCCGCTGCGATCTCGCGGCCAACTCCGTGAATTGCTGCTTTAGCGCCTCCACCGTCTCCTGCATCTCGACCCCTTGCCTGCGCAGCCTTTGCTCCTCCATCCGTTGCAACTCGGCTACATGGAGCGCCTCGTTCCGGACCTCCCCTATCGCCCCATCTAGCTCCTGTATCAGGTCCCGCAACTGGCGCTGGCTGTCGCTCACCACGGTCACACCCGACTGGAACTCGCGGAACTGCCGCTGCAAGCCCTCGATCTCCCGGCGATCCACCGCCTCTACTTCGCGGTCCGACTTGATGGCCTTCCCCAACTCACCTATCTGCGCCCGCAAATCGCGGATTTGCTTTTCGGGCGCGTCGGCCTTCTGCGCCAGTTCGGCCACCTGCGCCTTGATGCGCCCCTCGTCTATCTGCCTGGCGTGCAGCGCCTGGGCCACGTCCTGCCCCAGCCGCTCCTGCGACCCCTGCACTTGGGCCACCTTCGCCTCGCCCTGCCTGTAAAGCTCCTCGAACCACTGCTGTCGCGCCAGGTTCTCCTTCAACTGCCGGCGCAGCTCATCGATTTGCTGCTGCATGCTGTAAAACTGGGCTTCGTCCCGCTTGCGCTGCTCCTCATCGCGTGACGACTTCAGCATGTTTGACTTGGCTACGTCTACCATTGCTCCTCCATAGGTGTCAGGGGCTGGGGATCAGGAATCTCCCTACAATCTGCTTGCGACTCCCCAGGCCGCCATCTATTCAAGATTATTCAAGTCAAGATTATTCCAGACTATGTAGCTTTTTCACCTGGGTAATGATATTACTGATATCGGGCACACGCCGAGGCGGATAGGTCCCGGTGGGTGGCATCGGGTTGTCGTGTGCCATGTCCCCAATCTCCGACCGCCCCCGCTGCCGCTCATACCCCCGACCCCTAGCGCAGCTATTGTCGCCATCACAGACATCGCGAGGGCCTCCACATTATATCCTCCTTCGAGAACGGCGGCTACCCTTCCTTCGCACAATTCGTCGGCCAGCTCTCGCACCATCAGGGCTAGCTCGCTGAAGCCGGCCACAGTCAGCGCCATATTGGCGAGTGGGTCCGATATGTGAGCGTCATACCCCGCCGATATGAGCATCAACTGAGGTCTGTAGCGGCGAGCCAGGGGTGCGAGCACCTGGTCGAACACCTCCCGGTAGCCCGCGTCCCCCACGCCCGCGGGCAGGGGCACGTTGACGATGTACCCACGGCCCTCGCCCTCGCCCATTTCGCTGATGGCCCCGGTCCCCGGGTAGAATGGGTACTGGTGAGTGCTGAAGAATAACACGTCGGGGCGGCTGTAGAAAAGGTCCTGTGTGCCGTTGCCGTGGTGCACGTCCCAATCCACGATCAGCACCCTCTCCAGCCCATGATTGCGTATGGCGTGCTGGGCCGCCACCGCCACGTTGTTGAACAGGCAAAAGCCCATGGCGCTTGCCTGCAAGGCGTGGTGCCCCGGCGGCCTGGGCAGGGCGAAAGCTCCCCGCGCCCCCGCCATCACCGCATCCACCGCGCCCACCGCTCCACCCGCAGCCACCAGCGCCGCCTCGTAAGATCGCGGCGATATGAACGTGTCGGCGTCCCAGTACGCCCCGCCCCCGCGAGCCACCTGCTCGACCCCCGCGATATACCGCCTGTCGTGCACCTCGGCCAGCAGGTCAAGGTCCACCGGCTCCGGCCTGATCAGGTCCTCCTCGCTTATCCCTCTCTGCCGCAGAGCCGCCAGTATCCCCCGAAGCCGCGCGGGGGCCTCTGGGTGCCCGTACCCCGCGTCGTGCTCCAGGCAGCCGGGATGGTACAGGAGCGCCACTTCATTGGCAACGGGGTCGACAGCGGGGTGCATGCAGAGAGTATACAGAACACGCCCCCCAGGAGCAACACCCTATTACTCTTGCTGATTTTGGTATACTTAATCTCCGCGCGAAGCTCCGGGCCTGGTCCTGGCGCCCGCCTGTCGGTCTTCCGCGTTCGACTTCTAACCCCAAATTGCCGCATTTACTGGAAGGAGGATCTGGTGTCTACTGTAGAGCTTAGGTCGACTTCAAGGGTAAGTGCATTCTCGGTGCTAGCTGCCCTGGCCGCCGTTTTCGTTCTCCTGGGGGTGCGCAGCCCATCTGCAGGCGCTTCCCAACCGGACGGCGCACAAAAGCCCAACTCCCTTGCGCCTGCCGCGACCTGCGGTCTGGCATGGAGCCGGGTGTCGAGCCCCAACGTGGGCCCGAGCGCCAGCGTGCTGCAGTCTGTGTCGGCAGCCTCGGCCAACGACGTGTGGGCCGTGGGCCATTACGGTTTCAGTGGGGCTCTCACCCTAGTCGAGCACTGGGACGGCTCCGCGTGGAGCGTCGTGCCCAGCCCCAACATCGGCACTGAGCAGAACTATCTCTACGGCGTTTCGGCCCTGTCCATGACAGATACGTGGGCCGTGGGCACCGCGCGGGGCCAGACTCTCACCGAGCACTGGGACGGCTCGGCGTGGAGCATCGTCCCCAGCCCTGGCCCTGTGGATAACAGCTACGATACTCTCTTCGCCGTGACCGCCATCTCGGCCAATGACGTGTGGGCCGTTGGTTCCCGCTTCCAGAGCGCAGCCTACCACAGCCTGGCCCTGCACTGGGACGGCAGTACATGGACCACCGTCCCGGTTCCCGACGTGAGCGCCGGCCCCAACCAGCTCACGGGCATCACCGCGGTCTCTTCTACCGACGTGTGGGCTGTGGGCAGAGTGGGTCCATATTTCGGCGAGGGTGCCCGGACGCTGGCGGTCCATTGGAACGGCTCGGCGTGGAGCATCGTGCCCACCGCCAATGTCGGCGCGCAAGACAACGCCCTCCTGGCGGTTGATGCCGTATCCACCAACGACATCTGGGCCGTGGGCAACTACCTGAGTGGTGCTTCCTGGCAGACGCTAATCGAGCGCTGGGACGGCACCAGGTGGAACGTCATACCCAGCCCCAACCCCGGAACCGGCGCTAACTACCTGTATGGGCTCACCGGGGTCGCCGCGATCTCTGCCAACGACGTGTGGGCCGTGGGCAACTACTTCGATGCCTGCACCCCCGTGCAAACCCTCATCGAGCACTGGGACGGCTCCGCGTGGAGCGTTGTATCGAGCCCCAACATCGACCCGCGCCCCACCCTCCTGCACTCGGTCACAACCCTGGGTCCGGGCGATGCCTGGGCAGTGGGCGAGTACGAGGACGCCAATGTAGGTTGGCCTCAGACCCTGATCGAGCACTACACCACGCCCGTGCTCCGCTTCTCCGACGTCTGCCCCTCCGACTACTTCTACCAGGCCACCACCTATCTTGCAGACCAACATGTGATATCGGGCTATGGCGATGGCACCTTCCGCCCCGCCAACACCACCACCCGCGCTCAGGCGAGCAAGATCATGGTCCTCGCCTGGAACAAGCCTGTTTACGTGCCCCCCACGCCCACCTTCAGGGATGTGCCCGCCGACGATCCTTTCTACACCTACATCGAGACCGTCAACCACTGGCTCATAGCCACGGGATACGCCGACGGCACGTTCCACCCGACCGACAGCGTCACCAGGGGCCAGCTCGCCAAAATGGTAGTCAAGGCCGCCCTGTGGGAACTCCTCATGCCCACCACTCCCACCTTCAGTGACGTCCCTGCCGATCACCCCTTCTACCGCTACATCGAGACGGTTTACGCCCACTGCGCGCTGAGCGGCTACGCCGACCACACCTTCCGCCCCAATAACACCGCCACCAGGGGCCAGGTCGCAAAGATGGTGTACAAGGCTCTGCTCAACTACCAGCCGCGTGTTGGCCGTTGAGCGGCATCCGCTACGGCCGGCGCGCGGCTGGTAGTCGAGTGGCATCCATTACGGCTGGGTGATTGCCAGGTAAACGATCTTGGAGATTTGCCCCCTCGTAGCGTTGTTGCCGGGCCGAAACTCCAGGCACCCCGCGCCGCAGGCGTACCCCGAGATGACCCCCCGGTAGTAGGCTGTCTCTACGTACTGGTAGAAGGGGTCGATAGACGGCACGTCATTGAAGGTCGGGGAGAGTGGCGTATATATCGTCCAGCCTTGCGCCAGCACTACGATCTTCGAAAGCTGCGCCCTGGTGACGTTGTTGCCCGGCCTGAACTCCAGGCACCCTGTCCCACATGAGTAGCCCGAGACGATCCCCCGGTGGTACGCCGTTTCTATGTATTCGTAGAAGGTATCAGTGACCGGAACGTCGCGGAAGGTGGGCACCAACGGGTTGTAGACGGCCCATCCCTCGGCTTTCACGATGATTTTCGTCAATTGGCCGCGGGTGGTGTTGTTGTAGGGCCTGAACGTGCCATCAGCGTATCCTGAGATTGCGTTATAGCAGTACAGGTAGCGGACGGGCGTATAGAAGTAATCGGTGGTGGCCACGTCCGAGAAGTTGATAGGACAGAGCGGCTGGTTGGAGACCTCCGTGACGTTGCTCGCTGTGGAGCCTGTGAACCCGCCGATTGCTACTACATAGTCTCCCACCTTGGTCCCGCCGACGAACGAGCGGCCGACGTTGAGGTTTGGCCCCGCTATCCAGGTGTTGGTGCTGGGGATGTAGATTTCGGTGGTATTGGTAGTAGCAGGTGCCAGGTCCAGCGGCGATCTCGGAGTGGTAGACCTGCTGAGGAAGGGGTTGCCTCCTCCGAAAACCCACAACTCGCCGTTGACCACGGCGCTGCCCGGCACGTTCACCCCATTTGGCAGTGAGGTCATAGTCAACCAGGTATTGGCGTTCAGGTTATAGTCGTATAATTGACTGCGGGCGAATGTGCTTCCATCGCGGCCACCGGCTACGTAAAGGTGCCCGTTTATCACCCCGCAGCCTGCCCCACCCAGGCCCTGGGGCATTGACGCCGGGCTGGTGCTCCAGGTGTTGGCTACCGGGTCGTACTGCAATGTCTGCGACAGCGCTGTGGTTACCGAGCCGGTTGCGTAGCCACCCGCCAGGTAGATCTTCCTGTTGTAGTACCCCCCGCACATCTGCTGGCGACCGGAGGGCATGGGCGCGCCGCCCGACCAGCTATTGGTGCCGACGTCGTATATCCTGGTGTTGTTCGTTACAGTAATAGCATCGTGGTTGCCGCCAAAGACATATATCTTGTTGTTTATGGGCGAATAGATGGCGGCTCCATCGTCCATCGCATCGGGCAGCGAGGCCAGTGATGCCCAGCTATTTGAGGTTGGGTTGTACCGGGCAAACTGCGCCACGGAGCTACCCGCCCCGAAACTGTAACCCCCCGCTGCGTATGCATATGTGCCGTCGGTGGTCACTGCAGCCCCATACACCGCGGTAGGAACCGGACTGACCGTAGCCCAGGCGTTGAACCCCAATGGGCCAGGGCCGGACGCCGGCGCGGCGCGCACGCTGGCTGCCAATACAGCTACGAACAGGATGGCTCCCAGGGGCACCAGGCTCAGGTAGAAGCTTCGTCGTGACATCGGATCCTCCTTGTCTTGATGGGGGCTAGCGACTGCGGGCCAGGGGTTGGGTGCTGAGTGTTAGGTGTTAGAATTTGCCGGCAGGGGTCGATACATGATACTTAAATCACTTCCTGGCCTTGAACACACCAATAATAGCACACGGCTCCAAGAGGCTTTCCGCATTGCACACAAGCACCGCCGCACTCACTCATTTCTTTGTCATCTACGCACAAATGTACTATAATATAGGTGTCATTTTGAAAGTACAGCTAACGGCGGCCAACGACGTGCTGCCTCCTTTGTAATCGGTACGGGAGGGTTAAATGCCCGAATTCCAGGTCGTGTCCGACTTCCGCCCCATGGGCGACCAGCCACAGGCTATCGAGAAGCTGGTCCAGGGCCTTACTGACAAGGACAAACACCAGACTCTGCTGGGAGCCACGGGCACGGGCAAAAGCCTGGGCTATGACGACCCTGTGTATATCATCGAGAAACGGGGCGCGAAAACCGTCTCTCGCGTCACCGCTATAGGCCCACTCATCGATGCCTTGATCGAAGCCTCTCCGGGCAAACTCAGGTCAGATGGGGATACCCTGATCCTCGATGTGGACGACCGGCAGATAGAGTATTACGCTCAAGCTTTCAGCCCGGCCACCGGCGTGGTCGAGCTTTACCCCGTCCGCGCTTTCACGAAGCATACAGCCCCCAAGGCTATGTACCACCTGGAAACGGCCTGCGGGCGCAACGCCACATTGACAGGCGACCACAACCTCTGGGTGCTGCGCGATGGGCGCTTGCAACTGATCGAGACCGCGGACGCCCGGCCAACGGATTACATCCCACTGCCCGAGACATTACTGGCAGAGGGCAGCTTTGGGGCCCTTGACATGCTGTCCGCGCTGGCGGGCAAGCGGATGTATGTGAACGCCAACTCCGCCGTACTGGCCTTCGTGCAAGAGCATGGTGATCGTCCAGTTACGACTGCGATAACAGCCCACGGCATCTCAGGCTACTCGAAACTTCACGCCATCCGCCATCAAGGGAGAGGTCAAGGTATCGACGTTGATATTTTCAGCGACCTCCTGCTCAAGACCAGCGATTTAGGCGGTCATTGGGATGCTTCCGCCGCCCGCGTGGGCGGAAAAGCTCACCGCTGCCAACTCCCCGCGAGCCTGGCCCTCTCGGAAGAGGTATTGCAACTTTTCGGCTACTATATCGCCGAGGGGCACTATGTACAGGGGTCGATCCTCCTCGCTAACCGGAATGCGACCGTCAGACGCAATTTCGAGGATGCCCTTGCCCACCTTGGCATCCCGTTTTCCGTGCGACCCTCTTCCGACTACCAGGTCTCATCGACGTCCCTTGCTCACTTACTCGGTGGTCAGTGCGGCGCCGATGCTCGGAGCA
>JBJMMB010000124.1:0-3275 GCA_045805005.1 Chloroflexia bacterium
GATAACTATCACGAGCACCCCTACCGTTTTCACCAGCCAATTATCCACCTTCGGGCCCGTCACCTTCTCAAACGTGCCGATGCTCACCAGCGACCATACACCTGTAACAACGTAGTAAATAGCCTGCGCCAGCCCGGCGTACCTGGCTATGCCCCTCAAGCCCTTTGCCTTGCCCATCCCCGATTACCTCCCGGTGTTGCCATTTCAGCAGCCTCGCGATTGTAGCAAGACGGGCAATTCGCGTGCCAGGGGGGCGTAATGCGTAATGCGTAATGGTGGTAGGCGTACTTGGTTCGTGGTCCTTCGACCAGGTTTGCCTACCACCATTTTTACGTTTTACGAGTCCGTTTTGCGCTTTACGTTCGCCGACAATGCGCGCAGCACTACCTTTACGTGGAACAGGCTTAGGCCGGGGTGTTTGCCAAGGATTTTGGTGACCATCCCCGATACGTGGGGTGCGGCGAAGCTGTTGCCCGTGGCAGTGATCCACTGTCCATGCAGCCAGGGCACCCTGACATCGATGCCCGGCGCGCCGAACTCCACGGGGGGATGGGGGTTGTAGTAAAGCAAATAGGGGTCGCCGGTCTCGTCGTGCGAGGCCACCGAGATCACAGAAGCGTAAACCGACGGGAAGCTGGGTATGGGCATGTTGTTCGCCGCCGTGACCAGCATCACGTTGCGGAAGTAGCCCGCGTCGGCTAATTCATGCAGCACCCCAAAATAGTCGCGCTTCGTCGTGCCGAGGCTCAAGTTGCACACGTGCATGCCGTTCTCGATGGCCCAGCGGAGGCCGGCAGCGAACACGTTGCCCCGCCCAGTCAGCGTGGCCCCTAGCACCCTCACACTGTAAAGCTCGCACTCAGGCGCGGCCGCGCGTATGATGCCCGCGCAGGCTGTGCCGTGTCCGAACACGTCCTCGTGCGGCTCCGTGTCGTAGACCAACCCCTCAGGCCCCTCGGTGATCGCCACGTAGCCGTTCACGCCTCCGCCAATGGCGGGGTGACTCGCGTCGATGCCACTGTCGATGACCGCTACCTTGATACCCTTGCCCGTGTTGCCTACCCCGGTTCCCCAGGCCCACTCCTGCGTGATGCTCTCTATGGGCTGGATGGGGCTGAGGGCTTCCAGGACGTCGGGCATAAACTGCTCACTCCAGGCGGGACGTATCAAAGGGGCCCTCCCAGTTCCAGGAGCTTGGGCCTGGAGCGTAGATACCCGGCGAACCCTCGCAAGATGGCTGTGCACGCCTCCGCCTCGTTCTCTCCCTGCCACACGATCTCCCGCACCAGCCGCGCCAGGTCGAGCGCCTGGCGGTAGACCATAGTTTCCTCAAGCTCGCCCACGAAGGACGCCGCGCCTTTCTGCAGGTGCGACTTCTCGCCCTCGCCAACGCCAACCAGCGAGTTGAGCACATCGCCCATAAGGGCAGCCAGGTTCCGGTGCGTGCGCGATAACTCGATCGCCACTGCGGCCTGGTTGCCAAAGAGCCCCAGCGTCTCCATGTCAGAGGCGCTGAAAGAGGGTGCGGTGGCCTTGTCCAACAACTCCAGCACCCCGATAATCTCTTCGTTATAGAAGAGGGGCACGCACAGGATGCTATTGGGGGTGTAACCTATGCTCTTCGCGATGTCCGCCGCCTGCCTGGGATCGTGCTGCGCATCCGAGACCGCCATCGGCTGGCCGCTCACGGCCACCAGCCCGGCTATCCCGTGCCCGAGCGGCACCGCGAACTTCTTGACCTCTTCCGCCTTCTGCCCCAGCGCCACCTCGAAGATAAGCTCCTGCGTTTCCCGGTTGATCAGGAAGAGCGAGCCTGCACGCGCCGAGATCACGTGGGCCGCTGCCTCGACAATCATCTCCAGCAGCCGCGAATGCGCCACCGGAGTAGCGATAGTTCCCACCGTCGCCGCCGTTATCAAAGCCTCTCGCAACTCTTCGGCATACTTCTCCGAGGCAAGCCTCCCCCGCAGACGCTCCACCTCGGCCCTCAGACGCTCAACCGTCTCTTTCTCCCCACCCGGCGCGCCTTCTTGCCCCAACCTCTCATCATCGCTCATACCTTCTCCTTTCCGCCCGGCCGCCATTCGGCAAATTGCGTATTGCGTGCCTACCAGGCTTGGGTAGAAAAACCCTCTGCCCTTCCCCCTCTACACGATACGCGATACGCGATACGCAATAGGCAATAGGCAATACGCTCGTACTCAGTCCTGCTCGGATACCCCGCGATGGGCATTGTAAGTTACCCTACTCCTGCTGTCAATTGACTATTGACAGTCCCCCCGACCTATGCTACACTTGCCTCCTAAAACCGCGATGCTCGCGTATTTTCGTGTGTGTGTTGGCCTACTGGTCCGCGTCCTGACGATAAATACGCAGGTGTATCCAGTTCTGCCCGTATGGCCCTGGATCCAACCGGCAACCCAGCCACCAGTGGTCGGTGGCCAGTGGGCGGTGGTCGTAGGAACGTCCTGACCACGGACCACCGGTGGGCCCTCACTGTAAAATACTTTACACCTGCACTGTAAAGTAATTGGCTGCGGGCCCGATGCGCATCTGTTAGTCTTAGACCAATGGCCACGTTGATAGTCTTTCAAACTTGCATACCTGGCCGGATGGGTGCTCGCTCATCGTTCTACTCCTCCATAGCAGCCACCAGCGACCCCTCTATTTATTAGATCTCGCGGAAGGGGGTGGTAACAGGTTCAGTCCGGTTTCACGGACAAGCAATCTACCTACCATACGATAATCGTTTGGGTCGCGGCCAGCACCCAATAAGCTCAAATGGATGCAAAGGAGTAGACATGGACCACAATTCCTCAACTAACCCGGACAGCGATCTCGTTTGGCTCACCGACAGCTCGGGCAACGCTTACCTGATGCGCAGCGACGTCGTGGCTCGTCACCATGTTCCGAGCGAGATTGCAACACAGGTCAAAGACTTCGTAGAGTCCGACACCCAGGGGTATGGTAACGCTTCGTACCTTCTCAGCGGCATCTCCAAGCTCTGGGGCCTCAAGAACGGCGATAAGGGCTACGATGGGAACTTCGACCTTGATGGCAGCGGCGACATCGGCACGGGCGACTGGGAGATCGCCATGAAGGGCTGGTACGAACAGAACCCCAAGTCACCGGCAACCTTTTAGATCCGCACGCGCTTTGCTTCGCTAATTCTGAATTCTGCATTTTGAATTGAGGGTAATTGGTAATTCGAGATTCAGAATTGGACAAGGCCCCTACGGTAATTATGAATTACCCTCAAGCTAATTCGTAATTAC
>JBJMMB010000125.1:0-8649 GCA_045805005.1 Chloroflexia bacterium
AACTCAAAACCAAAACCACCCTCTACCGATCTGTGAAGAGCGCGAAGACCGCCGCCCTGAATAGCCGGTCGCCCAGGCCCCTCCGGTGCCGCCGCTCTATCTGCCCCCTGGTCGCCTCGATCAGCTTGTCGTACTGCACCCCCGAAGGGCAGGCGGTCACGCAGGCCATGCACCCCAGGCACTGGTCGAAGTGGCGCACGAACGTGTCCGTCATTTCCGCCCGCCCCTCGTTGCCCAACTTCATCAGGTGTATCCGCCCCCGAGGCGAGTCCATCTCCTCGCCCCACAGCAGGTATGTCGGGCACGTGGGCAGGCAGAACCCGCAATGCACGCAGTCGTCAATCAGCTCAGGCGAAGGCGGGTTATGCCCGTCAAAAGCCCACCGTAACGCCACCGGCACCCCCAGGTCCGCCCGCCCTCCGGCCTCCTCCTCGTCATCCCCCCGGATAGCCCGCGCCCCCGACGACCCCGCAGCCGCGCCAACCTCCAGCGCCCCACTCTCCACGCTCTGCTCGCCCGCCGCCTCCGCGGCCGCCTCTATATGCGCGGGCACGCCGGACCTATCGTGCCCACCCTGTATTCGTCTTGATCGTTCTTCGTTAGTTTCGCTCATGCCTGCTATCCGCACTTTCTATTTCGCTGTAGTCTTAGCTCTTCGGCCTGTTCACCTGCCCAAACGCAAACCCCATTGCCACGCCAATCGCCACGCCCGCGCCCAACCACACGCCCATGTTGTTGGTCGCGGCACCCATCGCCGCCCCAATCGCCGCCCCGAACGCCGCACCCAATCCCATATTCCGCCCGGCATTATTCCCTGTCTCTTTCATCGTAACCCGATCCTCCTTGTTTGCTTGTCATACATTGTCCAGCAAAATCGGACTGGCCTACACTTACCCACTCCTCGCGCAGCCCCGCGTCATATCCCCCCGACGAATCGCCCCACATTCAACGTGCCCCTCGGGTCGAATTGCGCTTTCACCCTGCGCATCAGCCCGATCCCCTCTCCAGGGTCTCCCCACACATCCACTTCCGTCCTCACCCCCATGGGAGCCCGCCACACCGCCAGGTTGCAGCCCCGGCCCTCCGCTTCCCTTCGCAACCCTCGCAATAGAGCCACCCCGCTCCCCGTTCCCGGCTCTCTCCACCTGAGCAGTGCATGCCCGTGCCCCATATGCGCCCTCACCGCCAGCGCCACCCCCAGGCGCTCCGCCTCCACTTGTGCCCTCTCCACGAGCCCCGGTAGATCCGCCACCGTGCTCACCAATCGGGCCAGCACGTCGCCCTCCCCGGTGCTCACAACCCCGCCGAACCGCTCCCACAACGCCGCCTCCTCGTCGCCATCCAGGACGAGAGGCTGGGTGGCGCTCCCACCTGCCGCTTCCAGCAATCCCGCCGCCCGTTCCGCCTGCTCCCGTGCCGACCTCAGAGAACTTTGGAAGCGCACCGCCAACACGCGATCCCCCTCGCCTTCGCTGAAATAATCAATCGCCACGGGCACCAGCGTCGTGTCGAGCACCGCCCTTACCAGCCTCCCCGCGTCCGCCGCCGACCCCACCTCAGCCACCACACTCCCGGAAGCGGCGGGCAGAGGGTACAACCGGAACGTAGCCTCCACTATAACCCCCAGCGTACCCAGAGAGCCCGTGAGCAGCTTGGGCATATCATAACCCGCTACGTTCTTCACCACCTTGCCCCCGCCCTTCGACACCACGCCATCGGGCCTCACGAACGTCACCCCCAATAGCAGGTCGCGCACGCCCCCATACCTCAGCCGCAGCGCCCCACTGTCGCCCGTAGCCACCAGCCCCCCAATCGTGCCCGCCACCGGCGGATCAACAGCAAGAAACTGCCCCGCCCCCGCCAGCACTCCCTGCAAATCCCTCACTCGCATCCCCGCCTGCACCGTAACCGTCAGGTCCCCCGCCGCGTGCTCCACCACCCCCGACATCCCGCTCAAATCCAACAACACGCCAATACCCTTGGGCACAGCGCCCCTATCCAGCTTGCTCCGCGTCCCACACGGCACCACCTTCAACCCTCTCTCATTAGCCCAGGCCAGCACCCGCGACACCTCCTCCACACCACCAACCCGCGCCACCACCCCAGGCACCACCCCCAGCACGGCATCCCCCTCCGTACCCTCGCGCACCTCGACCCCAGTTAGATTGGCATGAATTAGCGACATAGGCTCGTAAAACGTAAAACGTAAAACGTAAAACGTAAGGGATGTGGGCGAACCGGGTTCTAGTTTCACTAACCAGGCACGCCTACCACCATTACGTTTTACGTTTTACGTCACATCCTCTCCCCCAGCCCTGCCTGCTCCACTGGGTGCGGCCTGTAGCGCCCGGGGCTCTCCCCGCACATCCTGGGCGTGGGGAAGAGCTTGCCGGGGTTGTACGTGTGGTCGGGGTCTATGGCGCAACGTAGCATCTGCATCGTGTCCAAATCATGGGTAGTGAACATATAAGGCATGTAGCGCTTTTTGTCGAGCCCCACCCCGTGCTCCCCCGTGATGCTCCCGCCCGCGCTCACGCAAGCCCTCAATATATCCCCCGCCAGCTCCTCTGCCTGTTGCGCTTGCCCGGGCACCGAGTCGTCGAACAGCACCAGCGGGTGGAGGTTGCCGTCGCCCGCGTGGAACACGTTCGCCACCCGCAGCCCGTACCGCTCTCCCAGGTCTGCTATCTCTCTCAGTACCCGCGGCAGCGCCGTCCTCGGGATCACCCCATCCTGCACATAGTAGTCGGGGCTGATCCGCCCCATCGCCGCGAAAGCCGACTTGCGGCCCTTCCACATCAGCACCCGCTCCTCGTCGCTCTGTGCCACCCGCAGCGACGTTGCCCCGTTCCCCCTGCAAATCTCCTCCACCTGCCCCATCTGCTCCTCAACCTCGATGCGCGGCCCGTCAAGCTCCACCAGCAGGATAGCCCCCGCGTCCAGCGGGTACTGGGCATGCACCGCCGCCTCCGCGGCCCGAATGCTCAGGTTGTCCATCATCTCTATCGCAGCGGGCACCATCCCTGCCGCGATGATCCCCGACACCGCTCCCCCCGCCGCGTCAGTGCTCTCGAAGGCCGCCAGCAAGGTCGACACCGCCTCGGGCTTCCTCACCAGCCTCAGCGTTATCTCCGTGGCGATCCCCAGGGTCCCCTCCGACCCCACGAATACCCCCACCAGGTCGTAGCCGGGCTTCTCGACCGCTTTCCCGCCCAGGTGTACTACCTCCCCATCCGACAGCACCACCGTCAGCCCCGTAACGTGGTTCACCGTGAAGCCGTACTTCAGGCAGTGCGCTCCCCCCGAGTTTTCCGCCACGTTCCCCCCAATCGAGCACACCTGCTGGCTCGATGGGTCGGGCGCATAGTAATACCCCGCTTGCGTCACCTTCTGCGTCACCCACAGATTGAGCACCCCGGCCTGCACCACCGCCCGCGAGTTCGCCAGGTCCACCTCCAATATCTCCCGCATCCTGCTCAGCCCGAGCACGATGCCCCCCTCTACCGGCAGCGCCCCCGCCGATAGCCCGGTCCCCGACCCCCTAGGCACCACCGGTATCCCCAGAGAATGGCAAAGCCTCACCACCCCCCGCACCTGCTCCGTACTGGACGGCAGCACCACCAGCACCGGCGTATTCCGGTAATTCCGCAGCCCATCCGACTCATAAGTCAGCAACTGCTCGGGCTCCGAAATAACCCCCTCCGGCCCCGTAATATCCCTCAACTCCCGTATCAATTCACTTCTTTTCATCCCAAACCTCACACATGACGCACCAAGGACCAGTTACGCAATACGCAATCAGCGAAAGTATCAACCACAGGGAAGCGGACTCTCTCCCCTTACCACTATTACGTTTTACGTTTTACGCCCTAGCTCCCCCTATCTGCACCAAATACCTCACCTCTTCCCCCGGCGCGAGGAACTTCAACCGGCCCTCTTCCCTCAAGACATGGCGCGGCGTCTCCCACTGGTTCGCGGGCTCCAGACCGCAGACATAGTCCCCCGCGCCCATCAGCTTCCATTGGGCGAAGTACGGCAACTCCGCCGCCCGGTATCTTACGTACGCTCCGAAGCCCAGGTCGCGGTTCATAATGACCGCCCGCGAGAAGCCCTCCGCGTCCACCCGCGGCTTGTGGAAGAATACCTGCTCGGCGTACCCAGGCTGTGGCAGCTCAAACCTGGTATGGTTCTCAAAACCCGCCCGCGCCGGGTCGTCTCGCGGCCTCACATGCTCGTCGTCTATCTCCAGCTCCGACGACGGGCTCACCACCGGGAAGCCGAAGTTGCAGTGATAGAGGATCATGTGCGGCGTCTCCCGGAAGCCGTCGTTGCGCACAGTGTCCTCGATGGTCAACGCGCTCGCCCCCATTCGCGTGGAAATCTTGCGCGTCAGCAGCAGGTTCTCCCCGCCCAGCACCGCCTGCCTTGCCTGGCCCTCGATCTCCAGCACGTAGTCGTCGCCGCGCCACTCCTCGGTCACTCGCACCTTCTCCGCCGGGATGTGGGAGATGCGCCCGTGCAGGCCCAACTCCTCTCCGGCGTCAACTTCCGGGTGGCCGAAAAAGGTCAGCCCGCAGGTCGTCACCAGGCCCCCGCCGAAGGTGCGCGACCAGCCGTACCCGTGCGGCTCGTATTGGTCGGGGCCGCCGAGCGCGGGGTGCACCCAGGCCAGCGGCCTCCCCAGGTACTCCGCTGCCCCGATGTCCATAGCCCTGTCGAGCAGCACCTGGAAGTAGAGCCCCCCGCCCGTGTGCACCGAGGCCACGCGCATCCCTCGCGCCTTGCCGTCCGCCACTTCCGCGAGCCGTATCCCCGCGATCTGCCGCATCGACCCTGTCATCCGGCGCAGATCCTCCGCCGGATACTCCGCACCGAATAGTCCTGGCATGCTGCACCCCCCTCAATATACTAGCCCATCGCCTGTATCTGTTCGCCGGACTGCTATTATATAATACGTGACGCCGCCCCACAGTTACGAGGCCCGGTTTGTCACCGTTTTGTAACCCATGTTCACCGGAAAATCCACCCTCGCGCCTCATACTGTAAGCGGTAGAATATGCCAACTCACGAAGGAGATGACCGATGCCCCTTGTGCCCCTGGAGCCGATAAACCCGCCCGCCGATGCCACCGATGAGGAGCGTATGCGCGCTCTTGTCGAGGCCCTCAGTTCCTACATCGAGATCTACCACGGCGGGGCAATCGAGATGGCCTCCTTCGACGGCGAGACCCTCAAGATCAAAATGACGGGGGCCTGCGTGGGCTGCCACCTCTCCCCCGGCACCGTGCACGGCTGGGTGGAGGGCAACGCCCGCCAGTTCTTCCCCAACCTGAAAACAGTCCAAGCAGTATAGCCTCTTATTAGCCCGGTGGTGAAACCCGGCGGTGACTAGCGCGTAAAAAGAGGTAGACATGCAGGCTGCTCCGAGGCTGGCCGTGTTCATCTCGGCCGGGGTCGTGGTCGATTTGCCCTTGCGCAACCCGGGGGCATGCCAGGTGGTAGGGAATGAAGCCTGAGCAGTCACGTGACATGGAATTAGCGGAACCACAGGTTTGTTGGCGAAAGGAGGCCCCGTGCAGAACATGATCCAATGGCGAACGGTGGCCGGCAGCCCGGTGGCGGCGGGCGATGCCACCGTCACCCCTCTCTCGAAGGTGCTGGCCGTGCGCTTGCCTTTCGGCGGCTTCGTGTTGCACCGCCCCTATGTCGTGCGCGTTGAGCGCCGCGGCTCCGTCGAGCGCATCCCCGTCCGCGATGTGACCCGCATCCTCCAGATCGGGTTGCTCCTCGCCTCAGCCCTCCTCATCTCCGGTCGAATCAGGTTGTTCAAAAGAAAGGAGTCGTAATCATGAATGGCACAGTGGACACTCTTACTCCCCCCGCCGGCACAAGCATCGAAGAGCCGGGCGGCGTAACATCCTCCGTGGACAGAGCCCACGAGCAAGGCTCGCGGATCCTGGAGAGGCTCTTCTCCGCTGCCCAGCCCGGCGCGGTGTACAGCCCACCTGTCGTGTCGGGCCAGTATACCGTCATCACCGCCAGCGAAGTGAGCGTTGGAGGCGGGCTCGGATTGGGCAAAGGCTTCGGCCCCAACAGTGCCCCCGCGGGCGACACCGCCCCCGGGCCCGGCGTCCAACTGGTCGGGGGCGGCGGCATGGGCGGGGGTGGCGGCTCGATAGGCCGCCCGGTTGCCACCATCGTCATAGGGCCCGACGGCGTCAAGGTCGTGCCCATAGTAGACGTCACCAAAGTCGCCCTTGCTGGCATAACCGCCTGGGGCGCTATGCTCGTCGCGATCCGCAAGATGCGCCGGGGTGACAAGTAATCCGGCTCGCGCATCTCTCGCCACGGGTCGGTTTGCTACAGGTCATATAAAGTATCACTTACTAACAGGAGGAACAAGCACTTGAGTACCCCAGGAGTTCGCACAGAAGAATACAAGCTCAGCGGCGATACGCTCGTCGCCAAGCTGCAGGAGTTGGTGCACGAGGGCAACATCCGCCGCATCGTCATCAAGAACGAGGAGGGGAGGCCCCTTCTGGAGATCCCGCTCACGCTGGGCGTCGTCGGCGCGGCCCTCTTGCCCGTCTGGGCGGCTATCGGAGCCATCGCCACCATGGCCGTCAACTACACGGTCGTGGTCGAGAAGGTAGTGGGCCAGGGCGCGGGTTCCACTCCCGAGAGCGCCCAGGCCCGGGTCGAGGGCACCATGGAGCAGCCTGCGGGCACCGTACCCCTGGCCGCGGTTACCCGTATCGACATCCCATTCCCCGAAGCGGCCGGCAGGCACCTGTGGCTCGCCGTCGGGGCCTGCAAACTCAGGATCATATCCGGGGTCTCCGGGGCCTGGGTTACCGGCACCTACGACGACCCCTCCGGCGCCCTGCCCTTGCAGATTAGCCAGGAGGCCGGCACCGTCAAGATCACCCAGCGCCAGAATATATCGGATATGCTCCGGCTGTTCAACCGCGCCCCCACCCTCGACCTTGCGCTCGGCAGCGCCGGGCCCTACAGCCTTACCCTCGAGACCGGGGCCAGCGAGTGCTACCTCGACCTCGGCGGCCTGCCCGTGGACCGCCTCACGCTCAGGCAGGGTGCCGGCAAGGTCGATATCACCTTCTCCTCACCCAACCCCCAGGAGATGAGCACCCTCGATGTCAGCTCCGGGGCCAGCGGCATCGAGCTAAGGAACCTGGCCAACGCCAACCTTGCCTCTCTCAAACTTGAGGGCGGGGCAGCCTCCTACAGGCTCGATTTCGCGGGCACCCTCCGCCGCGACGCCCAGGTGCAGATCACCACCGGTGTCTCCTCGGTCGATCTGCTAATTCCCTCGGCCACCGCCGCCAAAGTCTCCTCGGAGGCCACCATGGGCAGCGTCAACGCTGGCGACGGTTTCACCCGCACGCAAGGCGGCTACTGGACCAGGGCCGCGGTCGAAGGCCAAACGCCGGTGATCAACGTCCGAGCGTCCGTCACCCTCGGCTCGCTGCAACTCAGGACCATGTAGCCGGACCGCATCAAAACAAAATCCCCAAATCGCCGCAGGCGATTTGGGGATTTTGTTTGCTCAGTGAATCGCCAGCATGCGGTCGATTGCCAGCCTGGCCCTGGCCGCGATCTCCTGGGGCACTTCCACCTGCGGCCTCATGTCGCGCAGGTTATCGCGCAGCTTCTCCAGCGTTATCTGCTTCATGTACTGGCATACCGCCCCTGCGTCTGCGGCCACGAAGGTCTTGTCAGGGTTCTCCTTGCTCAGCCTGTGCAGCAGTCCGGTCTCGGTCGCCACAAGGTGTGTGCTCTTCGCTGAGCTTTGGGCGTGCCTCACCATCCCCTCAGTGGACAGCACATAGGTATTCTCTGACGGCAGACTCCCCTTGTCTCGCGCCCACAGGAAGCGGCTCGTGCAGCCGCACTCGGGGTGTATCAGCAGGTCTGCGTCGGGGTACTTCGCCCAGTTGGCGATCATCTCCTCCGTGCGGATCCCCGCGTGCACGTGGCACTCGCCCATCCATAACTCCATGTTCTCCCGCCCGAGCGAACGCTTCAGCCAGGTGCCCAAAAACACGTCGGGCAGGAAGAGTATCGTCTTATCCTCCGGTATCGCCCGGATCACCGCCTGCGCGTTACCGCTCGTCACACAATAGTCCGACTCGGCCTTCACCGCCGCCGTTGTGTTGACATAACTGACCACAACAGCCCCAGGATGCTGCGCCTTCCACTCCCGCAACTGCTCTACCGTGATCGAATCGGCAAGTGAGCACCCTGCGGTCTCGTCGGGTATCAGCACAGTGCGCCCCGGGTTGAGTATCTTCGCGGTCTCGGCCATGAAATACACCCCGCACACCACGATCACCGGCGAGTCCGTCCGCGAGGCCTCGATGGCCATTCCCAGCGAGTCCCCCACGAAATCGGCCACATCCTGCACTTCTGGCACCTGGTAATTGTGCGCGATGATCACTGCCTGCCTCTCCCGCGCCAGCCTGTGCACCTCCTCCTGCATTCGCGCGATCTCCTCCGGGTCTTGCGGCACGAACCGCCGCAAAGCAGGGTGCAACGGCTTTTGGATTTTCGTTTCGATTTCGGTATCTCTTACAAGGGTATCTTGTACGGTCATTACAATGCCTCCAGGTCTACGCAATACGCAATACGC
>JBJMMB010000126.1:0-7627 GCA_045805005.1 Chloroflexia bacterium
AATCCGATTTCGTGAAAAGTGTCGGGTTTTGTCCGGTTTAGGGTCGTCTAATATTGGGATTTAGGAAAATGTATCGGGTTTTGTCGGGTTTTGTCAGGTAGGTGCTGTTGACCCGGCGTGCTGCCCGGCATCTAAAGCCGCGGGCTACCTGAACGAAGCCTGCCTGCGCGGGCTGGCAGGGTGGTGTTGGGGTTTGCCTTTGAGAGGGTGCGGGGGAAGGGGGCGGTGGAGCAGGGAAGGGAGGACGGGCGTTGCTTCGTTGTTAATGTGTCGCGAGCGGTCGGGCATCGCGCAGGGAGGTGACGGGTGTGGCAGAGCTCCCTGGGGGTTTGGGTGGGCTGGTGTTAGCGGGGCCTAAGATAATTATAGTACATATGTTCTGAGAACGCATATAGTACTTTGGTCCTGGTTTTTGGGGAGGGTTAGGCGCGAAGTTAAAGGAGTAGAGGGGTTTGACACTCTCGCGGGCGTTGTGCGACAATTCCGGGCAGGAGTGACCTTATGAGCCGCTGGGGATGGGCATTTGTTGCAGTGGGGGTAGCGCTGCTCGCGCTGGTGCTGGTGGGTAGGAGCGGGGCGGGGGCCGGGGCGGTCGCGGCTCCGGTGGGGCGCGAACAGGGCGCGGCAACCAGCGCCGTTGGGGTTTTGGGGGCGGGTCGGCGGCCGGTGGGGCCGTCGGCTACGCCTACTGAGGGGTGCGGGCCGGCGTGGCGGCTGGTTAGCAGTCCGAACCTGGGGGGCGCAAGCAACGACCTGTACGCGATAGCAGCGGTGTCGCCGGCGGATATGTGGGCCGTGGGGAGCGCGATGTCGCAGACGCTAACTATGCACTGGGACGGAGCGCAGTGGAGCATCGTGCCCAGTCCGGTGGCAGGGTTCCTGTTAGGGGTGGCGGCGGTGTCGAGTACGAATGTGTGGGCGGTAGGGTTCAATGGGGAGTTTCCAGGGCCTTACCAGTCGATAATCGAGCACTGGGACGGCGCGCAGTGGACGCAAGTGGTGAGCCCCAACCCGGAGTTGGGAGCGCAGTTGCTGGGGATCGCGGCGGTGTCGGCCAACGATATCTGGGCTGTTGGCTTGTATTATTTCCTGAACGTGCGCCAAACATTGACCTTGCACTGGGACGGCGTGCAGTGGAATGTCGTGGCCTCACCCAACGCCGCGCCGAACAGCGAGCTGGCGGCGGTGACGGCGTTCTCTACGAATGACGTGTGGGCGGCGGGGGGCTATGTGAACCCGCAGCGGCGCTACGTGCCGATGGCGATGCACTGGGACGGTACACAGTGGACGATCGTGGCGACGCCTGATGTGATTGGGTATGTCTACACGCTTTCGGGCTCTTCGTCCACGGATGTGTGGGCAGGGGGTTATGTGAACACGGGGGCCATCCATATCCTGATGATGCACTGGGACGGCGTGCAGTGGACGCAGGTGGTGAGCCCCAACCCCGGGCTGGTTGAGAATTTCGTGTACGGGATATCGGCGCTCTCTCCGAGCGACGCGTGGGCGGTGGGGAGCGGGAACGGGTCGCTGGCTATGCACTGGGATGGCGGCCAGTGGAGCGTGGTGCCGAGCGTGAACGTGAACGGCAGCGGCAGCTTCTCGGCAGTGGCCGCGCCGGGGGCGGGCAACATCTGGGCGGTGGGGGATTACTACAACGAGAGCGCATACCGGACGTTGGTGGAGCAGTACAGGACGCTGCCCTGCTCGACCCCAACGCCCACGGCCTCAAACACGCCCCCGGCAACCGCGACCGGGACAGCGACGGGCACCGCAACGGGAACGGGGACACGGACAGCCACACCTGTGCCTTCGACAACCGGCACTGTTACCCCTACGCCGAGCGCCGGCGGAGCGCCCAGCCCAAGCGCTACCGCGACGCAGACGGTGACGCAGGCGACCGCCACCAGCAGCGTGACGGCCACGAGCACCAGGGTAGCGCCGAGCACCACGCCGACGCTCTGCGCGATGGGCTTCAGCGACGTGCAGGAGACAGACTACTTCTACGAGGCGGTGCGGTACTTATACTGCCATGGGGCTATATCCGGGTACGCGGACGGGACTTTCAAGCCGTACAACAACACGACGCGGGGGCAGTTGTCGAAGATTGTAGTGCTGGCAGAGGGCTGGGCGCTTTATGTGCCGGCCTCGCCCACGTTCCGGGACGTGCCGGCGAGCCATACGTTCTACCAGTACGTCGAGACCGCTTACCGCCAAGGCATCATCAGCGGATACGAGTGTGGAGTGGGGTGTTTGGAGTTCAGGCCGGGGAACAATGTGACCAGGGGGCAGTTGTGCAAGATTGTAGTGCTGGCGCAAGGTTGGCCTCTGTACACGCCTCCGGTGCCTACTTTCAGGGACGTGCTCACGGGGGATGCGTTTTACGGGTATGTGGAGACGGCGTACAGTCGCGGGATCATCTCGGGGTATGAGTGTGGAGCGGGGTGTTTGGAGTTCAGGCCGGGGAACAATGCGACGAGAGGGCAGATTTCTAAGATCGTGTATAACGCTATTAGATAGGGGGAGAGAAGATTTGGAGGATGGCAAAATGACGAAATACCAATATCACCATGTGGATGTGTTTACGGACCGGGCGTTCGCGGGGAACCAGTTGGCTGTGTTTACGGACGGGAGGGGGCTGGCGGCGGAGACGATGCAGGCTATCGCCAGGGAGATGAATTTTTCGGAGACAACCTTCGTGCTTCCGGCGGAGAGCCTGGGGAACCACTTCCGGCTGCGCATCTTCACGCCCGCGGCGGAGCTGCCGATGGCGGGGCACCCGACCGTGGGGACGACGTTCGTGCTGGCGCGGGAGCGGCTGGTGGAGCCGCAGGGAGAGGAGACCACCATTTACCTGGAGGAGGGGATAGGTCGGGTACCGGTGAGCATCCGGTTCAACGGCGGGGAGCCGAGGCTGATCCGCATGAGCCAACTGCTGCCCACTTTTGGGCCGCGTGTCTCGGACCCGATGTCGGTTGCCGCTATGCTGTCGATCGAGCCGGGGGCTATTGAGGCTGGGTTGCCAATCGAGGTGATATCGTGCGGCGTGCCCTTCCTGTTCGTGCCCATCGTAAGTTTGCAAGCGATCAAGAGCATCAAGCTGAGGCAGGACCTGTTTGAGAGAGTAACCGGCGACATGGACGTTAGCGGAGTGTTCGTGTTCACGAGGGAGGTGGAAACGGCGGGGTCGACGGTGCACAGCCGGATGTTCGCGCCGGAGCTAGGGGTCGTGGAGGACCCGGCAACGGGCTCGGCGAGCGGGCCGGTAGGCTGCTACCTGGTGCGCTACGGGCTGGTATCGGAAGGGCCGACGGCGCAGATGGTGAGCGAGCAGGGGATCGAGATCGGCCGGCCCAGCTTTGTGCAGATCGAAATCGACCACGAGGGGGAGGAAATCACGGGCGTGCGGGTCGGCGGGTATTGCCATTATGTGGGCCAGGGGTACATAGAAACGTAAAACGTAATGGGAGAAGGATAGATGGCGCGGGTGGTGGGGACCGAGTCTGCGGAGGATGTGGAGCAGGCCAGGTGGCTGTTTGAGGAGTATGCGGCTGGGCTGGGGGTAGACTTGAGTTTTCAAGACTTCGACCGCGAGTTGGCGGACCTGCCTGGGGAGTACGCGCCGCCGGAGGGGAGGCTGCTGCTGGCGGTGGAAGAGGAAGGGGTTGCGGGCTGCGTGGCGCTTAGGAAGCTGGGCGAGGGGGTGTGCGAGATGAAGAGGCTGTATATCCGGCCCCAGTTTCGGGGCAGGGGGCTGGGACGCAGGCTGGCGGAGGCGATCATTGAGGCCGGGCGGGAGGCGGGGTACGAGCGGATGCGGCTGGATACTCTGCCGTCTATGGGGGAGGCGCTGGAACTTTACTTGTCGCTGGGCTTCGAGGAGATAGAGGCTTACAGGTATAATCCTGTAGAGGGCACGAGGTACCTGGAGCTGGTTTTCTAAAATGGCATTTGATAGTGGCGCGATCTTGCTGTTCGGCGTGCCGGCGTTCGGCCTGGTTACTATCGTGGCGGGCCTGGTCTTAAGGAACAGGGCTTTATATTGGATCGGGGTAGGGACGCTCGTTGGCCTGGGGTTGATTACTTTCTCGTCTGTTGGGGTGCCTCTATTACTGATTGGGGTGGGGCTGACGTGGTGGGGGTTCAGGCGATTCGGGAGTGGCGCGGAGGAAGCGCAAGCGTGGATCGCGTTGGTGACCATAGGAATTACACCGGTGTTCGTGATCGTGTTTGGGTATTATACGACCGATCGCCAGGTGACCTCTTACTCGGACGACTACCTGGCACTTACGCTGCCGTTCCTGGCTGTTACGCTTTTGGGGGTGTTGCTGGGGCTGGTAGAAATGTTGAGGAAGGCGCGGACTCGCTAGGTGGTGTGGCCGGTTGAGGGTCGCAGCCACAATGCGAGGGAGATTACGCGGAACTACACTCCATGCAACTGAAAGCTTACAAAAAGGAGTTTGAGCATTCGTACTCGTTCGGGGTCTTTCCGACGGTCGAGATGCTGGAGCACCGGGCGGGGCAGGTTATCGAGGTGCTGGCGAGTTCGAGGGGGAGCAAGAACGAGGGGGTGCGGAAGATCGCGGAGTTGTGTGAGGGGAAGGGCATAAGGTTTGAGGTTAATGATAGGGCGGTAGAGCGGTTGTCGCCCAAGGAGAATGTGTACGCGGTCGGGGTGTTCAGGAAGTACCGGGAGGAATTGGCTGAGGGGCAGGACCACGTGGCGCTGGTGAACCCGGCGGATATGGGGAACCTGGGGACCATTCTGAGGACGATGGTGGGGTTTGGGGTGCTGGACCTGGCCTTGGTAAGGCCCGCGGCGGATATCTTCGACCCGAGGGTGATAAGGGCCTCGATGGGGGCTATCTTTCGGGTGAGGTTCCGGTATTTCGACAGCTTCGAGGCGTACAGTGGGGCTTTTGGACGGAATCTTTACCCGTTCATGACGGACGGGAAGGTGGCGCTGGGGGAAATGCCCTTCGAGCGGCCCTACACGCTGGTGTTCGGCAACGAGTCGGCTGGGCTGGGGGAGGAGTACAGGGAGATAGGCACCAGCGTCAGCATCCGGCACAGCAGCGAGATAGACTCGCTCAACCTACCGGTGGCAGTGGCGATTGGGTTATATGAAGCGACTAAGGGCTACTTCTCCAGAATACGCCAAGACGCCAGGGCGGATTCCAGAAAACGCCAAGACGCCAAGACGCCAAGACGCCAAGATTATTAAAGGGTTTTGGAACCGCAGAGACCAATAATAAAGGTCTCTGCGCTCTCTGCGGTGAATTAAATCGCGGGAGCTCCTGCGAGGCGGGCGTCGAGGGCTTCCAGGGCGTCTACTACTTGCTTGATTACGTAGTCGGGGGTGGAGGCTCCGGCGGTGACGCCTACGGTTTGGGCGTTTTTGAACCAGGCTTCTTCCAGTTGCTCGGCGCGCTCGATGTGGTAGGCGGGGCAAAACTCGGCAGCGATGTCGCGGAGGTGGCGGGTGTTGGCCGACTCGTAGCCGCCGACGACTATCATGACGTCTACCTCTTTCGCGAGGTCTAAGGCGGCGGGCTGGCGCTTGGCGGTGGGGAGGCAGATGGTGTTGTGGGCGTGAACCTCGCAGCCGAACTCGAGGAAGCGGTCGACCACGTCGCGGACGAACTTCTTGAACCACTCGGTATTCTGGGTGGTCTGGGATATGAGGGCGATCTTGCGGACTTTGGCGGCCGGGGTGCCGGCGGCGGTCAGGGCGGCGTCTATCTCCTCGACGCTCTTGGCGCAGACGGCCCTGCGGGAGCCCCAATCGCGAACTTTGGCCTGTTTAGCCCGGGGTTTGTCAGGGCCAGGCTCGCCCGCTTCGGTGGGGGTCGTCTCCGGAGGGTTGTCGAAGACGGAGTTGGCCCAGCCGAGGATGCCCTGGACCTCGGGGTGGGGCTCATCGCCGTAGACGATGACCCAGTGGCCCTGCTCCATGAGGGATTTGGCTAGCTGCTGCACGCGGGTTACGAGCGGGCAGGTAGTATCTATCAGTTCGAGACCGGACGCACCGGCGCGCTTGTAGACCTCAGGGGCGGCGCCATGGGCGGTTACCGCTACGGTGGGGGCATGGACCCTGTCGAGGCCGCTGACAACCTCGATGCCCTGACCGTTGAGCTTATCGACGAGTTGGGGGTTGTGGACGAGGGTGCCCAAGGTGTCAATGCGCTGCCTGCTTTTCGCGGCCTCGTCAATCAGGGCCAGAGTGTCCCTGACCCCGAAGCACATGCCCATTTCTTTTGCCATTTTGATTTGCATGGATTTTCCTATTACGTATTCCTCGTATATATGCCTCCGCCGCGGGAGAGGTAGCCGTAGTCTACCAGGAGGCGGCGGACGGTACAGTAGTCTTCGTTTACTTCCTCTAATATAACGTTTACCTCGCGCTCGGTATATCGCTTTTCGGGGCTGAATTTCTGGGCAATTTCGGTGAGGATGGTTTGTATCTGGTCGTGCTTGCGGGGGATGGCGTAGAGCTTGCCGCCGGGCATGAAGGTTTCGAGGGTCATCTGGCGGGCGTCGGTGGGGCGAGGCTTGCGGCCGCGGTACTTGCCCATGGCCTGGCGGGCCGAGCGGAAAGCCTCTTCGTTCAACTCGTAGGGGCTGTACTGGTCGGGCTGGCGGGGGGCGGGCTCCACGAGCTTGACCAAGCCGAAGTATTCGAGGAGGCCAAGCTGGCGCATGAGTTCACGGTGGGAGAGGCCGGTGGCCTCGGCGAGGTCCATGCGACTGGCGGGGCGGCCAACGAGGGCGGCGGCTATGCGCAGCCTATCGGTGTCGAAGAGGCCGTTGGCGAGGGCGATCAAGGGCTCGAGGGCGTTCTCCTCGGGCTTTGCAGAAGCCTCCTCGGTGGGGGCCTGGGGGTTTTCAGCGATGGTAAGCTCTGGGTCCATGGTGTATCGTCGCTCCAAATATATGCGCGCGAGCGGGAATGCCCGCAGTTGTCCACAATAGGATGATACCACCCAGAGGGAGGGGGAGTCAATCGGGGGCGGGCCCCCGCACCCCATAGTTAGGAATATAAAGAACTTTGGGGGACACCCCCAAACCCCCGGCAGGGAGGACCCTGCACCCCTTTGCATAGAGGAAATAAAGTGAGCCTTGGGCTCCAATCCCCCAATCCCCCGGCAGGGAAGCCCCTGCACCCCTTTCGAGCCCCCGGCGGGGGAAATCTGTAAGCCTTTTGGCCGTTGACGGAGGGTGGATGCTCTGGTAAAATCATGGGTGGAGAGATGGCAGAGTGGTCGATTGCGTTCGTCTTGAAAACGAATGACCGATGAGGTCCGTGGGTTCGAATCCCACTCTCTCCGCAAGCATGAATGCCCGGTCGTATTGGCCGGGCATGTTCGTATTCTAGGCTAGAGGAACAGATATGATTTCTACACGTGAACTAGATTCACTGCCTGATATTGATGGATTGAAGAAGCTCAGCTAATCGCTTGCAATGCTCGATGCCATCATCTCGCCGGAGTGGGAGTTTCGCTATTATTCCTTTGACGGCACATCGGTTCCCGGTGAGGCTATGGCTTCTATGCGGAACGGGTCGGGAGATGAGTATGCAATCTTCTTCACGCCTGCCGGGGCTATCTTGAAGGGCTTCGCTCACGAG
>JBJMMB010000127.1:0-15590 GCA_045805005.1 Chloroflexia bacterium
GCTCGTCGGTGGGGACCCAGCGGATGGCGCCCGTGCCGAGGCCGAAGAGGTCGCAGGCCTTCTGGATCCAGGTGTGAGTCTCAGCGGAAACGTAGACGCGGAGCCTGCGGCCTTCGCCGCCGAGTATGCCGTTGGCGCGCACGTCCCAGCCGGCCTTCACCCCGCGGGCCGCCAGGAAGCCGACGAAGTTGGCCATGTTGCCGCCGCTGACCATGAGGCCCCCACAATCGGGCGGGTAGCCTATCATCTCGGCTATCCAGCGCACGGTCTGCGCCTCGATCTCGGTGGCGATGGGGGCCAGCACCCAGGCTCCCACGTTGGGATTCACAGCAGCGGCGAGCAGATCGCCCAGCGCACCGATGGGGGCCGGGGACGAGGTGATGAAGCCGAGGAAGCGCGGGTGGCCGATGAAAAGGGAATGCTCGAACAGCAGGCGGGTGGTCTCGTCTAGCAGGCTCTGGGGGTCCATACCCCTCGCGGGAAGCGGCCCATCGCCCAGCACCTCACGAACAGACTTCGGAGTTTCGCCGGGGGTTACCGGGCCCGCGGGCATCGCCGCCATGTGCTCCACGATGCGGTCCACCAGCCGGTAGCCAAGCTCGCGGAACTGCTCAGGGCTCATGTCGATGGGGGCCCGGCGGGGTTGGTTGGGGTTCTCCAATGGGGAGGCTCCTTAGTAGGGTTTTATCACGGTGGCGACTACTGCTTCCATAGGCGAAATGAAGCCTTTGTTGGCGGCGAAGGGGCTCATCCTGGTGAAAACGTCGCTCTTGATGGCCTCCAATTCTTCTTGTGTCAGGGTCGCGGCGAAGCGGGCTATGGGCCTGCCGTAGACCATGCCCTGCCAGTAGGCTTCGGCGGTGGGGAAGATGGCATTGTGGCGCACTCGCTCTATGATGGAGTGGGTCTTGAGCCCGGCCAGGCGGAGCACCTCTCCCATCGCGCCGCGATCGCCCAGGTTGAACAGGGTCTTGAAGAAGGGGTGCTCGTCGCCGAGGACTGCGTAAAACGCCTCGGCCAGCATCTCTTCGTGGGGGGTATGCTGCCTGGCGCTCCAGGCGGTGATCACGAGCCTGCCTCCGGGGGCCAGCACCCGGTACATCTCCTTGACGGTGGCGGGCTTGTCGTTGAAGAACATAATGGCGTGCTGGCAAGTGACGTGGTCAAACGTGCCCTCGACAAACTCCAGCCTTTGCGCGTCCATCTCATAGAACCTGACGTTGGTGGTGCCGCGGGCTTTGCGTATACGCTCTGCTACGGCGAGCATGACGCTATCCGTATCCACTCCCACCACCCGGCCCACCTGGCCTACGAGGGGTGCCGTCTCGAAAGTGACCACCCCGGTGCCGCAGGCGACGTCGAGCACGGTGCTGCCGGGCCGCACCTGGGCGTGGTTCAGCGTCTCCCCGGCCCAGGTCTCGAAGCAGGCCGGCACCAGGTAGCGAGCGTAGTTCTCGGTGATGGTCGTTGCATCTGCACCGGTCTCCCAGTCCGGCATGAGTACCACCTCCCCATTGAATTTTGGATTTTGGATTTTAGATTTGGACTAATCAGTAATCCAATATCTAAAACCCAAAATTAGTTGATAAGCCACTTCTCCAGTTGGGGGCGATCTACGGGGCCTATCTGGATATCTCGGATGATTCCGTATTTATCTATGAAAAAGGAGGTGGGGATGGGTAGGACGTGATAGAGGTCGGTGATGCGGTTTTCGGTGTCGGAGACGATGGGGAACTGGATGCCGAATTCCTTCGCGAACGCCTGGATGGTTTGCAGATCGCTCTGCGTGGCGATGCCCACGATCTCGTAGGGGTCGCCGGGTTTGTGGGTCTCGTTGTAGGTTTGCACGAGGGTGGGTATCTCAGAGCGGCAGGGGGGGCACCAGGTGGCCCAGAAGTTGAGCATCACCGGGCGGCCTTTCAGCGAGCTGAGCTTGATCTCTTTGCCGCTCAGGTCGCGGAGGGTAAAATCGGGGGCCTCGGAGCCTATGCTGGGCGCGGGGCCGGAGCCCGCCGACTTGAGCCGGTCGATTCGCGCGGCCTGCGAAAGGCCGGTGAGCCAGTCGTTGTAACGGTTCTGGCGTTGCTCGTCGCCCGTTACGCCTTTGAGAACCACATCCGCGACATATTTGTTGACGAGCAGCACGTCGGCGGAGAAAGCACGCATGTCGTCCAGCTTGAGGTTGTATTTGGCGAGGTCGGCCTCCAATTGGGCCTGGGTGAGGCCCGTGGAGCGCAACCTGTCCTTGATATCGCTATCGACCTCCGCCGGGGTAATGCTCAGGCCGGCACGCTTTGCGTCTTGCACCTGCATCATACGGCTGATGAGGTTTTCCAGAGCGTTCGCCCGGCTGGGCACGGTGGCGTTCTTGTCTTTGTTGAGGTCGACCGCCAGGCGGGAGAGGTCCACTTCGCGGGTGACATCGCGCTCGTAGATGTATTCGTCGTTGACGCGCGTCACCGCATCGGAGGGCACGTTGGAGTTGGGGTTGGACGCCCAGGCCCAGACGGCGATGACAGCGAGGCCCAGGGCGCACGCGGCGGCGATGAGGATCCTGCGGCGGTGGGCCTCGGATTTGGCGGCCTGGCGCGCCGGGGAGAGGGTTCGGGCGGAAGAGGCCGTGCCGGAGTCTTCGGCGCGCCCGCCACTGACGATCTCGACGTCGAAGCCGAGGTCGGTTGCGTTGCGCGGCTCTGTTTTACCCATGCTTAGATGTTGAAAATTGGAGAGATCTGATTGAGCAACGTCATCCAGTTGTTGAAGACCAGGATGCCGACAACGATCAGCAAGACGCCGCTGATTGCCGATATTATATCCACCCGGTCAATGATTTTCCAGCCGCCGAGCTTGAGCGAATAGGTGCGCCGGGTGAGCCGCTTCAGGCCGGAGGAAACCTGGCCCATGGCAAGGCCGGTTATCAGGAAGGGAATGCCCAGGCCGAGGGAGTAGGCGAGGAAGAGGGGAAACGCCTGGGCCTGCCGGTTGTTCAGCGCGAGGGTGAACATCAGCCCCAGGGTGGGGCCAATGCATGGCGTCCAGCCGATGGCGAAGCCCATGCCAATGAGGAGCGAGCCGATGTAGCCGAAGTTGCGCGTGTTGGTACGCATGGCGGTGTCGGCGCGGCGGGTGTAATTTAGGAGGGGTATGTTGATGATGTGGAGCATAAAGAGCCCGAAGACCACCAGCATCCCGCCCATGATGATCTGCACCTCTCTTCTGTGTTCTTTGAGCAGATCGCTGAACTGGCCCGCGAGGCCGCCGATCACCACGACGAATATGATGGTGAAGCCGAGGACGAAGAGCAGGGAGTGGGCGAAGATTTTCCAGCGGGCGGACGATGCGCTGACCAGTGGCGCGGGCCTGGGAGATGCGGCCCTGGCGGTGCCCGTGCCTGTTGACGGGGCGCGGCGAGCGGGGAGTGCCGCCACCGCGACCCCGCCTCCCTCTCGCGACGCCGTGGAGGAGGCAGCCGTCGATGACTGCCCATTGCTTCGGGACACCGGGCGGGCTCCCGTTGGCGATGCCTCTCCGTTGCTCCGGGTAACGGAGGTAGAAGCCGATGCCGGCGCCTCTCCGTTGCGTTCGGGTGCGCCGGTGGGGCCGCCGGCCGGCATCGGTTTGGAGCGCCGGGCCGCGGTAGAGGTGGAGGCGGCGGCCATGACCGCTGGCCCGCTCAGGTAGCCGATGTAGGCGGGCACGAGCGGCAAGACGCAAGGGGAGAGGAACGAGATCAACCCGGCTAAGAAGGCCACGAGCAGAGTAGGTGTTTCCATTGGGCTTATCCTGTGTGTAGTGTTTAGTAGGTTTGTGTGGGGGCGACCCGCGGCAGGGCCCCGGCGCTATAAATCATTCGCATGTTCTCGGCGTCCTCGACGGCCCGCTCCATACGCGGGTAGGCGAACCAGACGACGCCCAGGGCGGCCAGCAGGCCGGTGATGATACGCAGCCACCAGTTGAGCGAGAAAGGCTGGGAGCCGATATAGAAGGCCCCGAACGAGGGGTCGGCCACCATGTTGGCCATGTTGTCACGCAGGCCGAGCAGGTGGGTCATGCCGTCGACCGCCATGGGGAGGACGAGGAGCGCCGCGCCCCACCAGGGGATGGGGGTCTTCATCCAGCGCAGGCGTGGCCACTTATCGCTCAGAGCGGCGGCATAGAGGAGGCCGAAGAAGAAGGTGCCGCCGTAGAGGGCGGTGTTGCGGTAGCAGAACGCCACCTGGTAACCGAACACCGTTCCGGCGCGCTCTGGAAGCTGATGGCAAGTGAGCGCATAGGCGGTGTAAATGGGGTTCGCGACGTTCCACCACCCCAGGGCCGCGAAGATGGGGGCCAGCCAGGGCAGGCCGACGAATATGCCCAGGACAATGGAGACGAGCATAAGCCAGTGCCGCCCGATGTAGCGCGCTATGCGATCTACGAGGGGGTCGGGCTTCGGCGTGGTAACCACGCTACGGCCGCCGGTGGATAAACCCCTACGGGCCACCTCGAAAGCCGTGCGCAGGCTGGGCTCGTCTATAGGGGCCTTCAGCCTGCCGAGGCGGCCGTCCTCGATGTCGAGCACGGGTATCTCCTCGTGGAAGGCATCGTACAGGGCCATGTCGTCGAGGATGTTGACCTCGGTTACCTGGAGGTTGTACTGAGGGGCCATGCGGTCGAGCAGGTCGAGCAGGTCTTCGCACAGGTGGCACCCTGGCTTGGTGTAAACGGTGACGCGCATTTGTCGGCTTTCCATAGGTGATGTGGCTAGGGACCTTGTCCCAATTATAAGGGCGCGGGCGTGGGGGTGTCAACGGCCTTCGGCAGACGGTGGACGATGGACGATGGACGATGGGGTCAACGCACCACAATCGTCCATCGTCCACCGTCCACCGTCCAAAGGTCCTCTTGCCCGCCTCTCGGGGCCTGTGTTAGAATGAGGTGCCGGACCCGCTAGCGCGGGTTACGCTGCTGTAGCCCGTATTTCCAATGGAGGATATTATATGGTCACGCAATCGAAGGCCCCGCCGGGGACCACAGACGACATCGATGAACTCGAGTTAGTCAGCGAGTTCGAGCCGGACATACACACACCCCCGCCGGGGCCTCTGGCCGGTGGGATGGTGAATCGCGACGTCAAGGTTATATCGCCCTCTTACACCCGCTCGTACCCCTTCGTGATGGAGCGCGGCAAGGGCTGCATGGTTTGGGACGTGGATGGCAACCGCTACATCGACTTCACGGCAGGCGTGGCGGTGCTCAACACGGGCCACTGCCACCCCGAGGTGGTGCAGGCGGTGAAGGACCAGGCGGAAAAGTTCCTTCACATGGCGGGCACCGACTTCTACCTGCCGAATGCTATCGAGCTGGCCGAGACGCTGGGACGCATAACCCCAGGCGACTACGAGAAGCAGGTCTTCTTCACCAACTCGGGCACCGAGTCGGTGGAGGCGGCCATGAAGCTGTGCAGGCACCACACGGGCCGGCCGGTGCTCATCTCCTTCCTGGGCGCTTTCCACGGCCGCACCTACGGCTCGATGTCGCTCTCCAGCAGCAAGTACCTGCACCGCACGGGCTACCAGCCGCTCCTCGCGGGGATCTACCAGGCTCCTTACCCTAATACTTACCGCCCGCCCTTCGACGCGCCGGCGGGGAAACTGGGCCGGGCTTGTGTGGACTACATAGAGAAGACCATGTTCCGCCACCTGGTGTCGCCGCACGAGGTCGCGGGAATCTTCGTGGAGACGATCCAGGGCGAGGGCGGCTACGTGGTGCCCCCGGACGATTTCTACCCCGCGCTGCGAGATCTGTGCGACCGCCACGACATCCCGCTGGTGGCTGACGAGGTGCAGTCGGGCATGGGGCGCACGGGCAAGATGTTCGCCATGGAGCACTGGGACGTGGTGCCCGACGTGATTTGCATTGCCAAGGGCATAGCCTCGGGCCTGCCGCTGGGCGCGATCGTGGCCCCGTCGGAGATGATGACCTGGCCCTCGGGGGCCCACGCTAACACCTTCGGCGGCAACCCCCTGGCTGTGGCTGCCGCGCTGGCGACCATTCGCCTGCTTGAGGACGGCTTGCTGGACAACACCAACGAGGTGGGCGGGCACATGAGGGCCCGGCTGGAGACCTGGGTCGACCGCTATGATTTCGTGGGCGACGTGCGCGGCAAGGGCCTCATGCTGGCGGTGGACTTCGTTTCGGATAAGGAAACAAAGCTGGGCGACCACGAGATGCGCGATCGCATTGTGGACGAGTCATTCAAGAAGGGTCTGCTCCTCCTAGGCGCCGGCCCCTCCACCATCCGCTTCTGCCCTCCGCTGGTTATAGACAAAGCGACGGCCGATGAGGGGCTGGCTGTGATGGAAAAGGTGATGGACGCTATTTAGCTTCTTAGCTTCGTATCCAAATAAAAAGCCTGCCGCGCAGCGGCAGGCTTTTTATTTGGAGAACTTTATTTGGTGGACCTACTATAACCCCACTGAGCGGTCGAGCATGTAGCGGTAGAAACCATAGGCGGCCATGCTGATGAAGCAGGTGGCCAGGGAAACCGCGACGGCCTGGAGGAGTACGTGTGAGAACTCTATATAGGAATGCCCAACGGGCCCGGCCAGGAACATGATGGCTACCAGGAAGACCATTATGGGCAAGAGACTGAAAACGCGGCGGGCGGTGTGCAGACGAATACGCGAGGAAGTAATTGGGTACGAGGACAATGCAAAGGCTCCTTTTGCAACCGACTAACGGCTAAACACCCCGTAGCACGCTGCTCTCACGAAGATCGCAGCGGCGGACGACTATTCCGACCTGTTATGCTCGAAAGGAGGCGGAACGATAAGCCATGCAAAGCCAGCGAAGTGCCACACACTGTGACTGTCCCAGACAGTCTTGTACCGACCTAGCGAACCGCCGTAACTACTTACACTCTACCCAAAAACAGGGCCAAATGGTATAGCCAGGCGGTGTTATCTCGCCGCAGACAATACTCCTAGAAAAGTAGTAGGCGGTCTTTATTTGAGGTCCTATTTCAGGATGGTGCCGATGTTGGCGATCCCCCAGAGTAGAACGATGAGCACAAGTGTGCTCATCCCTATGATTATGGACCACATCATGCACGTGGGCGCGATGCGCGCTTCGGGGTTGATTTGCGGGCCCCGGCCTCTCCTGACGGTCGAAGACTCGGAGGGCTGCGTATCGGGGGCGGCTGCCTTATCCGCCGCCGTGGTGTCTGCTGCCATGATTACTCCTTGGCCGTGGTCTTATTGTGTAGTATATCACAAGGTTAGGGGTTTGCCTCGTACCTCATTCGCCTCTTCGTATTTGCACGAGGCCTCGGTCCCCGCCTGGCAGGGTGGGTCTACCCGCGAGGGCCATGGTGGTGGCAAGCTCTTCGCGCAGGATTTCCAGCACGCGGAGGGCTCCTTCCTGGCCTGCGAGGGCGAGGCCGTAGAGGTAGGGGCGGCCGATCAGCACGGCCCTCGCGCCCAAGGCCAGGGCTTTGAGCACGTCGGTGCCACGGCGCACCCCGCCGTCCATGAGCACCTCCAGGCGGTCGCCTACGGCTTCGACCACTTCGGGGAGGGCGGCGACGCTGGAGCTGACCGAGTCCAACTGCCTGCCGCCGTGGTTGCTGACGATGACTGCTGCTGCCCCGTGCTCGGCTGCCAGCAGGGCGTCCTCGGCGGTGAGCACGCCTTTTATGACTACCGGCAGGCTGCTCAGCGAGGCCAGCCACCCTATGTCCTTCCAGCCGAGCGAGGGGTCCCACTTGGAAGTCGCGTAGGCTCCCAGGTTGGATATCCCCGCGACGCCCACGGGCAAGCTCTCCAGGCCGATGCCTGTGAAGTTGGCGAACGGATACTTCTCCGGGAAGTTGAAGGCGTTGCGGAGGTCGCGCTCACGGTGGCCGATATGGGGTACGTCCACCGTGACACACAGGGCCTTGTAGCCCGCGGTTTCGGCGCGCTGCACCAGCATGCGCGTGACCTCGCGGTCCTTGTAGACGTAGAGCTGGAACCACCTGGGCGCATCGCTCGCGGCGGCTATGTCTTCCATTGAGACCGTGGCGAGGGTTGATACCACCATGATCACGCCCGCCTCGGTTGCGGCCCGAGCGGTGGCGATTTCCCCGACATCGCAGCAGAGCTTGTGCCCCACGGCGGGGGCCAGGAGCACGGGCATGGTAATGGGCGCGCCGAGCAGGGTGGTCGAGGTGTCGACGTTGCTCACGTCCACGAGGACGCGAGGGCGCAGCGTGATGCGCTCGAAGTCCTCTCGGTTGCGCCGCAGGGTGACCTCGTCCTCCGCGCCGCCAGCGATGAAGTCGAAAGCCCCTGGCTCCATCACCTCGCGGGCCAGGGCTTCCAGTTGGAGAAGGTTGGTGAATATGTGCTTGTTGGTGCCTCCAGCGATATTAGTGTCCATCCTTCCCGCCTGAATTTCCCTGTGTAAAGGGTTTCCACTGATAAGATAGCTCCTCGCACTCGATAATCCAATGACCCAACCAAAAAACGATTTCGTGTAAAACGAGACCTTGCTCTGAAAGCCTGATCTCGTCTACCAGCCAATCATTATGACCCTGGTTCGCGAGCATCTGAAAGAACTCGTCCGGGAGGCCCGGTTCGTCCTCTGAATCGCTTTCGGTCTTCGCGCTTACCGGAAAACGCTTGCCCACTGAATAGGTACGAACCTTCTTATACAATAATTCAATATGGCCATTGTGATAGGTACTTAGGAGATGAACGCGAATTTCGATCCACCGGTCCTGCAACTCGTCCTCGCGAGATAACTCCCGAATCGATAATTCCTCCACCCAGGCATCATGCGGGCATTTTGGATCGTTAGCGTCGTAATGCCAGTCAGCCGTGGCAAACTCATACGTGGTAGTTGGCAGCCGATCCTTTATCGACTCGATGTATTCGCGGTACTCTTTCCAACGCATTACCCGCTCTTCATGCGGCGCGTCGGGATCAATATCAAGGATAAAAGCCATTCAGACTCTCCTTTGCGGGCCACCCTCCCGCAGCAAATCACCCTCAGGTGAATGACCACAGCACCGAATAATCATTCTCGCGTCGGATTGACACTCCACCCTGCCACGCGTATAATACCCCTACAACCGAATAGATACAAGGCGATGAAGGAGAGGAGTAGGACGCTCCGATACCGCAGCAGAGAAGAGGGGTCACCGGCTGAGAGCCCCTAGCGGCAAGAGGGTCCGAAGGTCGCTCCGGAGCCTGTGGGTGAACGGGTGAGAGCCCCTCAGCCCACGCGGTCGCGCCCGATATAGCGCATGCGAGGGCAACCCCTCCTCGGAATTTTGAATAATGAGTTTTGAATTGGGCTCATAGCTCAGTGGGGGTTGCTGAAACAAGGTGGTACCACGAAGGGTCAGGTCCCTTTCGTCCTTGATGGACGGAAGGGGTTTTTTAATGCGTAAAACGCAAAACGTAAGGGTGGTGGGCGTAGAGGGTCCTGGGGCCCAGGTTGCGGAGGCAACCATCTGGCATCAGGCATTATCGACGGGAGAATGAATCAATGACAGACAGCATAACAACTGAAGAGAAGGCCGCTGATGAGCTGGAGAGCCGGGCTGAGATGGCTAAGGCTTATAACCACGCGGACGTGGAGGGGCGGTGGTACGACTGGTGGGAGGCGCAGGGGTATTTTACGCCTGAGCGGGATCCAGACCGAGAGCCTTATACGATCATCATGCCGCCGCCAAACGTGACGGGGGAGTTGCACATGGGGCATGCTCTCACGAACGGGATCGAGGACATACTGATCCGGTATAAGCGGATGAGCGGGTATGCGACGCTTTACTTGCCGGGGGAGGACCACGCGGGGATCTCGGGGCAGTATGTGGTGGAGAAGGAGCTTGCCGCGGAGGGGTTGAGCAGGCACGACCTGGGGCGGGAGAAGTTCCTGGGGAGGGCCTGGGACTTCATGAACCGCTACCGGCCCAGGATACGCTATCAACTCCGGCGGCTGGGGGCGTCGTGCGATTGGACACGCGAGCGCTTCACGCTGGACGACGGCCCCGCGAAGGCGGTGCGCGTGGTGTTCAAGCACCTGTACGGCAAGGGGTTGATATACAAGGGCGAGCGCATCATCAATTGGTGCCCGCGCTGCGCCACTTCGCTCTCCGACCTCGAAGTGGAGGGCGTGGAGGAGCAGGGCTCGCTCTGGACGCTGCGCTACCCGTTGGTGGCTGCGCCAGACGATGGACCATGGACGATAGACGATGAAGGTGGGGGTAAGGAAGCCGGTTCGACAACCCTAACGCAATCGTCCACGGTCCATCGTCCATCGTCTGCCGAAGGCATGGGAGTGCTGGTGGCCACCACCCGTCCGGAGACGATGCTGGGGGACACGGCCGTCGCGGTGCACCCGGACGACAAGCGGTGGAAGCATCTCGTGGGCAAGCGCGTGATCTTGCCAATCATGAACCGGGAAATCCCCATCGTGGCCGACGAGGGGGTAGACCCCGAGTTCGGCACGGGGGCGGTGAAGGTGACGCCAGGGCACGACCCGCTCGATTTCGAGATAGGGCAGCGTCACTCACTCCCGATTGTGAACATCCTCAACCTCGACGGCACCCTGAACGAGAATGCGGGGCCATACGCCGGGCAGCCGGTGTTGGAGGCGCGCCAGGGCGTGGTCGACCAGTTGCAGCGTGAGGGCTACCTGGTGAAGACGGAGCCGCACACGCATGTCGTGCCCCACTGCGAGCGCTGTGGGACGGTGCTGGAGCCAATCGTGTCGGACCAGTGGTTTGTGAGCATGAAGCCGCTCGCCGCGCCAGCGCTAGAGGCTGTACGCGATGGCAGGATACGCATCGTGCCCGAGCGCTTCACAAAGGTGTACTACCACTGGTTGGAGAACATCCGCGACTGGCCCATCTCGCGCCAGCTCTGGTGGGGGCACCGCATTCCGGTGTGGTACTGCGACAACGGCCACCGCTTCGCCTCGGCTGACCTGCCCGAGGAGGTGGCGAAGTGCGAGGTGTGCGGCAGCACGGCCATCCGCCAGGACCCCGATGTGCTAGATACCTGGTTCTCCTCGGGCCTGTGGCCTTTCAGCACGCTTGGTTGGCCGGAGAAGACGCCCGATTACGACTACTTTTACCCGACCAGCGTGATGGAGACGGGCTATGACATCCTCTTCTTCTGGGTTGCCCGCATGATCTTCCAGGGCCTCGAACACACGGGCCAGGTGCCCTTCCATACCGTGTACCTGCACGGGCTGGTCAGGGACGAGCGGGGACGCAAGATGAGCAAGTCGGTGGGCAACGTGGTGGACCCGCTGGGCATGGTGGACAAGTACGGCTCCGACGCTCTCCGCATGGCCATTGTGACCAACTCGTCGCCCGGCAACGACCAGAAGTTCAGCGAGCAGCGCGCCGAGCAGTCGGCCCACTTCGCTAATAAGTTGTGGAATGCCACAAGGTTCGTGGTATCCGCCTTCGGCGAGGGGTCGGGGGTCGGGGGTCGGGGGTCAGAGACTGAAGCTAATCCAAAATCGTTAGCGGATCGTTGGATCCTGAGCCGGTACAACCGCACGGTGAGGCAGATCACGCAGATGCTGGACGATTACCAGCTTGGGGAGGCGGGCAAAGTGCTTCAGGAGTTCGTGTGGAGCGTCTACTGTGACTGGTATATCGAGGCGGCCAAGACGGGACTGCGGAGCGAGGACCCGGCGATCCGGGAGGGCACCCTGGCGGTGGCGCGGGAGGTGCTCGACGGCACCCTGCGCCTGCTGCACCCATACATGCCCTTCCTCACAGAGGAGCTATGGCAGCACTTGAATGCCCGAGGGGCGCTCCAGCCCAGCCGCGATGGCTCGAGGCCCAGGGAGGAGCAGAGCATCATGATGGCCCGCTGGCCGAAGGTCGGGGCTCCGGACGAGGAAGCCGAGCGCGACTTCGGGCTGATAATCGACCTCGTGCGGGAGATACGCAACGCCCGCGCGGAGGCGGTGCGCGATGCCCCTGAGAACGTCAAGAAGGAGATGGTGGGCCGCCGCATCGAGGCCCTGATCGCAGGGGGCTCGCGAAATGACATGCTCCAGCGCGAGGCAGCCATGATCGCCAGCCTGGCCCGCCTCGACCCTCAGAAGCTGACCGTAGCCGAACAACTCTCGCCCCAGCAGAGGCCTGACAAGGCGACGACGCTGGTGATCGGTGATGTCGAGGTGGTGCTGCCCCTGGCGGGCCTGGTGGACCTCGACGCCGAGCGCAAGCGCCTGGAGGCCGAGGCGACGGCGGCAGAGGCCGACGCCGAGCGAATAACGAAGCTGCTCGCTAACGAGCAGTTCGTATCCAAGGCCAAGCCCGAGGTGGTCCAGCGCGAGCGGGACAAACTGACCTCCGCGCAGGAGCGGCTGGTAAAGCTAAAGGAGAGGCTGGTGGCTTTCTAGCCGGCTAGTATTCACCGCAGAATAAGTATGTGCGGGGCACAGCCGCCAACGGATGAAAATAGGGGGAAAGGGGAGAGATTTGGGGGACACCCCCAAGCCCCCGGCAGGGAGACCCCTGCACCCCTGGGAATAAGGGGGAAGGGGGAGAGTTGGGGGACACCCCCAAGCCCCCGGCAGGGAGCCCCCTGCACCCCTGGTGTTGGGGACATCCCCAAGTCCCCGGCAGGGTGGGGCCTGTGCCCTGAATTATGGGGCCTCCAGGTCGCCTCGCTCCCTGTGGTATGTGATGCTGTCCTGATCGCCCATGCCGTGCTCGCCCAGGTGGGGGCCGGCGTCGCGGCCCGCCAGGTTAGGGTCGGTGCCCTCGGCCAGGCGCTTGAAGCGCTCCAGGTCTTCCTCCACGTCCCTGGCCAGGGTTTTGGTGACGGCTTCGCCCAGGGTTTCGAACCAATTGGGGTCGTAGGAGATGACGACGTGCATTTCGGTGATGTGGCCGCGCTCGGAGAGGGTAACCGCCCCGGCGTTCTCGGCACCGGAGGTGGAGTGCCATGTGACCGACCTGTTGGGGACCATGGCCTGTATCTCGGCCTCCCACTCCTTCATGATGGGGCCAATCTTCGCTTTCCAATGTATCCTTTTGTCACCGCTCTTGTTGACCGACTCGACATGTTTCATGAAGCTGGGGAAGTGCTCGAAATCGGTCCACATGCCGTATACTTTGTCGATGGGTGCGTTGACAGTTATGCTCTTCTCGACGCGCATCTTGGGTCCTCCTGCTACATTTTAGGTTGTGCCCGCTTGTGGGGAGCAATAAGTATGCCCTTGGAGGGGTACCTGCAGGAGCAGGGAAATAGGGGGAGGGAGGAGGGATTTGGGGGACACCCCCAACCCCCCGGCAGGGAGCCCCCTGCACCCCTTGGGGAGTGGGAAGTATTGGGGACAACCCCCAAACCCCCGGCAGAGAGAACCCTGCACCCGTTTGTATTGGGGAAAGGGAAGAAGCGGGGGACACCCCAAGCCCCGGCAGGGAGGACCCTGCACCCCATCGTGAGCGTGCCCCCGAGCCCACGGTGGGGAGGGCCGTGCAGCGACTTGGCAAAGCGGTGGTATTCTGCCACCATTGGGGTGCGTGTGATGGCGGTAAGGTGGCTTAATGTGAAGCAGCCAACGGATTCAAAGGCAGACCTTCGGGAGGCGCTGTTGCTTGGTGTTTTGCTCACCGGGTATAGCAACGGCGTGGCGCTGTGGGCTGTGCGCCGTGGGGGCGCGCCGGACAGGGTCTTCCAGGCTCTGAACCCGGTGCTTACCGCGTTGATGCTGGGCTACGCCTCCAGGCGTCCGGGCGGGGTGGCTGAGGTGGGCTTGCGGCGGGAGGGGCTGGGGCTGTCGCTGGCGGCAGGGCTGGGAGTGGGCCTGGGCCTGGCTGGGCCGCCCCTCTTCTTCTTTCACAAGCCCCTGGTGCTCGACTCGCCACTCGAGTACGGCCCCATCTCCAGCTTTACGCGGCGGGAAATGCTTGTGGACGTGCTCTGGCGGGTGCCCGTGGGGGTGGCGCTGCTCGAAGAGCTAGGGTTCCGCGGGCTGCTGTACGCGGCGCTGAGGCGGAGCCTACCGGCCTGGGCTGCCGTAGCCGGGTCGGCTCTCGCCTTCGGCGGGTGGCACTTCATGGTGACCGCCACCAGCGCCGCGCAGACTAACCTGGGCGATGCTCGCCTCCCCCGGTTCCTGAAGCCCCACGTCCAACCGCTCGCTGTCGCGGGTGGGATGCTAACTACGGGCGTGGCGGGGCTGGCCTTTGGGGCTCTCCGGGAGCGCACAGGCAACCTGGCGGGGCCCATGGTGGCCCACTGGCTCGTCGACGCCCTGATGACGGTTGCCCTCTGGCGGCGCGGCCGGTCGCTCCCTCGTCCTACAGAGTCTTCGTGACCTCCGGCCCGCTCCCGGCTCAACCTCATCCGCTGCGCGAGGTTGCCGGGCTGTTCCTGCGCCTGGGGATTATAGGTTTCGGCGGGCCATCCGCGCACGTCGCGATGATGGAGCAGGAGGTGGTTCACAAGCGGGGCTGGCTGGAGCGGCAGGCTTTCCTCGACGCCCTCGCGGCCACGAATCTGGTGCCAGGCCCCAACTCCACGGAGATGGCGATCCATATAGGCTACCTGCGGGCCGGGAGGGTCGGGGGCCTGGTCGCAGGGCTCCTTTTCATCTTGCCCGCTTTCGGGCTCATGCTGGGCCTGTCGTGGGCATATGTTGCCTATGGCGCGGTGCCCCAGGTGGACGCGGTCTTTTATGGGTTGAAGCCCGCGGTGCTGGCTGTAATCCTGGTGACCACATACCGCCTTGGGAGGGCCGCGGTCACCGACCGCAACCTGGTCTTGCTGGGCCTATTCAGCCTGGCTGTGGGCTTGCTGGTCCCCGGCGCGGAGATAGCCGCGTTACTGGTGGCCGGGGTCGCAGGTTTGCTCCTCTACGCTCCCCGGCCTGCAAGCACCTCGCTGAAGTCCTTGCTGATAACTCCCACCCTTACCGGCCTCTGGTACTCAGTCGTTAGCACTCAGGCCTCAGTTCTCGCGTTAGCGTGGGTATTCCTCAAGGCGGGGGCGCTGCTGTTCGGGGGCGGCTACGTGATGATACCTCTCGTGGAGCCCGAGGTGGTGGGGCAGTACGGTTGGCTCACCCACCAGCAGTTCCTCGACGGCATCGCATTGGGGCAATCGACGCCCGGCCCCATCGTGATAACCGCCACGTTCATAGGCTACGTGGCCGGGGGGCTGCCCGGCGCTCTTGTCGCTACCGCTGCCATCTTCCTCCCCGCTTTCGTGCTGGTGCTCTTCCTCACCGGTCCCTTCACCAACCGCCTGCGCAATGCCCCCAGGCCCCGCGCCTTCCTCAAAGGGGTCAACGCCGCCGTTGTTGGGGCCATCCTTGCCGCCGCGCTCACCCTCTCCACCTCGGCCATAATCGACCTGCCCACGCTGGCTATCCTGGCCGCCTCGCTTCTGGCCTTGCTGCGGTTGCGATGGGACACATTGTGGGTGTTGTTGGGTGGGGGTTTGGTGGGGTTGGTGCTACGGGCTATGATGTGAGCGGCGGGCGCGTCAGGCTGTAAAGGCGCCGCTTGCTGCGCCCCGGTCGCGGTTTGCAACAATCGGGGCGCACCAAGCGGCGCCACCACGATTGCACCTTCGTTACCTCACTAA
>JBJMMB010000128.1:0-3805 GCA_045805005.1 Chloroflexia bacterium
ATAGCTCGCCCAACTGGGTCGGATCGCTCGTGTTGATCGAGCCGGTGATGTCGGTCGTGTATGTGCTGCAAGGGGTGGCGGTGGGGGTGAAGGTAGGACCCGGAGTGTTGGTTTGCGTGGGCGTGGGGGTTATTGTGGAGGTGCTCGTGGGGGTAAATGTGGGCCCGCCTGGGGTTATGGTGGGAGTGGGGGTGTCGGGGCAGGGGGGTTGGGCGAACACGAGCTTCATGCCCGGCTCTACAAGGATGGTATCACACGAGAACTCGGTGCTGTTCATCTCGTCGAGTTGCACGCCGATGGTCGCGCCCATGCCCTTGCCACTGACGATCCCGTAGACCACGTCAAAGGTGTTCTGCCCCTCGTAGAGGCGCACCTCTAAGTTGACGGGAAGCTCCTCTATGAACAGGCTTGCCCGCCACTCGATGTTGAAGATGCGGTTGGGGGCCGTGCCGCTGACCGACGTGAAGATACCATCGCCCGTCAGGTCGGTGCGAAGGTCGTCCCAGTGTGCAAAGATGGTCGACTCGAAGCCGGTGGCGGGCAAACAAACGCTATCAGGAGTCGAGTCGCTGCCAACAAACTGGATGTTGCCGTTGGAACTGAGGGCTGCACGGGTGAAACTGGTGCCGTAAAGGGCATAGGTGAAAGGCAGGGTTATGGTGGTTACGCAGTCCTCGCAGTGATTGCCAACGTCCGCCACGCCGGGTACGATAGCGCCGGTGGTCTGGGTGACCGTGTAGGGCTCGGTCGGGGTGCAAGGCGGGAGGGTAAGCTGAGGCTGCTGTCGCACCGCCGAGGGCAGGCTGCCCGAAGGGGCGGCGGAGGCTCCGGACACCAGCAGGAGGCTCAGCATTGCGAAGGCGGCGTACAGAACGCCTCTTAGCGCGTGGGTCACTTGGTCGTGGTTCTCTGTGCCTTTCATCGTTTCGCTCCTGGCCCCTCGGTTGTGTTGGTTGGACGTTGGTCTTTCCCTCGGGCCGCCGGGCTCTGCCCCGATTCGGCGGCGGACATTTATGGGTGCTGGGTGTTCAAGCAGATTATAATTCAAGAACGCCGAAAAAAGGTCGGACAGACTTGCACAAAAAATGGCACAAAACGGGTTTTAAGGTACAATGGCTGGGGGCTTCCGTACGGTGGTTATGGCTCGCGGAAAAGCAGCGACCCACTAACCACTGATGGCTGACGACATGGACCAAACGCTTACATTTGGGGCCTGGATCAAGCGGCGACGCAGGGCTTTGGATATCACGCAGCAGGGCCTGGCGGGCTTTGTGGGGTGCTCCGTATCGGCCATCGTGAAGATCGAAGCGGGCCGGCGCCGGCCGTCGCTGCAGATCGCCGAGCTGCTGATGAGCTGCCTGCAAATCCCTGAGGAGGAGCAGGCAGGGTTCCTGGAGCTTGCCCGCGTGTCTCCGGATGAAGGCGACCCGGGCGCCTACGGCACTCCAACCAATCTGCCCGCGCCGCTGACCTCGCTCGTGGGCCGCCAGGACGAGATAGACCAGGTGCGGGACCTGCTGCTCGACGGGGCGCGCATCCTCACCCTCATAGGTCCGGGCGGCATAGGCAAGACCCGGCTCGGCATCGAGATAGCCTCCGGGCTGCTCGGGGCTTTCCGGGATGGGGTGTTCTTCGTGGCCCTGGCTCCCATAAGCGACCCCGCGCTCGTGCCGTCCACCATAGCAAAAACGTTGGGGGTGCGCGAAAGCGCGAGCGAGTCGTTGGTAGACGACCTGAAGAGGCACTTGGGCAATAAGCGGATGCTGGTCGTGCTCGATAATTTCGAGCAAGTGGCCGGGGCCGCACCCCTGCTGGCCGACCTGCTCTCATCAGCCCCTCGCGCCCGGATCCTCGTGACGAGCCGCACCCGCCTGCATATCTACGGAGAGCAGCAATACGTCGTCCCACCGCTCAGTATACCCTCGATAGAGGACCCCACCCCGGCCGAGGAGCTATCGCGATACGATGCTGTGCGCCTGTTCGTGGAGAGGGCCAGGCTGGTCAAACCCGATTTTGCCCTGGGCACCGGCACGCAAGCCGGGGCGGTAGCGGCGATATGTCGCAGGCTGGACGGTATGCCCCTCGCTATCGAACTGGCTGCGGCGCGGGCCAACGTGGTTTCTCCGTTGCAGATGCTCGAGAGGCTGGAGAGCCCTCTCGATCTGCTGGCAGGCGGCCCGATGGACCTTCCCCCCCGCCAGCAGACGCTACGCGGGGCTATAGGCTGGAGCTACGGCCTGCTGGACCCGGCAGAGAAGGCCCTCTTCCGGGGGCTGTCGGTATTCGTGGGTGGGTGTACAGTGCGGTCCGCCGAGGCGGTCTGCAACCGGCGGGGCGACCTGGGGCTCGCCGTGGTGGACGGTATCCAATCGCTGCTCGGCAAGAGCCTCCTGCACGAATACGAGGGGACATCTAACGAGCCGCGCTTCCGGATGCTGGAGATACTGCGCGAATACGCCGCTGAGGCGCTGGCAGAGGAAGAAGGAGAAAGCGCGGAATTGCTCGCCAGGCGGCGCGACTACTACCTGGCGCTGGTGGAGGAGGCCGAGCCGGAGCTGGCGGGGGCGGAACAGGCCGCCTGGCTGGCTCGCCTGGACGACGAGCACGATAACCTGCGGGCGGTGCTCCAACTGGCCCTCGGGCAAGACGATGTAGAGGCAGCGTTACGCATGGCGGGGGCGCTCTGGCGCTTCTGGCTGGTGCGTGGGTATTACAGCGAAGGACGCGAGTACCTATCGATGGCTCTGAAAGCAAGCGAGCCCGATGCGGCTCCCGGCGGGCAGGTGCATTCGATACTGGCGAAGGCCCTGAACGGCGCGGGAATCCTCGCCTGGCGCCAGAACGATTACTCAACCGCCCACGCCTTGAGCGAAGAGGCGCTGGGGATTAATCGTGAGTTGGAGGACGGTCAAGGAGTAGCGCAAGCTCTCAACAACCTGGGAAATATCGCCCACAGTCAGGGGGACTACGAGCGCGCTCAGTCGCTTTTCGAGGAGAGTCTCGAGGTGCGCCGTGGGCTCGGGGACAAGCGCGGCATCGCCGACTCCCTGAACAACCTGGCGCTGGTGGTTGATGAGCAGGGCGACTATAACCGCGCCCGCCGGCTTTACGAGGAGAGCCTTGCGGCGCGCCGGGAAGTGGGCGATAGGCGCGGAATAGCGAACTCCCTCAACAACCTGGCGCTGGTGGATTGGGAGCACGGAGAACTGGACCGGGCTCGCATGCTGCTGGAGGAGAGCCTCGGCATGTACCGGGAGTTGGGCGACAAGCGGGGCATAGCCAATTCGCTGAACAATATCGGCCTGGTGGCGTGGGAGCAGAAGGACTACGAGGCGGCCCGCTCGCTCTACGTAGAGAGCATACAGAGATACCGGGACCTGGAGGATACGCGGGGTATCATCGACTGCCTGGACGGCCTCGCCAGGGTATCGGGATCACAGGGTGACGCCGGCCGCGCAGCGCGATTGTGGGGCGCGGCCGAGGCTTTACGCGAGTCGATTGGAGTATCGATACCTCCGGGGGACCTTCCCGAATACGAGCGCATCGTTGCAGCGAGCCGGGCCGAGCTTGACGAGCCGGGGTGGAATGCCGCCTGGTCGGCGGGGCGCATTATGCCCGTGGAGAGGGCTGTAGCCTTCGCGTTGGAAGGTGATATCCAGCCGTCCAGGGCATAAGTCGGTCGCGTACTTCGCCCTATTATTTTACCCCCAGCAGCTTCAACCGCTGGGTAGCGTCGGCGCGTAGGGAGTCGCTCTCGGTAACCTTGAGCACGGCCTGGTAGTCGGCTATCGCGTGGTCTTTGTCG
>JBJMMB010000129.1:0-4675 GCA_045805005.1 Chloroflexia bacterium
GGCTCCAGGTAACACGAGGCTCCGGCGAATAGGCATCGCCAGAGTCATGTTGCCTTTTCTCATGCGCCTGTGCATAAGGAAGGAAGGACATGGCTTCTTTTGAGGGAGGAGAGGTCATGGGCGTATCGATTCGGCGCAACCGTACGCAATTAGAGGAGGAGGACAGATAATGCTCAGGAATAGCGGACGAATATATCTATGGATCGGCCTCGCCGTGGTGGCGCTGGCCGTCGCCGTCGTCTTCGGTGGGACCGGCGCCCAGGCCAGTTTGCCTTCGCGCATTGCCGCCGGCCCACCACTCCCCGCCGGGCAGCCGGGGAAGCTCACTGTCAACGCGCCGATGTCCGCCAACGTCGACACCACCAAGCCGTCCAGCCCTAACTCCATTTTGTACGACCAGTACAACAACGGTTCCGGTGCCGCCGTTGGCTCACAAGAATTCGGCAACGCTAGTGATGACCAGGCGGCGGACGATTTCGTCGTGCCGGCGGGCCCCGGCTGGCGTATAACACAGGTCGACGTCAACGGCACTTACTCTGCCGGCGGCGGCCCGGTCACCCAGGCCAACGTCTACTTTTACAATAGCGTGGTTTCCGGTACCTATGCTATCCCGGGCAGCGCGGTCTACACTGCGACCAACCAGACTACGGTTACGGGCACAGTAGGGTCCTTTATCATCCCCCTCACCACGCCCGCTGTGCTCTCCCCGGGCACCTACTTCGTTTCTGTGCAGGCAGGTCTCTCCACAGTCGGCCAGTGGTTCTGGCAGGAGCGCACCGTCCAGACCAACCAGAAAGCCACCTGGCGCAACCCGCCTGGAGGCTTCGCCACCGCCTGCAACAACTGGGACCAACGTACATTCTGTATAGCCGATACAGCACCTGACCAGGTCTTCAGACTCTGGGGCGACCCTGTGGGCGCTAATACCAGCACCCCCACTGGCACCCCCACCGCCAGCCCCACCCGGCCCGCGTGCGGCTCCGGTGGCGCCGACTGGATCGTGGGCAACCCGTTCCCCAACAATGTAGTGCGCGGCCTCGGCGTCTGGTTCCCGGCCAACGGCAAGTTCTACTCGCTGGGTGGCCGCTCCTCAGATACAGCCGGCAGCGACTACGTTAACCCATTCGAGTTCACCCCCGGCGGTCAGGGTACCTGGGCGATGAAGAGCGCCACGTTTCCCGATAACCAGAACAATAACATGGTTGGCGGCGTGCTCACCGTGGGTGGCACCCCCTACATCTACATGATGGGCGGCAACTTCGCGGGCTCCGCCACCGTCACCTACGCGGTGCGGCGGTATGACCCGGTGGCCGATGTCATTACCACGATCACCTCCGACCCGTGGCCGCAGCCGCTCTCTAACATACTGCCCGGTGGCTTTGCTGTCTTCAACAACAAGCTGTATGTGATCGGTGGGTTCCAGGTGGCCCCGGCCCCCGCCAGCGGCATCGGCGACATCTGGGAGTTCGATCCCAACGCTCCCGCCGGTTCCATGTGGACGCAAATGCAGTCTAGCCTACCGGTGCCGATGGCTTACGTCCCCGCCACTACTATTGGCAGCTTCATCTACATGGCCGGTGGCGATACCTTCGATGGCGCCGGTAACCTCAACGACAGCAACAACTCCTATAAGTTCGACCCAAATGCCGACACCATTACCCCCATCACAAACATCCCACGCGCCACTGGCGAGACCAGGGCTGTGAACCTCGACGGCGAGATGTGGGTCCTTGGCGGTGGTCGCATCTCCCCTAACCCCGGCAACGAGGTCGATGTCTACAACCCCGGCACCAACAGTTGGCACACTGCCTTCTCCTTCACCGGCCCGCGCCGCAACTTCCCGGCTGACGTGCGCCCCGGCACCAACGACCGTATCTACCTGGTCGGAGGCTATCAGCCGACCGCCGCGAGCAGCGACATGCAGATATACGCCTTCGCCGCGCCCTGCATACCCACGTTCACTGCCACCCGCACCTTCACCCGCACTCCCACCCGCACCGCCACCCGCACCCCCACCTGCCCGCCTGTGCTCCGAGTGATAGGACGGGGCGACCCCGGCAAGCCCAGCCAGCCTCAGGTGCAGGCTAATGCTAAGGCAGCCGTGGCAGCCGCTCCTGGTAGCGTCAATGCCAGACCCGCCGCCAGGTCTCCCCAGTGGATGGACAACGCCCCCGTAGCCTTCGAGCTCGATGACGGTACCCACGAGAACTCGATCGGCTTTGGCAGCACCACAACCAACACTGAGTCGGCTGCTGTGTGGCTGAACCGCTTCAGCCCACCTAACGGCGCTTACCCGATCACCATCAACCAGATACACATCGTGTGGCCGCAGCAGCAGGGTGTCCTTACCGATACTATCATCGGCAAGCAAGCCAGGCTGCTCATTTACAGAGCCAACGCCGCCGGTGCGCCCATCACCAACACCACCCTCATCTACCAGCAGTTCGTCACCGTGGGCGTCACCGAGACCTTCCAGACCTACAACCTTACGTCCCCGCCCACCATCGTCGGTGTCAACGGAGAGGACCTCTACATCGGCTTCGAGGACTTCTGGGCAGAGTCGGGCTCGTTCCAGCCCAGGTTCTTCCCCGCCGCTGAGGACGCCACAGCACCTTCGCAGCACCGCTCCTGGGTAGTGGGTAACGGCAACGGAGCCGCGCCCAACGTCGCCAACCTCGGTGATCCCATTAACGACACCGCAGGCGTAATCGACGACCTCAACCCCACAATCCCAGGCAACTGGATGATCAGGGCCAGCGGTATCACTTCTCTGCCCGATCCATGCCCTGCTACCCGCACAGCCACAGCCACAGCCACCGCCACACCCGCGGTCACTCCGCAGTTGGTCGTGCACATTCTCTTCCAGGGCATCACGGCACCCAGCGCCAGGTATACCACCGATACCCTCACCACTACCCTGCGTCTCGTGAGTGGCGGCCCTGACATCGAGTATGGACCCGTTGCTCCCGATACCAGTGGCTTCTACACCATACCCGTCGGCACCGTGCCCAACGGCACTTACACCATCCGGTCTAAGGGCCACAAGAACCTCTCCAGCGGTGGCGTCTCTTGCGATACCGTTACCCTCACAGGAGGCCTCATCACCCAGAAGGACCTCGGCTCGTTGAAAGCAGGTGATGCCTTACCCACAGGTCCCACCAACTTCAACGTGGTCAACTCCTCCGACTTCACAACGTTGAAGACCACCTTCGGCAAGTCCTTCGGCCAACCGGGATATGACGAGAGGGCAGACTTCGATCAAACCGACGTGGTGAACTCTACCGACTTCACCTTACAGAAGGGTAACTTCGGTTCCCAGGGCTGTCCAAACCCATAGCCTGATCAAACCGGCCTAGACAGAAGGGAGCCCTGCGGGCTCCCTTCTGGTTATTAAATAATCGCAAAAGCGGACACATCGCGACCGCTTTTGCGATCATTAATTTTCTACCCATTGACAAAAATGTCACACCCCGGTACAATTGATAATCTGCTACCGGTTGTGCCAAACTTTTCAATAGAGCAGTAGCAGCACATCCACACGGCGGGCAGCGCGGCCGGGGAGCCGGCATCTCTCGAGAGATGGCGGGTTGCCGCCACCCAACGTGATTCCGGGACCCAGGTAACATCCTTTTCTGACGGTCGTACACCTTCCGGTGACCGCATCTGCGCCCAGGCGCGGCCCCGGCCTCTGGCCTTTCGGCGGGGTAGCATACGGCCGGAGCCGTTTATGCAGTTTGTGGGCCCCGCATCGAAGCGCGGACCAATTGAGCGGATAAAATGGACGCCGTACTGTAGCTTTTCCCGGCTATAAATATGGCCTGTTTCGCCTTGCTCGCAGCGGCTCGCGGGCCGGCCTATAGGCACAGCCCCGGCTGGTCCACTCGTCGCGGCCATATTGCGGGCGGACCGGGATAACTTCTCTAATAGGGTGAGGATAAGGAAGGAATGAATTTGCGCCTTAACATAACGAACCGTATTCGCGTGGTAATATTATTCGTCGCGCTGCTACTCGTGGCTGGCCTTGGCTCGGTCACCAACCTGGCTCCCGTGGGCGGCCTCGGCCCCGCCACCGCCTTGCCCGCCGGCCACGTCGCTTCCGCGCCCTACGGGCCCGCGGGCGCCGGCACTTCGGCGGCCCCCGCTCCCTCCGGCGACCTGGCCCAGGGTGGCATCAAAGTGGGTCGTGACGTCAAGCATGATGTGTCTCCACCCCTGCGCGACATCAAGTCTCAGCCGGCCTGGCAGGGCAAAGCCCCCGACAACGAGCCCGCCCTGCTCCCCCCCTCCAACGCCCACATCACAGACCCGGCCGTGCAGAGCTGGCTAGCCCCGCTGGTCATGCCCACACCTATACTCAACTTCGACGGTGTGGGCAACCGCAACGGCGTCTACCCACCCGACACCAACGGCGATGTCGGCCCGAACCACTACGTGCAGTGGGTCAACCTGTCATACCAGATATGGAACAAGAGCGGCACGTCCCTCCTCGGCCCTAACAACGGCAACGCCATCTTCTCCGGCTTCGGCGGGGCCTGTCAGACCACTAACGCGGGCGACCCGGTAGTCCTCTACGATCCCCTGGCCGACCGCTGGCTGCTCAGCCAGTTCACCTCCGCCAACCCCTACGGCGAGTGCATCGCCATCTCCACCAGCCCCGATCCGACGGGCACCTACA
>JBJMMB010000130.1:0-4934 GCA_045805005.1 Chloroflexia bacterium
AGGTTAATTTTGAGGTCCGACTCTACGAGAACGACCGCACATTCGATATTATCTACAGAGCTGTCCCGGGTGGTGGTAGCGGGGCTACGGTGGGGGCAGAAACCTATGATCGCGGGAGGTATACTCAGTACCAGTGCGACACCGGTAGGCTCAGCCCTGGCCTGCTCTTGAACTTCAGTCTGCCAACCTGCCCGCCAGAGCCCACGGCCACTCCGATCACCTACGATTCATTCGCTCACCTGGAGCCGGCCGCCGCTACGCCCCTGGTAGTTGGTGTCAACTCAAAGTTTACGCTGGACTTACTAATAAATAGTGGTGACAGCGGCCTCAATATTGCTTCGGCCCAACAAAGCTACCTGACGTTTACTTACACGCTCCTTAAGAACGTGCGTGCCGACTCGGCCGGGTGCATCGCAAGCAACACGGTCACCGCGATAACCGACGCGGGCTTCGAGACCGAGCTGCAGAACAACGCATGCAATGGTCCCGGCCCGTGCCCCGGGCCGAATGCACCTGCAGGCTCGATAGCGTTCGCCTCCGGCAGCTACATTAACCCGGGGGTTAGTGGCGACTTCCCCGTGGCACGGATGGCCTTTTGCGGCACGGCTCCCGGTACCGCGATTATTCACTGGCAGTTCGCGCCAACAGCGCCAATTACCCGCGAGTCAGAAGTCGTAGGTCCCGACAGTCTTCCAGTGAGCAACCCAGCCCTGTATAACGGCGGCAACGGTGACTACATAGTGCAAATCGTGGGTCCAACCTCTACCCCAACCTTCACCCGTACCTCGACCCGAACTCCCACTCAAACTGCAACCCCGACCTCAACGACCCCGACCGCAACTCCCGTGCGCTCCATAAGAGGTCACCTCGTCTGGCAAGGGCGACCGCCCCAGCCGAACCCTCTCCAGCAGTTGCCGCTCACCATCACCCTTCGCTTGCAAGGCGGCGGACCAGCGACCGAGCTCACCGGTCTCACCACGGATGCCAGCGGCACCTTCATCGCCGACGTAACTTCGGTGCCCGGTGGCGACTATGACCTGCGGCTTAAAGGGCCGCAATTCCTGGCAACCTCGGGGACGGTAATCCTCCCAGGCGTCCCGGTTGTCACTAATCTGGAGATGTATGAGCAGAGGTCCGGAGACTGCGATAACAACAACGTTGTGAGCTGGTCCGACTTCTTCATCCTGAGGAGTTCCTTCGGAATGGACAGCCACAGTCCAATGTATGACGGTCGCGCAGACCTGGATGGGGATCTGAGAGTGGGCTTCGGGGATTTCTCGCTGCTGGTGAGCAATTTCAACCGCTGGGGTGCTGAGCCGCTGTCCGGCAATCTGCCTCGTTAGCTAGGCGGTATACCTGCACTCACCCTTGCGAATAGTGGGTTGAAACGGTGCATGCTCCAAACGATTGCGCTCATTTCTTCCAACAGCGGACCGGATGTGGAAAACCATGCAAACTGCCTATTGACGACGGCGGGTGGGCGCGCTATACTGAGCGCACTGTAGATGTGTTGAGCGTCTGCAGGAACAGAATTCCGAAGGGACTGCAAAGTTCGTTCGGAATTTCTGTTTTAACGCAGATTTGACGGTACGGGGGCCATTTGCTATATTACTCTCGCCGGGACTTTTATCGGGAGGCAGAGTTAGTTTGCCACGCGTCATCAGGATAAATCATGTGGGGCTTGCGGTGGAGAGTATCACGCAGGCCCTGGGGATTTTCTCGGAAGGGCTTGGTTTGGAGGTTGAGGGGACGGAGGACGTGGAGGGGGACGGGGTGCAGGTGGCCTTCCTGCCGGTGGGTGAAAGCAGGTTGGAGCTGCTCCAGCCGGTGGGCGACGAGGGGCCCGTGCAGAAGTTCCTCGCGAACCGCGGGCAGGGGGTACACCACCTTTGCCTGGAGGTCGAGGACCTCGCGGGGCTGCTTGGGCGGTTGCGAGAGCGGGGCGTGGAGCTTATTGATAATGAGCCCCGCGTGGGCGCGCATGGCACGATGGTTGCGTTCGTTCACCCTAAATCGGCAAATGGCGTATTGATCGAACTCGTGGAATCGGAGAGCCTGCCCGGAAGGGACTAGCTAAAGGGGATAGTATTGGGGGACACCCCCAAGCCCCCGGCAGGGAGCTCCCTGCACCCCCTAATGTTGGGGAATGGGGATAGTTAATGGGGGTCACCCCCAAGCCCCCGGCAGGGGGAGCCCTGCACCCCTATTTTTATATCAGAATGACAAAGGAGCCCCAAATGCTCAAAGGCGAGCTGGGAGAGAATAGAGCGGCTACCGAAGACAAACCACTGACTTATGGTGCCTACCTGCGGGTACCGGAGCTGCTTCGACTACAAACTCCGCTGAAGGAGCCTCCCGAACACGACGAGATGCTCTTCGTGATCGTGCAGCAGATACAGGAACTGTGGTTCAAGCAAATGCTGTACGAATTGCGGGCGATTATTGACGCTGTGGAGGGTGGTGCGCTTACCGATGCCGCCAGGCTACTCACCCGGACCAACCGCATTTTGAAGGTGGTAGCGAATGAAGTGGCTATCCTGGAGACGATGCTGCCGCAGGACTTCCAGCGATTCCGGTATGTGCTGACCACATCCAGCGGGTTCGAGTCGGAGCAGTTCCGGGAGTTGGAGATGGCCTCTGGGTTGTCGACCGCCACGTTCCAGAAGCTGTTGGAGAAGCGCATGGACCTCGTGGCCATACGGGCTGCATGGCCGAAGTCGCTGCACGAGGCGTTCTTGGAGTTGCTGGCGGATGTGGACCCGGACCCTATGGCCGCGGTGGTACGCATATACGAGGAGTACCCGCAGCGACCCGAGTTGTTCGCGCTGGCGGAGGCGCTGAGCGAGTACGAATTGCTGTTCAACGAGTGGCGCTTCCGCCATGTAAAGGTGGTGGAGCGCACGATCGGGGACCGGATGCCTGGCACAGCGGGCTCCTCGGGCGTGGGCTACCTGGGGAAGACGCTTGGGTATCGATTCTTCCCTGAGTTGTGGGAGGCGCGGAACCAGATCACGGCCAGGGCCCGGCCTTAAACAAGATACACAAAACAAACAGCCTGGCCGCATTATGCGGCCAGGCTGTTTGTTTTAGTGATGGTTAGCGAGTAGGGGTTTCGGTAGCCGTGGGAGAGCCCGCCGGAGGAGTGCCCTGGGTCGGCCCGCCGGTGGGGGTAGTAGTGACGGTGGTCGTGGCGTGTGGTGTGCCGGCTGTGGCTGTTACCTGGGGAGTGCCGGAAACCACGGTGCCGGTGGGAGCGGGAACAGGCGGGGTCGGTGTGCCCGCGGGTGTGCCGGGGCAGATGCCGAAGTTCCTATACCGCCAATCGAAGTAGTGCTGGCCGATGTTAGCCATCTCTACCTGGAAGCCGGCCTGGTTGGTGGGTACGTAGGTCAGAGCGCGGCGCTCGTATGCCTGGATCAGCACGTCGGTCATCTGGCCGCGGACCTTGGCTTTCGTCCAGTAGGGCTCGCTGATGGGCAGGCCCGAAGCGAAGAACCAGGGTGTGATCAACTGCTCGTTCACGATCTGGCCCTGAGTGTTCATGACGGGGCCCGAGGAGTTGAGGAAGTCCCAGAAGATCTTAGGTATGTTGTGCTTGGTAGACGCCTCGAAGTGCACGAAGATCGAGCCGGCGAGGTTGCCCTTGGAGGCATCCTGGCCCACCTTGCCGGTGTTGTCGATGGTCTCGGTGGCCTTCTGGCCGCTACGGTCGGCAGCGGGGTGGTCGCCCGCCTGGGTATTCGAGACGTTCTGGAACGTGAAGTAGGTGGGCGCGGTGGTGTCACCGAAGTCGCCGGTCATGGGGATACAGGCAGGGCGGAACTTGACGAAGTCCTTCTCGCCTACCTGGACGAAGCCGGAGATAAGCTCGACGGTGAGCAGGCCGTTGGTCACGAAGAACGGCTGGCTCGCGTCGGCGGCGGGATTGTTGACTTCCATGCGGCTCTTATCGAAGTACTGGACGAGCCTCAGCTTGTTGCCGCTGGGGGCCTCGTTGTACTGCTCGACAAGGCCAGGGGTGTTAGGGCCGGGGCCCCAGAACCAGGTGCGGCTCACCTTGCCCTCACCCACGGGGCGGTCGGTGCGCTGCCAGACGCGCTGGAACGCGGGGTGGGCAAACTGGAAGTCGCCCTGCCCGCCGGGCGCGTAGATGCTAGGCGAAACAACGATTGTGGGCACAGGGGTACCGGATGTTACGGTGCCGGTCACAGTGCCGGTAGCCACGGCAGTGCCGGTCGAAACCGCAGTACCCGTGCCCGCGGTGTGTGTAACTGTGGCGGTGCCGCCCGCTCCGGGAGTGGGCGACGGAGTCTGCGCGAGGGCAGCGGCCCCGAAGACCACTGTAGCCGCCGCGGCAGCGCCTAGAGATGTAATCCAACGTTTGTCCATGAGATGTTTTCTCCTCCTTGAATGTGTCCTTGTGCTCGACTGTTCCAGATGGTTGACTTGCTCGGTATCAGGTATGCGTGTGTCTTCGGAAGTATGCCTCCCTCGGCCCGGCCCGTGCGCAAAACACGGTTCTACGACTTATTCATGCGTCTAGGCTGATGGAGAGCAATTTTTGTGCCAAATCCCGGTTCTTTTGGCTACAATAGCGTAACGAATTGGGTATATTTTGGTTGCGTGGACTTTGCAGGTTTCGTGTAACTCCGTCGTCAGGTAATAGATGTAATTCGCTACACAATATGGTTAACGAGGGGCGGGACATGGGGTTGCATGCGAGGGAAGGGGAATAGTTGGGGGCACCTCCAAACCCACGACAGGGAGGCCCCTGCACCGCTTTGTGAGCGGCAAAAAGAGAGAGCGCCATCTTCGGGCGCTCTCTCTTTTCGCTGACTGTGCGGGTGTCTACACGTGCTTGAGGGCGTCTACGAGTTGGTTGGCGGTGGCTTTGGCGTCGCCGAAGAGCATGCTGGTTTTGGGCTCATAGTAGA
>JBJMMB010000131.1:0-3605 GCA_045805005.1 Chloroflexia bacterium
ATAAAAATAAGGAGAGAGTTGGGGGGCACCCAAGCCCCCGGCAGGGAGAACCCTGCACCCCTTTTATGGGGGTAGGGATAATCGGGGGGCACCCCCAAGCCCCCGGCAGGGGAACCCTGCACCCCTATTTTGATGTCAGACGTAGAGCGCGGAGCTTTGGACGAATGAATGAGCGGGCCGGGACGCGCTTACCGGCTTGGGTGGTTGGCAGGGGTGGGAGAGACGGAACCACCAAGGGCACCAAGTATGTATGGAGGACGGCGAGTGTTGCTTGTTATGTAAAGCAAATGGAGTTTTGAAAAAGTGTCGGGTTTTGTCGGGTTTAGGCTTGTCTAATAATTTGGATTTATGAAATGTGTCCGGTTTTGTCCGGTTTTGTCGGGTCAGGTGGCCGTGGGGCGATGGATTGCCAGGCGGTGTGCCCGGCTGATAAATCTGCGGGCTACTTGAGCGAAGCCCGCCTCTGGGGGCCGGCAGGGTGGGTGTGAGGTCTTCCTTCGAGAGAGTGCCTGGGAAGGTCTGGGCGGAGCGGACAAAGGGATCCGCGAGTTTTGTGGTTTGTTAATGTGCCCTGAGTGCCGGGGGCGTTGGGCAGAGAGGCAGCCGGGTGGGTTAGGCTCCCCGGTGGTTTTGGTTGGGCCTTGAGTAGATTATAGCACATATGTTCTGAGAGTGCATATAGTACTTTGGTCCCGGTTTTTGGGAAGGTCAAGCGGGGAGTTGCTGCCGTCCTGTCCTTGACACGTATTTATTGCTGCAATATACTTGATCAACAATCGAATAGTGAGCAGACTTTCAGGGCAGGGTGAAATTCCCGATCGGCGGTAAGGCCTCAGGCCAAGCCCGCGAGCCGCAAGGCAGACTCCGGTGGGACTCCGGGGCCGACGGTTACAGTCCGGATGGAAGAAGGTCTAGAGCCACGATGTGGCCGCTGGCCCTTGTGCGAGAGCGCGAGGGGCGGGGTCGAGGCGTGGCGGAGAGGATCGATTTCTCGCCTAATCCCTGGTAGCTGCTTTGCGACCGGGGTTTTTGTTTGGGTCAGGGTTATATGTTCCAGGTAAACAACAAGAAGATAGGCAGATCGCCTGCGAGGCGTTCCGCCGACGATAGACGACAGACTATGGACGATGGGGGTAAGGATACCAGTTCCACGACCTCTATCGTCGATCGTCCGTCGTCTGTCGTCGAGAATCCCGCGGAGGAGGCGCGTTCGGGGGAGAGGGCGCCGGTTAGCGAGCAGGTGTTGGAGCGGCGGGCGGCGCCAGCGCAGGTGGCGATTGGGCTGCTGGCGGTGGTGCTGTTCGTGCTGGCCTGGTGGGCCGTCACGTGGCTGGGCAACTACCCCTCTTTCATCTTGCCCACCCCGCCCGACGTGGCCGCCCGGTTGGGGGAGAAGATAGCCGACGGATCGCTTCTGGGCCACGTATGGACAACGGGCCGGGAGGCGGTACTGGGCTTCCTGCTGGCGCTAGCGCTGGGCCTCGGCATCGGGTACCCAATAGGACGCTCACAGAGGGTGGAGAGATTCCTATCGCCCTACGTGGCTATCAGCCAGGGGCTGCCCGTGGTGGCGCTGGCTCCGCTGCTCGTGCTCTGGTTCTCCGACGATCTAACGCGGATCGTGGTGATCGTGGCCTTGATCGTCTTTTTCCCGATCCTGGTCAATTGCATCGCGGCGGTGCGGGGCATCGAGCGCTCCATGCTCGAAGTGGCAAAGATATCAGGCGCGAACTTCTGGCAGACCATATGGTACGTGGAACTGCCGCTTGGTCTGCGACCACTGCTGGCCGGCGTCAAGCTGGGCCTGACCCTGGCAATCACCGGCGCGGTGATTGGCGAGTTCGTGTCGGCCAGCTCGGGCCTCGGCTTCTTGCTGATGCAGGGGCGGGGCCTGTTCGATACCACGCTGGTGTTTGTGGCCCTGGTGTGCCTGGCGGCCCTCTCCCTGCTGGCGTACACGGCGGTTACGCTGCTGGAGAGAATGTTGATTACGTGGGAATAAATGGATGAAAGGATTTGATAATGGTTCTCAGGAAGACGCTTTTATTGATGATAGCGCTGAGTATGGTGGCGTTCGTGCTGGCGAGTTGCGATAACGGCTCGATCGCTACGCCCACGGCAGTCAGCGAGCAGAACGGGACGCCCGGCAACAGTAATGCGACGGTGATGGTCGAGCCGGGCGGGGGAGACGTGGGTAACGCCAAGCCCACGCCGACGCTAGATGTGATCTCGTCGTGGACCCAGTTGCCCACGGTGAATCCCTCCACTACTATCACCAAGACCAAGGTGACGATCGCGCTGGGGTTCACGCCGGACGTGCAGTTCACGCCCTTCTACGTGGCCTTGAACAAGGGTTATTACGCCGAGGAAGGGCTGGACGTGACTTTCAAACATGGGGTTGTCCCTGACCTCATCAGGCTGCTGGGGGCGGGTGAGCAAGGGATCAATTTCGCGGTGGCCTCGGGCGACGAGATCATCCCCGCTCGTCTCAGCGGTCTGCCGGTGCTTTATGCGATGACCTGGTACAGGCAGTACCCGGTGGCCGCCATTTCGGTAAAGGGCAAGGGCCCCGAGCTCAAGAGTCCAGCCGACCTGAAAGGGCACACTGTGGGGGTGCCTGGGCTGTTCGGCTCGACGTACACGGGTTTGCTGGCGCTGCTGAACGCGGGGGGACTGTCGCTCAACGACATAAAGGTCAAGACGATAGGCTTCACACAAATAGAGAGCCTGACCAAAGGGCAGGTAGACGTGGCTATGGTCTACTCGGCCAACGAGCCGGTGCAACTCCGCAGCCAGGGCACCGACGTAAACATGCTGAATGTGGCTGACTATGCCAGGCTGGCATCTAACGGGCTGGTGACGAACATCGAGACTTTCAAGTCGAACAGGCCCTTGATCGCCAGGCTCATAAGGGCCACGCAGCGGGGCATAAAGTACACCGAGGAGAACCCGCAGGCGGCCTTCGACGAGGCCCTGAAAGAGGTGCCCGAGGCGGGTGGGGCGAACAAAGACAAGCAGTTGCAAGTGCTCGAGGAAACGATCAAGCTGATGAAACCTAGAGAGGACGACGCACAAGGACTGAGCCACCCGATAGGCTGGACCGACGTGCAGACGTGGGCCGACACCCAGGACTTCCTTTTCGATGCGAAGATTATCAGTCAGAAGGGAAAGATAGGGGAGATGTTCACCAACCAGTTCGTTCCTATAGCGAATAAATAAGGGGTATATGGTCATGAAACGCTGAAACCGGCCTGTCGGCCGGTTTCAGCGTTTCATGATGGAGAATCGTCCAGCTCCTGCCAGACGGCGCGGAGGTTGTGGAGGTGCTCCTCGAGGAAGGGGTAGTCTTCATAGACGGTGCGGGCGACTTCGATGGCGCGCTCGAGGGTGGCGGGGGCGGCCATGGCGGTGCGGACGTGGCGGACCAGGGAGTAAACGTAGTTGCGGTCGCGCTCAAGGCGTTGGCGGACCTGGCGCTTCCCCTGGGCGGGGGGACCGGAGGCGGGTATGAGCAGGCGGCAATCGAGCGTTTCTACTTCCGCAAGGGCCTCCAGGTAGGGAGCGCTGCCCTCTCGCAGGTAGGGGATGTGGGGCTCGGAAAGCAT
>JBJMMB010000132.1:0-11376 GCA_045805005.1 Chloroflexia bacterium
ATTCGTAATTCCCGTAGGGAAAGCTCTCATACTTGTGGAAAAGCCCCCAGGCGGCCCCCCGCCCGGTGCTATAATTGGCACCCCCGGCAGTGCGGGGACAGTTTTGATAGCCGGTCGGTAGCCGGAGAGAAAGCCCATGAGAAACCTTGTAGATACCCCGAAGCTTCAAACCGAAGACGACCAATTTCCTGGGGACGGCGAGCTCTCCACGTCGCACCTCGATAGCGGCCTGCTGGCGGCCGGCTCAAACCTGGCCTATAGCAAAGAGCCTTCACCCCAGGAGCCGGAGAGGCCCAATACCGACTGGCTGCGCGTCCTGGCCTCCCAGCCGGAGTATACTGAAACGTTCGATGATGCGCTTCCCGAGCCTCCGCCGCAGCCGTCAGGCATGGCCCTGCACACCGCCCCACCCCGCATCAGGATGACCATTGGCTCGCGCCTGGCGCTGCTGCTCAGGCGTGGAACGTTGCTCATCATTCTCGCGGCCCTCGCGGTTGGTCTCCTCGCGGCGGGCGTCTACGGCCTCACCTCTACGACCTGGTTCTCACCGTGGCTGGGGCCTACCCCGGCCACCCCCGCTCCCGCCAATCCGCCGGGTGGTTCAGCAGCGCCTCAGCAGCCTCCAGCCCCGGCCCAACCTCCGGCCTCCTTGGGCGACAGCTCGACCGCGTCCGGCGCTCAGGGTGATGCCACCACCCTGGTCGAACAGGGAGTGGCGGCGTACAAGGCGGGCAATTACGAGCGCGCCATCGGCTTCATGGAGAGCGCCGTGGACATAAACGGCAGTGACGCGGTTACTTACTACCAGCTAGGTCTTGCCTACCTGGCCGCTACGGGACGAGCACACGCGCTCGAGGATGCAGAGATGGCATTCAAGACCGCGGCCTCACTTCAACCCGGCTGGGCCGCACCCCATCGCTTGATTGCGGAGAGCCTAATCAGGCAGGGTTACTTCACCGCCGCTGTCGAGCCGGCACGACAGGCCACGCAACTCGATGCCGGGCAGGCCGACGGCTGGCTCACCCTGGGCCGGGCATACAAAGGCGCGGGCCGCGACGCTGAGGCCTCTCAAGCTTTCGCCGAGGCCGCACGACACTCCCCCGCGCTCCCTAACCCCTAAAGCATAAAACGTAAAGGTGGTAGGCGCAGTTGGTTCGTAAAACCAGAACCAGCCACCCCTACCACGTTACGTTTTACGTCGAGCTTTTCCGCGTCCCACTCTTCCGGCTCGAACCGCGCATAGCTGGGATGTAGAACCTCTCAGTGTACTCCTTTACCTGCCTGTGCGCGGAGAAGGCTGGGGCCACGGAGACAATGGCCTCTTTCATCACCTCAATCCAGCCTGGCGGCAGGCTAGCATCATTCCGGTTGTAATACAGGGGCACGATTTGATCTTCCAGGAGGGAATAGAGCGACTGCACATCGTGCCAGTCCTGCTCGTCCTGGTTTCCGTATTCCTGCCCTTCGCCTATGGCCCAGCCGTTCTTGCTGTTGTACCCCTCGGCCCACCAGCCGTCAAGAATCGAGCAGTTTGGCACCCCATTGAGCGAGGCTTTCATGCCGCTTGTGCCGCTCGCCTCGTAGGGCCTGCGCGGGTTATTCAGCCACACGTCGACGCCATGCACCAGGTAGCGGGCCACGTTCATGTCGTACTCTTCGAGGAAGATGATCTTGCCGTGGAACCCTTCGTGTTGCGAAGCCCATACCACCTGCTGGATGAACTGCTTGCCGGGCTCGTCTCGCGGGTGAGCCTTGCCTGCGAACACGAGCTGCACCGGCCGGCCCGGCCTGTTCATGATCGTGCTCAGCCGGTTCACGTCGCTGAAGATCAGCGTGGCGCGCTTGTAGGTCGCGAAGCGGCGGGCGAAGCCTATGGTCAGTGCATCGGGATCGAGCGGCGGCCACACAGTCGGAGTGGTGCCGGTGCGGGCGTGCCACCGCTGCAGCTTGTCTCGCGCGAATTCGATCAGGTCGTGCCTGAGGTGGGTGTGCAGATCCCATAGTTCGCTGTCCGGGATGTTGTAGATTGGCTGCCAGGTGGCCGGATCGTCGAGCTTGTCGTACCAGTTCGGGCCGAGGTAGCGGTCATACAGCTTGTGCAGTTCTGCCGCCAGCCATGTGCCGGTATGGACGCCGTTGGTGATCGACTCGATCGGCACCTGGTCAACCGGCCGGTTGGGCCAAAGCCAGTGCCACATATTCCGTGATACCCGGCCATGAAGTTGGCTCACCCCGTTGCGATGGTGCGAGCCATTGAGTGCGAGCACCGTCATACCAAAGGTCGGGCCCCAGGGCTGGCCCTCTTTCGCCAGGGCGTGGAACTCCTCGCGGTCCAGGCCGAGTTGCGTCCAGTAGTCTGAGAAGTACTTGTCAACCAGATCGTACGGGAAGGTGTCGTTTCCGGCGGCCACCGGCGTGTGCGTGGTGAAAATAGTGCTGTCCGACACCTTACGCAGGGCCTGCATGAACGGCTCCCCGGCCTGCACGCGCTCCCTCACAAGTTCGAGCACCAGGAAGGCGCTATGGCCCTCGTTCATGTGCCAGGCGCTCGGGTTGATCCCGAGAGCCCTCAGAGCCCGCACGCCGCCGATCCCCAGCACGATCTCCTGGGCGACGCGCATATCCTGGTCGCCACCATAGAGGCGCGCCGCCAGTTCGCGGTCCGCTGGCGCATTGGGATAGATGTCGGTATCCATCAGGAAGAGCGGCACCCGCCCCACCTGGATGCGGTATACCTTGGCGTAGATAACCCTGCCTGGCAACTGGACCTGCACGATAACTTCGTGCCCGTCCGCCGTGACCGCTGGGGTGGAGGGCACGTCATCGAAATCGAGCTTGTTATACTCGGCCTGCTGCCAGCCATTGGCGTCGAGCGTCTGCCGGAAATAGCCCTGAGGATAAAGGAAGCCAACGAACACCATGGGCACTCCCAGGTCGGACGCGCTCTTCACATGGTCGCCGGCAAGGATGCCAAGGCCGCCGGAGTAAATGGGCAGCGACTCGTGGAGCCCGAACTCCGCGGAGAAATACGCCACCGTTCCAGACTCTTTCGGGTGCTCCTCCGTGAACCACGTGGCGGAAGGTGCCATGTACTCATCGAAATCCTGCATGGTCTGGTCGTAGAGGGCCAGGTATGCAGCGTCTTTCGAGGCGGTCTCCAGGCTCAATTGGCGTAACTCGCTCAAGAACTTCACGGGGTTGTGATACACCAGTTCCCAGAGCGTCTCATCAACGCTTGAGAAAAGGCGCTGGGCCTCGGGGTGCCAACTCCACCATAGGTTATATGCTAGTTCGTTCAGCCGGCCTATGCGCTCAGGTATAGGTCGGTACGTTCCAACCGGCTGGATCAGGTTCAATTGCGGCGTCCTCCTCGTATTCTGGACTTTGGATTTCCAAGATGCTGAAATCCAAGATCCGCTAGGGAATTATTGTATTCGCAATTCGTCGTGGATGCTATAGCTCTATAGGATTATAAACGTTTGAGGGTTACCCATCTGGTGCGCCGGGCCACCGCGGCTCTCGCTGCCCTGCTCCTTAATGCATTATATGAGCCCGCGATGCGAGGCTCATAGCTTTTCCACCGGGCCGTCTGTCCCCAATTGGTAGCACCCCTCGCATGCCTAAAAGCAAGAAAGAGACCGCACCCCCACCCCCGACCCCTACTCCCTGGTCAATATGACACAAGCGTTTATTCCGCCGAAGCCAAACGAGTTTGAGAGGATGGTGTCCACTCGGACGTGCCGGCCTTCGCCGGTGATGTAGTTGAGGTCGCAATCAGGATCGGGATTGCACAGATTTATGGTGGGCGGCAGGTAGTCGCGCTCTATAGAGAGGCAGCTTATGGCCAGTTCAAAGGCCCCGCTGGCGCCCAGGGCGTGCCCGTGCATGCCTTTCGTGCCGCTGATGGGTACGTGGTAGGCCGCCTCCCCAAACACCTGCTTGATCGCCATGGTCTCGGTCTTGTCATTGAGGGGGGTGGAGGAGGCGTGGGCGTTGATGTAGTCGATCTCTGATGGGTGCAGCCCGGCCTCGGCCAGGGCCTCTCGCATAGCCCTCATAGCCTGTGCCCCATCGGGCCGGGGGGCAGTCATGTGGTAGGCATCGGTCGTGGTAGCGTACCCTTTTATCTCAGCGTAGATCTTCGCGCCCCGAGCCCTGGCATGCTCCAACTCCTCCAGCACGATCACCGCGCTCCCCTCGGCAAGTACGAACCCGTCGCGGAGCGCGTCGAAGGGACGCGAGGCCAGGTCGGGCTCCGCGTTTGAGTTGCTGGAGAGGGCGCGGATGAGATCGAAAGCTCCGAACACGAGGGGAGCGAGCGGGGCTTCCACGCCTCCGGCGAGCATCACCCTTGCCCCTCCTCGACGGATCAGCCGGTACGCCTCGCCGATGGCCACCGCCCCCGAGGCGCACGAGTTGGCGTTCGTCTGGTTCGGCCCAAACAGGCCCATCTCGATAGCGATATTGCACGACGATGCGGACCCGAACACCGTGAGGGCGAGGATGTTGTTGACGCCGCGCAAGCCGTTCTCCATAAAGCCTTGGTGCTGCTCTTCCGCGAACGACAGGCCCCCGAGCGCCGACCCCAGGTAGACGCCGGTGTGCTCGGCGTCGCTTGTTGAGAGACAGAGCCCGGAGTCGAGCACGGCCTGCTGGGCAGCGGCCACGGCGAGTAGGGAGTAGCGGTCGAGCCTCCTTGCGCGTTGGGGCTCCAGGTGATCGAGCGGGTCGAAATCGTCGACCTGAGCGGCCACTTGCGACTTGAAAGGGGCCGGGTCGAACCGGCTGACCCGTTGCACCGCCGAGCGGCCCGCGAGTACTCCCCGCCACAGCCCTTCCACGCCGTTGCCTATCGGGGTTATCGCCCCAATCCCCGTCACTACAACCCGGTTGCCATCGGTAACGTTTGTTCCCACGGCTTTACCCTACACTTCGCCCGCCTCCGCGAGCTCTTTTATGCGCCGCAATGTCTTGCCGGCGATATTGCCTATGAAGCCTCTGCCCACGATAGCCTCTACCAGCCGGGGCCCGAGAATGCTGGTGGGGAAGGGAGGCTTCCCGAGGTCGTGCTTGATGCCCACTAGGACGTCTCGGGTTTCGGGGCGGGGCACGAACCACCATTCAACATCCATGCCCCGCACCATCCCCCGGATGTGGTGGAACCTGATATGCCCCGGCCCGCCGTCGCTGCCCGGTTCCACGGTCTGCACAGCCGTCCAGGTGACCGGCACGAAGTCCCTCCACGCAGACATGCGCACCCACTTGCGGTTGCCCTGCCTGTGCAGCACCCGAACGTACCGGTAGTGCGGCAAGATCCTTCCCCAGTCTTCAACCCGCGAAGCAAGCTCGAAGATGCGCCCGAGGTCCCCTCGAATCTCTACCTCGTTACTCGTGCGCACTACTCGCTCCTCTCCAATTTCAAAATACTTCGTAAGAAGTAGACCCTACACAATCCGCAACCAGCAATTCGTAATTTCCGGCAGTCACGGCCGCAAGAGCGACCAGAGGTAGACAGGGCTCAGGGCCGCCCGTGGGTCAGCGTAGTCGCCAAGCACCCCCGTGAGCACCTGGCGTGGGGTGGGGCGCTCTGCAAGCCTGGCGGCCACGTAGTCCATCGCCGTCGGCAGGCCGACGAAAAGCTGGACGAGGCGGCACACCATCTCCTTAGCGCCGAACTCCCGCCGCCGCAGCCGGTCGTACTCGGCAAGCGACCGCGCCGAAAGATCGTCCCGCTCTAGCGCTCCGGACGCCACCCCGGCCGCAAGCTCCGCACCCCGCAGAGCCTTGTATACTCCCTCGCCCGTAAACGGGTCGAAGAAACCGGCGGCATCGCCGACCAGCATGTAGCCCGCCCCCGATGTGCGCTTCACTCGCGCGCCGATTGGCCCTACACCGCGCACCGCGGACACGCGCCTGGCCCCTTCCAGCACCTCGGCGACGCCTGGGAACGACATAGCGAATGCCTCGAACCGTTCCGCGGAGCTACCCCGGCTCCCGAGGACCCCTCGTAACGGCATCACCAGGCCGACGTTTAGCAAACCACCAGCCTGTGGGGCCAGGCCGGCGTATCCACGCTCGGAGACGTGCATCTCGCCCCAGTCGTCCAGGCCCCGGTAGCCGCTGTAGTGGGCCACCAGGCCGAGGTTACGCGGCCAGCGCACCGGCGCGGCCAGCCCCAGGCTCCTCACCACGGCGGAGTGAACCCCGTCCGCACCTATCACCAGCCGGGCCTGAATCTCTTCAACGCACCCCCTGCGCTCTCGTACTACGACCCCTGCTACCCTTCCACCCCTGAGGGTGACGGCCTCCACCTTCACCCTTTCTCGCACCTCGGCCCCCGAGCGGCGGGCGTGGTCCACCAGCACAGCGTCCAGGGCCCGCCGGGTGGTAGCGAGCACGTGGGGGCCGTCGTGCGCACCGGGTGGGCTGTACTCCAGCGCGAAGCGCCGCCCCCCGGGGCTGACCAGGTGCATGGCGCGCAGCTTTCGCCCACCGGCCCGCTCCACGGCCTCGAGGGTTCCGAGCCTGGCCAGCACATTGCAGGTTTCCGGGCTGGTGTACTCCCCGCAGGGCTTATCGCGAGGGAACGCCGCCCGGTCCAGGAGAAGTACCGAGAAGCCGGCCCGCGCCAGCAGTGCGCCAAGGGCCGAGCCCGCCGGCCCCGCTCCGACCACAACCGCGTCGTACATCGTCCGATGTACGACAGACGATGGACGATGGTTGACAAAGGTCATCGAGGAGCTATCACTACTTTCACCATCTATCGTACATCGTAAATCATCCATCCCTCATCGTCCATCGCTACTCAGGATACAAATAGTATCCAAGAGTCGATTCCCCACTTGCTGTTCATCACGCACGCTCGACCTCCCAAAATGGGGGAAATGGGAAATTCCCCATCCTGCCTCCTCTCACGCATGATGCTGTAAATAGTATCAATCCCCGACCCGCGACCCCTGACCCCCGACTCCCGGGAGACATCGTCCAACGGCAGCCATCCTCCAGAACGGGTGAGTGTAGACGTTTACTCGCAGCCCGGCGCTCTCGCTCAGGCGACGCAGCTCACGGGGCGTGTAGGCACGCATAACTGATGCCGGGCCATCGTGCCGGGTCAGCCGGTTGGTTGTGGCGAGTGTCGCCAGCGCTGAGGCCATGTACCATGCTCCCTGTGAACGGTAGATGTCGTTGACGATGAAGCCCTTGCTTGCCACTCGGGCCATTTCGCGAAGCGCCGCTCGCGCCTGCCTGGGGTCGAGGTGGTGCAAAGCCAGCGAGCAGGTCGCATAGTCGAACGAGCTGTCGTCGAAGGGCAGCCGGGAGGCGTCGCACGTCGCGAAGCTCACCCGGCCCGCCAGGCCTGTCCTATCTATACGCCCTCGGGCCACCCTGAGGATTGCATCGCTGATATCGGTAGCCACGATTTGCATCTCTATTCCGGTGCTCCCGGCCCACGCGAGCAGCGCCTGCGGGATGTCCGCCGAACCGGTCGCGACGTCGAGGATGGTCAATGTCGTACCCCGCTCGGGCTCCGCGGACAGAAGCCGAGACAGGTGATGTTTCACCACCCAGGTGCCCAGCCCGAAGATATTGGCCCTCCGGATGTCCCTCAGGGTGGTCTCTAGCTCGTGCGGCGTGGCCGTCGACACATCATCAAGCAGTTCGGGCACGTCATGGTAGGGCGGCGTCCTGAAGATGCGCACTAATTGGACCTCAGCCAGGCACGGGCTACTGCGGCGGCTTGTTCCTTGTCGTCCCGCCCCAGGGCGCCCGAGGCTACTTGATCCCTGAGGTATGACTTCAACTCGCCCACCCACGGCCCCGGTCCGCGGTCCGCGAGGGCCAGCAGTTCGTTGCCGTCAAGCGGAGATGCAGGCTCCCTGGCGGCTCGCCGCTGCTCGTCCTTCTCACCCTCCACTATTGAGCGGTGCCGGGCCTCGAGCGAGTCGAGCACCCACAACCCTCGTGCGATGGGCTCGGGCAGGTAGCCGTTGAGGTCGGCTCTGGCCAGGGCGATCAGGTCGGCCCAACCCTCCGGGCCGCGCCCTTCCTCGGCCTCCTCGACTAGGCGCCGCACCGCCCCATCAGTCCACTCCGGGCTGTAAGAGATCGGCCGCATATGGAGCCTCACCAACCGGGTGACCGGCTCAATCATTGTGGGATCGGCGCCGGCCCCGGTCATGATCTCAGGGACCAATTCTGCTCCAATGCGGTCATGCTCAAAGAAGCGGCTCCGCCCGTCGGCCGCTGCGATGAATGTGGGGGCCTTACCGATATCGTGCAGTAAGGCAGCCCACCGTCGCACAGGGGTCGGAGCTATCGCGTCTACCACCTTGAGCGTGTGCACGAAGGCATCATCCTCGTGCGCGGGGGCCTGGCTTATACCCCGCAGGGCGTCAACGTCAGGTATCTTGTCACGCAGCAAGTCATCTTTCGCCCAGCGCCAAAAGATATCCGAGGGGCGTTCCGCGAGCAGAGCGTCCGACATCGAAAGCCCGGCGTAGCTCTCATGCGGGGCAGGGGCGCAGCGTCGCAATAACCGGTGCCAGAGCATTGCTTTCCAGGTACCGAGTACCGAGTATCGAGTGAGGTTTACTCAGTACTCGTCACTCGGTACTCAGTCCTCATCAGGCGGGGTAGGCTCGACAAGCTCTCGCGCCTCGCCGTCGCCATAACCGCCTTCCGCGCCCGCGCCGAGTGTGGTGTCTGGGGTGGAAGCCTCCACGCTTCCTTCGTCCGGGCTTGCTTCGTCGGGGTTGACGTCGGGCTCACCGCCCGGGACAGGATCGTACCGGCGCGCCGTGCCCACGGGCCGCACGCCTATTGGGGTGTCATATGAGGTAGTCGATTGGGCAACCGCGGAATCGTACACGCGCACATCGTAGCCGCCGCCTGTTTGCATCGCAGCCTGAATCATCTCGGTGCTGACCTCATCAGTTGGGTGTACTGTAACCAGCACGCGACCTTCGCGAGGTCCGGTGGCCGGCGTTGTGGGCTCGTCCCGCGGAACGCGCAGCCCCAACAACGCTCCTATCAGAGCACCCACCACGGCGCCGAGCACCAGGCCGGCTATGGCGGCGGCGAGCACGCCCTCGGGGAGGACGGTTCCGACGCCTGGTATGGCGGGAGCGCCGTTGGCGACGCCGGGGATCGAAATGGCTCCTATGGCGATCATCCAGCCCAGGAGCACACCAATCAGTCCACCCAGCACGGCTCCTGTGCCCGCGCCCCCCACTACCGGTGAACCCGGTTGCCCCGTAGGGGCTTGCGGGGTGGGCGGGGCATCGCGCAACATGACCGTCACGTCGTCCTGCGACAGCCCAAAGCTACGTAATTGGTCCAGCACTTCGTTAGCTTCGGCCTCGCTGTCAAAGACACCGACGACCGACTGATGTGTCATCGATGGAACTCCCATCTGCATTGATCCACTCCTACTCTTAGTACCGAGTACCGAGTAATGAGTACCGAGTGAGCCCTACCCGGTACTTCGTCCTGGAAGTATACCATACACGCCATTTTGTGGTACAATACAGTCTTATTTCTCCCTCCAGAGGAGCAAGAGTACGATAGACTCGGTGCGTGGTACCGTTGTCTGGCTGGCCGGCTGCGCGGCCGGCGTGCTCCTGGCCGCCTCTTATCCCTCGGGGCTCAGCCCCCTCTACGGCCTCGCGTTGATTGGGGCGGGCCTGATCTCGTTAGTCGCGCTTGCCGTCGCCTGGAAGAACCCGCCCACGCGATGGGCCTGCTTCCTCCTGGCGCTCCTCCTCCTCGGCTGTGGCCGCGCCCTCCTGGTGCACCCCACAGACACTCCTGCTTCCCTGGCGTACTACACGACCCCGGATCCGGCCACAAAGCTCGTAGTCACGGGCTCAGTGAGCGGGGAGCCGGTGCTGGCGGACCGCTGGCAGCGCCTTCACGTGAGGGCAGACTCGATACGCTCGGTGAACCAGAAATCGTCCCGTGCAGTTTCCGGCGACATGCTGGCGCTGCTTCCTCGCTATCCGGAGTACCGCACGGGCGATCGGCTCTCACTGTCGGGCGCGCTCACGCCGCCCCCCGACATGCCCGGTTTCGACTACCGCGCATACCTGGCCGCGCACAGCATTTACTCGTACATGTCCTTTCCAGGCGTAAAGATCCTGGGTAGCGGGGACGGGGATCGGGGCTCTCAGCTTATACAGGGCTGGCGGAGCGGAGTGGGAGCAGCAATTCAGCGAGCGTTGCCCGAGCCCGAGGCGTCTCTAGCCGTCGGGGTGGTGATAGGCGACCGTTCATCAATGCCCCAGGACCTCCAGGAAGCCTTCCAGGCCAGCGGCACGACACATGTGCTGGCCATCTCGGGCGAGAACATCGCTCTGATTTCGGGATTTGTGTGGCTTCTGCTGAGCGGTCTCCGCCAACGCAGACGACCAACAGTGCTGCTCACACTGGCCCTAGTCGCGAGCTTGGCCCTGTATACGGTCTTCACCGGGGCCACCCCGTCAGTGGTCAGGGCCACGGCAATGAGCGCCGTCCTCCTGTTCGCTCCCCTGGCCCGGCGGCGATACGACCCGACAGCGGCCCTGGCGGTAGCCGCTTTGGTAATGAGTCTGCTCGACCCTAACGTGCTGCTCGACGCGGGCTTCGAGCTTAGCTTCGCCGCCATGCTAGGCATAGTGCTGCTCGCGCCACGCCTGCGTGACCTCTTGAAGCGGGTCAGGGTGCCCGGTCTGCTGGCCGCCGCCCTGTCAACCGGCATAGCCGCGCAATTATTCACCCTGCCCCTGAGCGCCGCGCTTACCGGGCGCATGTCGCTCGTCGGTTTGCCCGCCACGCTAACTGTGGATGTCGCCCTCCTGCCCCTTATGATATCTGGGATAGTCACCGGGGTGCTGGGCACGTTCGCGCCTCAGTTGGCGAGCATCACGGGCATGTCCGCCTGGCTGCCGGCGGCGTGGATGATTTTCTGGTCGCGGTTGTGGGCGTCTCTGCCCTTCTCCATCATTGGGACTGGCCCCATCCCTACATCGTGGCTCGCGAGTTACTACTGCGCGCTTTGCGCGATCGTCTGGCTGGTAACGCGCAATTCTTCCCGGCGTTCCTGGCCCCTTCGCTCGCGCAGACCGCTTCTCGCCGGGCTTGCCTTGGCCGCGGCCCTATGGACGGTACTGCTTGGCCTCGTAGTCTTGAGGTTCTAGGGACTTGCCTGTGGTTTCAGGCTATGCGCGTGGGCTGCCATATCAGCGCCTTCATGTAGCCGGCGTAGTGCAACAATGGCTCCGTTTCCGGCAGTTGGATACCGTGGTACAGAGCCATTGTGTTCTCACGTATGTCCGCGCTTGCTCTCTGAAGCTGCCAGGGAGGGTGGTGTATCTCGCACCTGTACAGGCGTGGCCCTCG
>JBJMMB010000133.1:0-4674 GCA_045805005.1 Chloroflexia bacterium
GCCCCGGCCGGCGGCACCCCTACCTCGCGTGCGATCCCGTAGAAGGCGTACAGCGCCGCCAACGCCAGCACCAGGGTAGAGTAGGTTAGGATCGTGAAGCTAAAGCCGAAGAGCCTGACCCAGAGGGTACCCCAGAGAGTCAAGCCCACCAGGCTGGCCTGCGATTGCGCGGGCATCTCGAAAGCCCCGGTCGCCACCTGGTGCTGGACCGACCTGGCATATATCCAGTCGTCAATCACAGGGTACTCGTGCTGGGGTGGGATGATAAGCAGCAGCGCCACCCAACCCACCGCGATCGCCGCCAGACAAACCCGGTCAGTGAGCGGTGGGAAGTGACTGGTGGCAGACGACGGACGATGGACGATGGACGATGCGGATAAGGATACCGGTTTCATAAGCCCCATCGTCTATCGTCCATCGTCCATCGTCAATTTCCTGCTCAGTAACTTACGTGGTAGAAAAGGCAGCGGCTATTCCCTCGTTGGGGTAGAGAACCAGGAACTTATCGTCGCCCAGGGACGTGATCCCGGCAGGGACGAGGGCCGCGCCGTTGCGGCGGAACGTCCAGCGGTTGAGTTCCTTGCCGTTCTGATCGTACATCACCACCGCCCGGTCATCATACTGGGTAACTAGCACATTGCCCGAACTGTCGCCAACCAGGCGGTTCCCGTCACGGGCGATGCTGTTGCCGATGGGCCACTGCGACACCGGGTTGAGATCGGCGCTGAAGGTCTGCACCCGGTGGTTGGCTATGTCGGCCACGTACAACATGCCCTGAGGCGATTCCCACACGCCCGCCGGCTCTGCGAACTGGCCTGGGTCCTTGCCCGGCTCGCCATACTGGCGTATCGCCTGCCCCGTTGGGCTCACCTTGTCCAGCCTCCCGCCCCCGGTGTTCGCTATCCAGAAGTTGCCGTCTTTGCTGAGGACGATCCCCCGTGGGAAGAAACACTGGCAAAGGTGGACGTTGCCCGCGGGCTGGCCGTCGAAACTGAAGCCCATAATGTCGGAAGTCTGGGCGTCGAGCAGGTAGACATGGTCGTTGTAGACGATCAGGTCGGAGCCCTCGGCCAGCTTATCGCCTGTGCCGTTGCGCACGTCCCACGAGGTGGTCTCCTGGCCGCTGGGGTCGAACTTGTGGATCTTGCTGTCGACCTCCGTGTAAATATATATGTTGCCTGCCTTGTCCACGGCCGCCGACCTGGGCCTGGGTAGCGGGCCTGTCTTATCCCCGATAAGGAAGGTGGGCTTGAGCACTTCGCCCTTGGCCGGGGCCTCCTCGAGGGGGGGCGGCTGGTTGGCGGGAGGGGGCTGCGCCTGCGGCTGCTCCGGCGGCGGCGCGGGCTGGGCCGTGCGCGGAGGCCAGTACGTGACCCTTCCCTCAGGGAGCCTGGTGCCGTCCGACTCTTCGAGCGTGGGCAGGTCGCCGCTCTCGGGCTTGTCGGGGTACTGGCCCATCTGGGGGAAGAGGAAGGCGGCGGGAATTTTGCTGCGCGGTCGGCCCGGCGGCACCCAGTAGAGGTAGATGTGCGATGCCTGGTCGAGGTCGGTGTAGAGAATGCGCATATCATGCCAGCCGGCGGTGAGGTTCTGCGACGACTCCATCAGGTTGTTGATGGCGGTGTTGTTTATGATCTCTTTTCCGTCGAGGAAGACGCGAGAGGTGCTGAGTTGCTCGGTGCCGAGGACGTAGGTGCCGTCCTCCGGCGCGTACAGCTTACCCAGCCACTCAACCGTGTAGGGGCGTGGGAGGAGGGTCTGGTGGAAGTAGAAGGAGATGACGGGATCTACCCGAGCGGTGGTGGGTGGGGTCTCGAAGCTGACGCCCGCCCTTTGGATGCCGGTGAGGCCCCGCGGCTCGATGTGCCGGGGGTCGAACAGATTAGTGGGCGGGAGGCTCTCCTGGGCCCCGCCTGGGACCGACCAGGTAAGCTGGGAGATGCCGGAGCCGCTGGCGACGGTGTCGGTGGCGACGACGCTGTGCAGCCCAAGCCCCAGTGTGATCGGCTGGCCGGAGAGCAGGCTGTACCCGTCTACGCGGAACTCGCGGGGGCCCTGTGAGCCCTCGGCCCCCTTCAAATTGAACCTGTAGACCCCGTACGTGTCCACTTTGATCGTCGAGGACATACGTGCGGTGCCGTTCTTTATGGGAGAGGCGCCCCAGTCGTAAGCGAATTCGGGTACCGATTTGTCCTCTTTGGGGGCCTTGCCTCCCGGCTCGGTGAGGGTGAGGTGCACGCCGTGCAGGGCCTGGATATCGGACGCCGGGATGACGATAGTGTAAAGCAGAGGCTCGGGCCTGTTGGGGGCGGTGGTTATCTCGAAGGTCGCGTGCGGGTATATGCGGGCCATGGTGGCCACGTCTGCCGCGGAGGGCTCGTCCAGGATGATGACAATGCCCCCTGGCTTGTTGGCACCGGTGCTAAGTGGGATGGCCTGCATGCCGGGCCACACCTGGGTCTGGATGTCGGGGACCAGGAACCCGCTCGGCGGGGCGTCTTTGTAAACCGGGGTGACGTAGATGTCGTGGTCCTGGCCATATTTCTGGATCATGCGGGCGGTCTGCGCCTGTGGGCTGTACATATCTTGCCAGACGCTCATGTCCTGGGCCTGCACGTCGAAGTACCTGTGGATGTTTATGCCCCCGATCCAGTAAAGGGCGAGGAGGAGGGCCGCGCCGCTGATGGCCCAGGCGAGCCGCATCGGCCAGCGGATGGGGCGGCGAGCGGGCGGTCGCGCACCCGTGGCAACAACGGCGGCGTCGCGCCTGCGAGAGCGGAACGTGAAGAGGTTGATGAGCCTGTTCACCATAACTCCGCCGACGAGCGCGGTGGCCACTTCGCCGAGGAAGATGCCCGCTATCAGGGCGGTGACCACGCTGTTTTCGAGCGTGCGGTGGCTCTGTGGGGCCTCGAAAGGCAGGGAGAAGACGCCGCCCGATATGGCGGCCAGGCCCCAAACTATCGGAAAGAAGTATTGCCAGCGCCAGGCGCGCACCAGGCAACTCGCCAGCCCCGCCACGAAAAGGGCGTTGGTTACCCAGTCGAGGAGGGGCGCTCCGGGGAGGTTGTGCCTGCCGTTGCCGTCGCCCTGCCACTCGAACATGAGGGCGTGGGCGCGTATATTGTGCTCCAGGTTCTGGCGCAGGGCGTCCTGGTTGGGGCTGTTCATCGGGCTGAACACCGAAACGATGTCGGTGCGGGAATTGTATATCTCGGGTCGCTGCACGGCGAACAGGCCCATGGGTATGAAGGCGAGGACAGCGCCCAGGACAAGCACAGGTATGCCCGCCCGCACCGAGCGTATGAGCCGCATGCGCTCCGTGAAGAGGCGGTGGACGAATACAGCCCCCAGCACGACGGGCAGCAAGCGAGAGGGGTAGTACATGTGCTCGGCGAGGCCGAGGAGCACACCCCCGGCGGCGTAGTAGCCGAGGCGCCCGGTGCGCAGCGCCTGGGCCACGCAGAGGTAAACGGCCACGTCGAGGGCCACGGTGGGCAGGGAGGCCATGCCGAAGCGGGACATGGTGATGTTCCACGCGGAAACGGTGACCAACCCGGCCGCCGCCAGGCCCGAGCGCCAGCCGTAGAGGCGAGAGGCGAGGACGTAGACCATGGGCGCGATTAAGGCCCCTCCGAGGGCGGGCAGGATGCGGGTGGGCCAGATCATGATACCCAGGAACTTTACGGCCAGCCCTACGAAGTAGAAGTAGAGGGCCCCCATCTGGGTGAGATCGGCGATGAACACGGGGTGGAAGGCGCCGGGGGCCACAAGTTGTCGTCCCACCATGCCGTTCTGGGCTTCGTCGAACCAGAAGCCGGGCGGAATAGTGTCCAGGTCCCTGACCCGCAGGTAGAGCGCCACGGCGAACAGCCCGAGGATGATCAGCCAATCGAGGGCGCGGGGCAGCCGGTCTCGCGCTCGCTCCGCCGCCGAACGCGTAAACAGGCCCGCGACCGCCCCATGTGGGGGCTGGCTCGACTGCGGGGCGCCATAGGCTGGCACCGGCTGGGCCTGATCTGCTACACCGGTTTCCGGCTCCCGGTCTCCATTGGTAGTCATTCCATCGCCGCTCGGAGCACCGCTCACGGGCAGGCCCGCATAGTCTACCGTGGGATTCTCCCCATTCGGGTGCTGGCCCACGCCCTCCGAGAGTTGGCTTTCACTACTATCCGTCCCTGAAGGGATCTGCACCTGGGCCGCTTCTTTGGGCTCCTGATGTTCGGCAGCCACAGTCTGGTGCTCCGGAACCTCCAGAGTACTCTCAACAGAGGACTGCGCTTCGCTTGAGTACAGACTTTCGTTAGCCGGCTCGGTACTCGGTACTCGGTACTCGGTACTCGATTGCTCCTCAGCGCCTGGCTGCGCCTGGCTCTCGTCGCTCAATTCGTGGCTTCCATTGCCGGAGGCCGGGGCAGTCGCCAGTAGTGGGAGCGCAGCGACGGCGGTAGTAGGCTCACTGCTTGCTGCCGGCTGCTCGCTGCTTACTCGCTTCTGTTCGCTACTGACTGCTTCGCCCGGATCGGGGCCTTCGATGGGGGGCGTTGTGGTTAGCTCCCAGACGACGAAGGCGAGGGCGAAAAGCAGGAGGGAGGCTATATACATCAGCCAGGAGCCGTTGTTGACCCACCAGTTCTGCGCGGTGCTGGCCGGGTCAGCTGTCTTGTTGAGAGC
>JBJMMB010000134.1:0-3139 GCA_045805005.1 Chloroflexia bacterium
CCTGGCTCGGGTCGGTCTGGTCGCGGAGGAGGCAGTTGCGGACGTGGGCGGTGCCGCAGCCGGTAGGGGAGGCGGGGTTATCGTAGTCGCGCGGCTTCCAGCCGCTCTCGGTGAGGGTGCCGGCGCTCTCGAAGGGGCCGTAGATGGGGTAGCCGTCGGCGGCGAAGCCGTAGATGGGGGAGTGGGCCTGGCCGGTGTCGCCCGTTAGCTGAGCCATGCAGTCGGAGTAGGAGTGGTGGTGGTAGTCGCCGTTGGCGGCGTGGCCGGGGCAGATGTCCATATCGTAAAGCTCGAAGGACATGGCGGCGTTGGACCAGACGTGGCCGTTGAGGTAGGACTGGCCGTCGGACCAGTTGTAGACGGCGGTGCCGTCGATCCAGAGGCCGCTGGCGCCGAGGCCGGTGGAGGATGAGGTGGTGGCGCGGACGGGCTGCATGGGGAAGTTGAAGGTGCGGTTCTGGGCGGTGGGGCAGCCGGGGCCGGGAGCCCAGTAGCCGAGGAAGCAGCGGGTGGTGCTGTAGCCTATGTCGTCGCCGAACCTCACGGTTTGACCCTCGGTGGCGGTGGTGTGGCCGAGGCGGAAGTCGGTGGAGGCGCGGGGCCGGCTGTTGAGTTCCTGGAGGAGTTGCTGGGTGATGGAGGTGTAGTAGTTGGCGATGCTGTTGGTGTGGACCTGGGCGTAGGGCACGCCGTTGACGGTGGTGGTAGTGACAGATTGGACGTCGACGGGGGTGGTGGGCCAGTGGGGGTTGGTGTGGCCGTCGGTGTTGAAGAGCCAGGCGGTGAGGATGGGGTCGGCGGGCAGGGCCGCGGCGGGGCGGGCGATGGGGGCCGGGGTGCGGGTTGAGGCGAGGCCGACGCTGCCGGGCAGGGCCAGGAGCACGGTGAGCAGGGCTATGATGCGGATTGCTTTCGGCATAGTTGTTTTGTTCCTCCTAAAGTGCCTGGGATTGCCTAGCCCATTTGCCCGGCCCATTTGCCCGGCAGATAAAATCTGCGGGCAACACTTACAAAGCCCGCCTGCGCGGGCTGGGGTTGCGGATGCCGGGTGGGGTTGGGGTTGTTAAGGTACAAATGTTCTACAAACGAATACATTATACAGGAGAAGTAGGGATGGGTTACAATGGTACTTAAGTCCTGTGTTTTGGGGAGATTTACGCGTGGAGTGGGCCTTTGAGGGGGTGTGGGCGGGGGTGGGGAAAGCCGGGGCATGAGGGTTGGGAGGAGCGTGAGGATGATGGAGAAGCGAAGCAATTGGGCGGGTAACTACATTTATGGGGCTGTGGGGTTGCACTTCCCGGAGACGGTTGATGAGGTGCGGGAGTTGGTGCGGCGCGGGGGGAAGGTGAAGGCTTTGGGGTCGCGGCATTCTTTCAACGGTATTGCCGACACTCCGGGCGAGTTGGTGTCGCTGGACCGGCTGGAGCGCAGGCTGGAGATAGACCCTGAGCGTCGTACCGTGACGCTGGATGCGGGAGCCAGGTACGGCCAGATTTGCGAGCAGCTTCACCGGCAGGGCTATGCCTTCCCCAACCTCGCCTCCCTGCCCCACATCTCGGTGGTGGGGGCCTGCGCTACGGCCACCCACGGCTCGGGCGACCGCAACGGCAACCTGGCCACGGCTGTATCCGCTATGGAGTTCATCACGGCGGATGGGGAGGTGGTCAGGCTGTCCCGCGAGGAGAATGGGGAGGAGTTCTCCGGCGCGGTTGTGGGGCTCGGCGGGCTGGGTGTGGTGACGAGTCTCACGCTTGATGTGGTGCCCACCTTCGAGGTGCGCCAGAACGTGTACGAGAACCTGCCTATGGCCCAACTCGAAGAGCACTTCGACGAGATCACGTCCAGGGCCTACAGCGTCAGCATGCTCACCGATTGGCAGGCGGAGCGCATAAACCAGGTGTGGCTGAAGCGCCCAGTCGTGCCCGGCGTCCCCTTCGAGCCGGAGTCCGCCCTGTTCGGGGCTACCCCCGCTCCGGCCAACCGCCACCCCATCCCCGGCCTATCAGCGGAGAATTGCACCCAGCAGATGGGCGTCCCCGGCCCCTGGTACGAGCGCCTGCCCCACTTCCGCATGGGCTTCACGCCCAGCAGCGGCGAGGAGCTGCAATCGGAGTATTTCGTCCCCCGCCCCCACGCACTCGAAGCCTTCCACGCCATCTACGGCCTGCGCGACCGCATCGCCCCCCTGCTGCAAATCTCCGAGATACGCACAATCGCCGGGGACGACCTCTGGATGAGCCCCTGCTTCGGGCACGACTGCGTGTCGGTCCATTTCACCTGGGTGAAGGACCGGCAGGGGGTCGGGGAGTTTCTGCCTTTGCTCGAAGAAGCGCTGGCCCCGTTCGAGGCCCGGCCGCATTGGGGCAAGGTGTTCACGATGGAGCCGGAGCGGGTGCGGTCGTTCTACCCGAGGCTTGCAGACTTCCAGCGCCTGCTGGGGGCGTACGACCCGGAGGGTAAGTTCCGGAATGCGTTTTTGGAGGAGTATGTGTTTGGGGAGTAAACGCTAATACTCCTCGATGGCATACTCGATAGCCTGCTCCATGGTCATGGCCCGCCCCTCGGCCCATGCCTTCTCGAACTCCTCCTCGCTCAGTTGGGCGCGGGCGGAGGCTATTCCTTGCTCGTATACCATGCGATCGTCTTGCCCAAAGATGCTACCTGGAGCTTCCTCCAGCGCTTCTGCTGCTCCCAGCAACCTGGTCCCCCGCGATGCCTGCCCCACTCCCGCTGCCACCCCTCCAAGCCCCGCCAGGATCCACCCTATACCCCAGCTGACCCCCAACTCCCGCATCAGAGCAAGGCTTCCCTCATACAGAGAATGTGCGATGGCATAGTCCCCCTGGCCGTAGGCCACATTCCCCAGGTTCCCGAGCGAGACGGCGATGCCCCTCTTGTCCCCCAACTCCCTGCTTATGGCAAGGCTCTCCTCATACATAGAGCGTGCGGTGGCATAATCCCCTTGCAGGGCTGCTAGTGCACCTGCCCCATTGAGAGCCCTGGCCGTGAAGGAGAGCCGCGAGTGTGATGTTGTTTGAGTTTGTGAGTGTGATGGGAGAGCCTGAACGGTAGGCGGGGTAGGGGGAGCGGACAATGCGAGCATCCCCGCCAACCGCTCCCGCCCTTCGCCGTAATAGCC
>JBJMMB010000135.1:0-3078 GCA_045805005.1 Chloroflexia bacterium
CCTCAGTGTCAAGCGCTCCCCCACAGCATCTATCACCTCAACATATCCATTCCGGCTGGGTGTCATATAGCTCTCTGGCTCTCCGATTATCTCGTAACTCATGGAGTCTTGAACTATTACTACTACCTTGCCCAGACTGGGGTCTGTCGTATTAGTTTGCATACCCGCCAAGACAATGACGTCACGATTATCAACTGTTTCATACCAACGGTTTACCACGTGGAGCAGCAGCGACACTTGGGTATCTTGGCTCCCTCCTTCGTCAAGTATATACCCCGTCCCGGCAGTTCTGACCGGTGGTGTGGGTAAAGGGGTCAGGTCGATAACGGGTGTATCAGTGGGAGGTGCATAGTCAGGGGGCGGTGGATATAAGGCACGAGCAGTAGCCCGCGCCCTTGCGATCGTATCGGCCAATGCAAAACTTGCTGCCTTATCAGGTGCGAGGTTCGGGTTAGGAGGCGTGGTGGGCAAGGTATGGAGTACAGCTACGGTCGTAGCTTGTAACGCTTTGACATCATAGGTCGCGATTGGTGTAGGGGGCGAAGGAGACACGGCTGCGAGTCTTGGGGCACCGCACGCTGAGAGCAGGCCAAGCGCGCACCCAAGCAACAAAAAGCTCGCCGCTTTGAGCCATGACACTGGTTGCCGTCTTCTCGCAAGCACCTATCGCACCTCACACTAAAGCCCCAACCCAAGAGCAGTCCTCATTATACATCTGTCCACCTAATTCTGGCTTACAACTTTAAGCTGATATTAACGCCAAATCCGCGCCTGGAAGCAGCGTAGGGCGTACAATTAAGTGGAGGGAATAATCACAAGCGTGCTACATAAATATGGCGTGAAATGGAACAGTGTGATACAGTTGGCTACGAATTGTCGGCAGGGAACAGGGTGGTGCAAGGATGGAGAATCTACTCGCGGCGCGGTTGCAGATGGCGATTTCCCTGGGGTTTCACATGGTCTTCGCGGCCCTGGGGATCGGGCTGCCTTTGATGATGCTGGTGGCCGAGGGGTTGTGGCTGCGGAGGGGGCGTCAGGTATACCTCGACCTCGCAAGGAAGTGGGCTAAGGCCACCGGCATCCTCTTCGCCATAGGCGCGGTCAGCGGCACGGCCCTGTCGTTCGAGCTTGGGCTCCTCTGGCCGCCCTTCATGCAGTTCGCCGGGCCGATCATAGGGCCGGCCTTCGCGCTGGAGGGCTACGCCTTCTTCATAGAGGCCATCTTCCTCGGCCTCTACCTCTACGGCTGGGACCGCCTCAAGCCGCGAGCACACTGGTTGTGCGGCATACCGGTGGCGCTGAGCGGCGCGGCCTCCGGCGTGCTCGTCATGTCGGCCAACTCCTGGATGCAGGACCCGGTTGGCTTCCGGGTGCAGAACGGCGCGCCCGTGGACATAGACCCCGTGGCCGCCCTCGTGAACCCCTCCTGGGGCGTGCTGGCCGTCCACCTCATACTCGCCTCGTATATGGCCACGGCCTTCCTCGTGGCCGCCGTCTACGCCTGGGGGATGCTGCGCGGCCGGCGCGACACCTACCATAAAACGGGGCTCGCGCTGCCGATGGTGCTGGGGGTGCTCACCGCGCTGGCCCAGCCGGTCAGCGGCGACTTCGCGGCCCGCCTGGTGCACAGCACCCAGCCCGTCAAGCTGGCGGCCATGGAGTCGCAGTTCACCACCGAGCGCGGCGCGCCCCTCCGCATCGGCGGCATTCCCGATGTGAAGAACCGCAGGGTCAACTTCGCCATCGAGATCCCGGGGGGCCTCAGCTTCCTGGCGACGCACGACTTCAACGCCGAGATACAGGGCCTCAATAACGTGCCCGAGAACCTGTGGCCCCCGGTACCGCTGGTCCATATCGCCTTCCAGTTGATGGTGGGCAGCGGCCTCGCGATATTGGCCCTGGCCCTCCTCTACTGGCTGCAGCGGTGGCGCAAACGCGAGCAGGGGCGGTGGCTCTTGCGCGGGCTGGTGCTCAGCGGGGTCCTGGCCGTCGTGGCTATGGAGGCCGGGTGGATCGTCACCGAGGTGGGCCGCCAGCCCTGGATCATCTACAACGTCATGCTCACGGCGCAGGCCGTAACCCCCGCGCCCGGCGTGTGGGTCACGTTCACCGGCTTCGTACTCCTCTACGTGCTGCTGGCGGTGACCATGGTGTGGCTCCTGCTGCGCCTGGCCACCGGGAGGCCGGTGGAGGGTGAAGGCGAGCCAACTGGTGGAAAGGAGGAGCGAGGCGTTGCCACCACATGATACGCTCGTCACGCTCGTCGCGGGCCTGGCGCTACTGGCGCTGACCGCCTACACCCTGCTAGCCGGGGCCGACTTCGGCGGGGGCGTGTGGGACTTCTTCGCCCGCGGCCCCCGCGCCCGCGAGCAGCGCGAGGCGATAGCCCAGGCGATGGGCCCCGTCTGGGAGGCGAATCATGTGTGGATCATCTTCCTGCTCGTGATCCTCTTCACCGGCTTCCCCATAGCCTTCGCGGCGCTCAGCGAGGCCCTGTTCATACCCTTCCACCTGCTGCTCCTGGGCATCATCCTGCGGGGGGCGGCCTTCGTCTTCAGGGCTCATGGGGCAGAGGAGGCCGGGCCGCAGCGGGCCTGGGCCAGGACCTTCGGCACCGCCAGCATCATCACCCCCGTGCTGCTCGGCATGTGCCTGGGGGCGGTGTCGGCGGGCGAGATCAGGGTCGTCAACGGCCAGGTGCAGGTAAACTACTGGACCGCCTGGCTCACTCCCCTCTCTTGGGCCTGCGGGGCGCTGGCCCTGGCCCTCTTCGCCTACCTGGCCGCGGTCTACCTGGCGGTGGAAACCGGGGGCCATCTGCGGGAGGACTTTCGCAGGCGCACGCTCGTATCGGGCGGAGTGGTGGTGGCTATCGCCGTGGTGCTGCTGCCGCTGCTGGCCCTGGAGGCGCCTCGGCTGGCCGAGGGACTGCTCAGCCCGCAAGCCCTACCCGTCCTGCTGGTCGGGGCGGCCCTGGCGCTCCTCTCGCTCTGGGCGGTGCTCACCAGGCGCTTCACGCTGGCCCGTATTACCGCCGCGGGCGAGGTGACCATGCTCCTCTGGGGCTGGGCCCTGGCC
>JBJMMB010000136.1:0-13383 GCA_045805005.1 Chloroflexia bacterium
AGATGAGCGCCGGGACTTTTCGGTTAGGGCGATTTCGAGTTTGAATTAGAGTCACGATGTCCTTTCTTTCAAGCAGACCGTTGTTGCCTGGCACGGCGCTGTTGGGAACGGGACGGTTTGGAGCAGCAGGGCATATCTCTTGCTCCTATTATAACTCTAAGACGGCGGGCACTGGTGATTAGTTCCCCGCGCGTGACTTGGCGGGAAGCGAGAAGATGCAAGAAGCAAACAAAGATCAAGATGGCGCGAGGGGTGCGGGCCGGATGCACGAGGAGCCCGAGATGTACGATTGCGCTATCATCGGAGGAGGGCCGGCCGGGCTGTCGGCTGCCGTTTACATGGGGCGCTTGCGGCGCAGTGTGGTGGTGATCGACGACAGCGAGGGCCGCTCGACATGGCACCAGGTGAACCGCAACTACCTGGGGTTCCCCGATGGGGTGCACGCGACGGCATTGCGCGAGCTGGGGGAGAAGCAGGCGAGCGAATACGGGGCGCGGTTCGTGGACGCACGGGCTACTTCGGCCTCGGAATTGGGCTACAGGAGGTCGCGGTGCTTCCGGGTGGAGACCACGGCGGGGACTTTCACGGCTAGGACGATCATACTGGCGATGGGGGTCAAGGATAGTTTCCCGCAGTTCGAGGGTAGCGAGGAGTGCATCGGCAAGTCGATGTTCTGGTGCATCATCTGCGACGGGTACGAGGCGACGGGCAAGAAAGTGGTGGTGCTGGGTCACGGCGACCGAGCAGCGGCCCTGGCACTCCAGTTGCTGCAATTCACAGACAAGGTGACGCTGGTGGCGTGGGATGAGAAGCTGGATCTAGAGGAAGAGCGTATGGAGGCACTGCGCGAGCACGGCATCCAGGTGATCGATTGCGGCTGCGACGTATATACATGCGGCAAATCGGGACAATTGAACTCGATCAGGCTCAGCGACGGGACCGAAATTGAGCTGGATATGCTCTTCGTGGCCCAAAGGGTGGAGCCAAACACGCAATTGGCTGAAGAGCTAAGGATAGATGTCGACGAGCATCGCTACATCCGGGCGGACGCGGAGCAGTTGACGAACGTGGAGGGGGTGTACGCGGCGGGGGACATAACGCGCCTCTTCAACCACCAGGTGACAAGCGCGGTGCACGAGGGAGGCATGGCGGCGGCAGCGGCGAATTACTATCTTTACGAGGATTGGCAAAAAGAATAAGGCCTCTCTTGGCCAAACACGCAACGCATAACGCCCTTTTAGCCAACGAAAAATGGGCCAATTTTGGTTGACGCCGCCAAGTTGAAATGGTATAGTGGCGAGTAAAAACCGTCGTGCTGCCCGCATAGAGAGGAGGAAACGTGATACCCCCCAAAAACCGAGACCGCAAATGCAGCACGTGCAGGCACTACCAACCCTCCCCACTCTGGCGCAAGGGCTGGTGCCGCAACCCTCTCCTGTACGACCGGAATACCAACCACCTGGTTGAGGCTGATAGCCTCGCCTGCAACCGCACGTTTATAGACTACTGGGAGCCGATCGTGGGACCGCAGCCCGCCGTCGGCCCGCAGCCCCGAGCCGGCAAGCCGCGGATCGCGCCCTCGATTCCGATGACGACAACGGACCCTAAGGGTAAACGGGGCATCACCACCGGAAACACGCCGGCGGCGGGCATGGCCGCCCTGAACGCGATGCCTCCTGTGACGCCGGACGGGGGCACGGACGGCGCGAGGGACGCCGGGCGAGAGGTACCCAAGCTGTCGCTAGTGACCCCGGATTACGACGCTGAGGCCCCGGAGATCGCCCCTTATGTCGGCCCGACTGATGTGAAGGCTACGCAGCAGATCGCTCAGGTTGAAGGACCAGCGGACGCCGCGGTGCCCAAGACGGCAGCGGAGCGGATCCGGCAGGCTCGCCGCCAGAGCCGCGCAGCCTGGGTGCAGACCAACCGCACCTGGCTGATTGTGGCGCTCGCAGTGGTAGTGGCCCTGCTCGCAGTCGGGGGCGGCAGTTTGCTGATGCGGGCGCAGCCCACAAAGGGCGTTCCGACGGGGGCCGGCACCGTGCCCACCGCGGCGGCCACCAAACCGCTCCCAACGCCCACGGGGCTGGGCGATGCCACCGCGACACCGCTGGCGACCGCCACTACCGCCGCTCCCCCGGCCAACGTCATCGGCGTGAACGGCTGGGTGCAGGTGCAGGCCGACTCGCTGGTCGTCCGGGAGGCCCCATCGCGCACGGCCGCGAGGGTCAAGGTACTCGCCAACGGCACCAAAGCGCACGTTGTGGACGGCCCGAAGGATGCCGACGGCTTTACGTGGTGGAAGATCGACCAGTTCGACCCCAAGAACCCGTCGAGCACGGGTTGGAGCGCTGGCAAGTTCCTGGCCCCGATACCACCGCCATAATAGCCAGCATACCGGCATAGCACAAAATCAAAATGCGGCCCGCGGGCCGCATTTTGATTTTGTGCTTATTCTAACCCTTCTTGAACTCCCGCTGGAAGAGGATGAAGCTCAGCAGGGCGAAGAGGGTGCCGAGCATGAGCAAGGCGAGCAAGAGCGCGGGCGTGGGCACCCCGCCGCGGAGCATAATGGTTTGCAGGGCTTGTATGCCGTAAGTGACTGGAAGGGCGTAGGAGACGGCCTGCACCGCCGGGAAGAAGGTCTCGATCCGGAGGAAGAACCCGCTAAAGAAGACCGAGGTCAACAGGACGAGCATGGCTAGCTGGACGGCCTGGCTCTCTGAGCGCGAGACGGCCGCGATGACATAGCCAAGGCCGAGCGAGGCGAAGGACACGAGCGCCAGGGTGAGCACTAACAGCGCCCAATCACCGAGTACGGGCACTCCAAGGCTGAGGCCATAGCCGGAAATCGATAGCTCGTTGCTCATGAGCGCCAGCAGGGCCGCGGCCACGACGCCAAGGAAGATCATGAAGCTGAGGTACTTGCCGATCAGGATCTCGGAGGGGCTCACGGGAGACACCCGGAATAGCTCCACGGTGCCCAGCAGGCGCTCGCGGACCATGGAAAGAGCCGCCAGGGTGATGCCTATGTGCTGGAGGAGGAGGACCATGACGCCCGGTGCGTAGAATGAGGTAAAGCTGACCTTGATAGGGGCCTTGTTGGTGGGGGTAGCGTAGAAGGGCGCGGCGAGGACCAGTGGGTTGATGCGCTGGAACTGCTCGGTGAGCTTGTCGAGGTCGTCCAGGTCCTGGCGCACGCGGCTGATGCGCTCCTTCGCTCTCTGGCGGTCAGGGTTGGGGGTGGCAAGCTCGTCGTTGAGGTCCTTCAGGTCGTTGTTCAGGCGGTTGATCACGGCCCTGCTCTCCACCAGGCTGACATTTTGCGAGGGCCTGGAACTTGAGTCGGAGGTGGGGGCTGCCGGCTTGATCAAGGGCGTGGTCGTGGTCAGCACCTGGCTGAGCACGGCGAGGCCGATTTCTATGTCGGTTGTAGAGCCCTGCATGTTCTGCACCTGGGAGCCGGCACCGGTACGGTCGCCGGCGTCAAGCCGGTTCTCGGCGGCGGCGAGGGAGTTACGCATGCGCTGGATGGCGGTGCGTATGTCGCCCGCGCTCTCCTGGCCCTGGCCCGCGGCCGCCGCCACGGTCTGCTTGTTGATCTCGTTCGTGTAGAGGTAGGTGAGGTAGTTGATGTAGTCACGGTGCAGGGGGTCGACCTCGTTGTAGTAGATAGGCAGCTTGGCTTGACCGCCCGCGGCTATTTGCTTCGAAGCATCCGCGGGAACCACCACTACAACGTCCACGTCATGGCGATTGAGCCGCGAGATCGCGCCCGCTTCGTCGGTGGTGACTCCCGCGATGCTAAGGCGGTCGCCGACCATTTCGCGGTACTCAGCGGGGTTCACGGAGTAACCACCGTCGCGGGGCACTACTATGATGGCCGACAGGCGCCCCGATTCGCCCACGTAACCGGCCCCGAAAATTAGGAGGATGAGGAACGGCCCGAGGATGAGAGAGAGGACCAGGCGGGGCTGTCGGCGCACCTCAGCGATTTCTTTGCTGAGGAAGGCGCTGATACGGATGAGCCGCTTAAGGAGTCTCTGCATTATTTGGGTCCTCGCCCCGTGCTTCGGCGTCGCGGTTCATCAGTTGCACGAAGACCTCATCGAAGCTGGGGCGGTACTCCTCGATGCGGGTTACGCTGCAGTTCGCCGACTCGAGCATCTCCAGCAGAGCGGGCACGGCGGGCCCGGCCTCCTTGACGCTCACGCGCACCTGGGTTCGCGAGATGGGCCTCAGGTCGGTTACGAAATCGGCGCGCAGGAGGTTGTCGAGGGCCTCGGACGTGAGGTTGGCGGCCTCGATGTCTATCATGTCGCCCCCGAAGGCGCTGCGCCTGAGCTGCAGGGGGGTGTCGAGGGCGATGAGCCGGCCCTTGCGGATCACGCCAATGCGGTCGCAGTGCTCGCTCTCGCCAACGTACTGCGTGGTGACGAAAATCGTGCGCCCCTCATCCCGGAGGCGGCGGAACTCGTCCCAGAACTTGCTCCTGAGGACCGGGTCGATGCCCGCCGTGGGCTCGTCAACGAAGAGGAGGGGCGGGTTGTGGAGCAGGGCCGCGGCCAACTCGATGCGCCTCTGCATACCCCCGGAGACTTTCTCGGCGAGCCTGTGGCGAGCGTCCCACAGCTCGACGAACTTGAGGAGCTGATTGATCCGCTTGTGCCTGGTGAAGGGGTTCATGCCATAGAGCGCCGCCATGAAGCTGAGGTTTTCCTCGACGGTGAGGTTGGGGTAGAGCACGAAAAGCTGGGGCATGTAGCCGAAGTGCTCCTGCATGATGCGGGAGGGGTGGTCGGGCTGGACGCCCATGACGCGAATCTGGCCCTCGGTCGGCCCGTAGACGCCGGTCAGCAAGCGTATGGTGCTGGTTTTGCCCGAGCCGCTTGGCCCGATGAAGCCGAAGATTTCGCCCTGGTACACGTCGAAGGTGAGGTCTTCTACGATAACCTTGTCGCCAATGCGTTTGGCAACGTGCTCGACCCGGATCATTGGCGCGGCGGTTCGTGGGTCGACGGCGGGTGCGGTGGCTGCAGGCGCAACGGCGGTCGCGGGAGGCCCAGATGCTGCGGGGACTGGGGTGGTGGATGGCGGAGTGCTTGACATAATGTTACAACAGGGGTTATGGTAGCTCGGGTTCCTCCTGCTCGTCGGTCAGTTCCTGGGTGTATGTGGGGAGGTCGGCAATCGAGCAGTTGAGGATCACGGCCTCCTGGGTTGACTCCTGCACGAGCTCGATTGGTATCAGGCGGTCGTGCTGGTTGGCATTGTCCGCGCGGCCGACGAAGGCGGTTATCCTACCGTCATCGCCGAGCACCGCCTCGTCGACTATGCCCCAACGCCCGTCCAGGCAGCGCACCTCGGTGCCCTGGTTGAGGATGATGGCGTCCTCGTCCACGCTGGCCACTTCCATGACGGGCACTATCTGGTCGTAGGTGGTGATCGGGAAGACCTCTCCCATGGCCGAGGCGGTGGTGGGAGTGAAGTCCCAACCCTCGGTGATAGGTATTTGCTCCATCCTGTTGGTGGATAGGGTATCAACCTGGTCGGGATCAAGGTCGATGTAGAGCACGCCGCCGGGGCCCTCGGAGAGGGCGGTTACGGGCACAACCAACTCCCGGGGGACCAGTTCGTCGGTACCCATGATGATTTCGTTGACCTCCTGATTTGCGTCGAGAAGCAAGTCGCGGAGAAAGCCTGCGCGATTGCCGCTTCTGAAGCGTATTTCGGTATCGATGTTCAATCGCATGTTCTGTGCCTCCATTATGGGGTGAACGAGCCGAGCGGCTCAGGCTAGAGCAAGGGCGAGGGCCGCGTTCGCGACCATCGCCTCGACCATCATGTCAACGGAGATGCGCTCGTTGACTGTGTGAATGACCTCTTCGTGGCCGGGCCCGAAGCCGATAACTTCGATGCCCGCGGCAACCAGGTGGCCGGCGTCGGTGCAGAAAGGCCAGATTTTGGTGGGCACCTGGCGCTTGAGGGCGGCGTTGAGGGCGGCTTTGGCCCCGGTGACCAGCGGCCGGTCGGGGGCTATGCCGAAGGCGGGCGCGGCGTTGCCCAGGGTCACCGAAAGGCCCTTGTAGCTGACCAGCGTCTTGGGCAGGATGTCCGCGGTGCCGGTGGCGCCACCCTGGAGAGAGGCTTGCAGGAGCTCGCGGACGCGCTGCACGATTACCTCGGGTGTGTCGATGGGGCTATTGCGGAAGTCGAGAATAAGGCCGCACTCTCCGGGCACTACGTTGGCGCTGGTCTGGTCTGTGGAAATGAGGGTTGGGGCTACGGTGGTGGCCCCGAGGTCTGGGAAGTTTGGATCGGGCTCGAAGCGAAGTTGCTCCAGGGCCGACAGCAGCCGGGCCATGGAATAGAGCGGGTTGGCGCCGCTGCCGGGCACGGAGGCGTGCACCGACTTGCCGGTTATGGTGACCTGGACCTCAACCCGGCCTCGGTGGCCCAGGGCCAGCATATTCGCTGACGGCTCGCCCAGAACCGCGTAGTCGGTCTTGAGATGCGACACGAGGTGGTAGCTGCCGAGGCCGCTCACCTCTTCTTGCAGGACGCCCACCACGTACACGTCGTTGGGGCAGGGCAGACCGGCCTCGCGGAGCAGCGCGCCCGCGTACACTTGGCAGGCGAGCGGCCCCTTCAGGTCGGCGGTGCCCCGGCCCCATATCTCGCCGTCGACGAGGGCGGCCTCGTAAGGCGGGTGGGGCCAGCGCGACTCGTCGCCGACGTCTACGTGGTCCATGTGGGTGTTGAACATGATGCTGCGGCGGGACCGGCCCGCGGCGGACGATTGGGCTGTTGAGCCGGTAGCGGCGCCCCCATCGTTGGCTTCCAGCTTGCCGATGACGTTGCCCGCGTCGTCGATGCTTGCCTGGTCGTAGCCGAGCGACTGCATCTCGGCCTGGACGAGCCGGGCTACGTCGCCTTCCTGGCCGGGTAGGCTCGGCGTGCGTACCAGGCGGCGGGCGAACTCGACCATGCTGGGCCGCAGAATCTCTGCCTGGCGCCAGAGGGTGTCGACCACGTCGGGTGGCATGGGCTTACTGGCTGTGTCTATGGTCATTTGCAGGTAAACTCCTAGCGCCTTGATTGGCGGGCGCCGGCGCGGCAAGCGAATCCATTTCGATATATTGTACTTGCTTGCGCAAGTATCGGTACTTGCTTGTGCAAGTATCGAGCCGCGTGATACACTGACGGGGCGGCCTGAAGCAATTCAGGCCGGAATTTTGCAGGGAGATCGATGCTGTCGAATGGGTGTAGGGTTCTCGTGGGCGATGTTAGTGGTGGGCTTGATCGTCATTCTGATCGGGTGCGACATATTTACGAACAGCATCGAATGGTTGGGCAAAAAGCTCAGTTTGAACGAGGGGCTCCTTGGGAGCATATTCGCAGCGGTCGGCACCGCGCTGCCGGAAACGCTGATCCCTATCGTGGCGGTGCTGACGGCCGCGAGTGAGCCGGAGAGCGCTGCCCACGCGCAGGATGTGGGATTGGGAGCCATCATCGGCGCGCCGTTCATGCTGGCGACGGTGGCCATGCTGGTGACGGGCACGGCGATTTTCATTTATACAAGGTCGGGCAGGCGCAAGCTGAGCTTGAATGTCAACGCGAAGATAATTTCGCGGGACATTCGGTTCTTCATCATAGCGTTCGCGGTCGCGCTCGGCGCCAGCTTTATCGACAACTCGACGGTGAAGTTGGTGATCGCGATTAGCTTGCTGGGCTACTATGCCTTCTATGTGTACAAGCACGCCACCGACAAAGGGCACGCCGACCAGGAAGACGCGGAGGATATCTCGCCGCTGCACTTCAGGAGGCACAGCCCAGACCCGCCCCTCGTGTTCGTGATATTGCAGACGATAGTGGGCGTGGCCTTGATTGTGGGGGCGGCGTACCTGTTCGTGCAGTACGTGAGCGACGCGGCGGCATCGCTGGGGGTTTCTTCACTGGTGCTGTCGCTGATCATCGTGCCGCTGGCGACCGAGCTACCCGAGAAGTTCAACAGCGTACTGTGGGTGCGGCGGGGCAAGGACACGCTTGCCATGGGGAACATAACGGGTGCCATGGTCTTCCAGAGCACGCTGCCGGTGGCGTTCGGGCTCGTATTTACCGAGTGGCGGATGAGCCCAGAGTATGTGCCGGCCTTCTTGCAGGCGGCGCTCGCGGTGGTGGCTTCGCTGATACTCTTTGCCGCGATTTCCAGGCGGGGACGCCTTACCGCCAGGTCGCTGCTGATGTCCGGGATCTGGTATATAGTGTGGCTGGTGCTGGTTTTCCCGTTGGAACCACAAATCGCAGAATTGGTCCGAAAACTGGGCTGGGGAGTGTGAAGCGAACGGGCATCCGGTTCGTTACACTATATAGAAGAACTTTCCTCCTTTGGATAACCCCGGTGGACCGCCCAAACCACCGGGGTTTGTCCTTGTCCGGGGTTGGGTCAGAAATTCCGGAAAACACCAAGACGCAAAGACACAAAGACGCCAAGATTTATTGTCATGGTTGGCCGGGACGCGCTGTCGGACTGCATCTTGCTGGGGGCCGACGCGGAAGAAACCGCCAAGACGCCAAGACGCCAAGCTTTTATTGAATCGGCAGACCGGGACGCGCTCTAAAGGCACATCCGACAACAGGGATAAAGACGACGAAACCGCCAAGACGCCCAGACGCCAAGATTCTCAAGATTCTATGGAATGGGCAGGCCGTGACGCGCTCACTGGATGGGGACGAACCGCAAAGACGCCAGGGTTCAACAAATGGGATTTGGCCCTGGGGGGAGCCGCCTGCGCTGGCCCCAGAAGCAATTTGCCAGGACTTGACAATTTACACTATAATAGAAGGCTGAAACCAGGGGTTCTATTGGTGCTGCGCTAGTGTATAGCAGCAGGGCAGGGCGCGCTTGCCATTGGGTTTAGCGCATTGGAGAGCGGGAGGAGCATATTTAATGGGTAACAACGGCTCGCGGTTGAGGCCGCTGGTGATGCTGGCATGCCTGGCGTTGGTGGGCCTACCCGCCGTGCTGGCGCTGGCCTATGATACTGGGGTCGGGGGGGCGCTGGCGGCTGCTCAGGAGAGGATACCCGGTGTCCCGCGGGTGCCGAACTCGACGTCGCTCGTACTCAGCCAGGTGTACGGCGGCGGAGGAAACACCGGCGCTCCCTGGCATAATGACTTCATCGAGGTGTTCAACCCCACGGCGGCGGCGGTAGATGTGACGGGGTGGTCGGTGCAGTATGCCTCCGCTACAGGCACCACATGGCAGCTTACGAACCTGAACGGCACTATACCCCCAGGCGGCTATTACCTGGTGCAGGAGGCCGCCGGGACGGGCGGTGGTAACCCTTTGCCAACCCCCGATGCAACTGGCGCGATCAACATGTCGAGCGCCCAGGGCAAGGTAGCGTTGGTGAATAATACCACGGCCTTGACTTGCGGCGTACGCCCCAGCAACCCTTGCCTGCCCAACCCAAACATCATAGATTTCGTTGGCTACGGGGCCGTTTCCACTGTCCAGGACTGGGAGGGTAGCGGCCCCACCGGTGCTCTCAGCAACACCTCCAGCGCGCTGCGGAACGGCGACGGCTGCACCGACACGGACGACAACGCGGCCGACTTCACGGTGGCCACCACCATTGTGCCGCGCAACAGCTCTTCCCCACAGGGGACGTGCGGGCCCACAAGCCCCACGAGCACCTTCACCCCGAGTAACACCCCGCAGCCCGGCAGCCCCACGTCCACCTTCACGCCGCTGCCTTCGGCTCCCGCTCTGATCTACATGCTGCACTATACGCAGTACGACACCACGAACAGGGGCGATGAGGCCGTGCGGCTTATTAACATCAGCCAGGCGCCTCTCTCGATAGCCGGGTGGCAGGTGGTCGACACCTCCGGGTCTGTGACGCTGCCCGCGGGCGTGACCATGCCGGCTGGCAGCAAGATCTGGATTGCCAACCGGGCCACAGTTTTCAAGGGGCTATTCGGGTTCAACCCCGATTTTGAATACGGCGCGGATACCGATCCGAACGTCCCACAGGCGGCGGCCACTGCCGGCTATAATTTCCCGGATAATGGCGATGCGGTGCGACTGGTTAATGCGGCGGCGGGCAACGTGGACACGATTGTGTACAAGAGCGGCAACATCTCCTCGCTCGGCTGGTCGGGGGCGTCGGTCAAGCCGTATCTGCCGGCCGGACAGCCCACCTTCACCGAGGACGGGCAAATACTCTACCGCAAGCTGGACCAGGTGACCGCGGCCCCGGTGCCCGATACGAACACCCAGGACGACTGGGCGCAGGACAACGACCCCACAGGCTCCTCTCCCACTCCGGGCAGGGAGTACGACGACATCAACGGCAAGAAGCTCCTCAAACCCGGCTGGCCGCTGACCGACCCAGCCCTCGAGGATATGTTCTTTACGAAGAAATATACCGATACCAATGTGACCACCAAGTTCCTGGTGGGTCCTGATAATGAGTTCGGCGCGGTCCGAGATACAATTCTCAACGCCTCGCAGACGATCACTATTGAGACATATGAGTGGCACCATGCCATCTTGAACCAGGAGATCATCAACGCCAAGAACCGCGGGGTGCGGATCCACATTGTCATCGACGGCAACCCTTGCTGCCTGAGCCCGCCTCGGCCTGACGACGAGACACTGTGGGCGGCCAAGCAGTGGGAGGACGCGGGCATCCCGGTCTACTTCTTTAGCGGCTACCCGACCACCACCGACGACGAGTACAGGTTCAACAACGTACACGCCAAGATCATGATAGTGGACGACAGGTGGGTGGTGACGGGGAGCGACAACTTCTCAACCTCGGGCATGCCAACCGACCCGACGAACAACGGCACAGCGGGGGCGCGTGGCATGATGATCATCACCAACGCTCCTGACGTGGTGGCCTATACCAGGCGGCTGGTGAACAACGACACGGACATCACCAAGTACGGGGACCTGCCGCGCTATCCCGCGCTGGGCACGCCGCCGCCCGGCTACTCGTCGACGCCTTTCCCCGACATGACAGGGTACACGCCACTCAAGCCCACGCCGCTGGTGGTGACCGAGACCGAGAGCATTGAGATCGTCCAGTCGCCCGACAACGAGTTGCGCGACGAGGACAGCCTCATCGGGCTCGTGAACAGGGCGGGCCCGGGCGACGAGGTTATGGTGGAGCAGCAATACGAGCGCAAGTTCTGGGAGACGAGCGTGACAGCCGGGCCGAACCCACGATTGGAAGCGTACATCCGGGCGGCGCGGCGTGGGGCCAACGTACGCATCATGCTGGACGGGTTCTTCGAAGGGGGAGACTGCACAAGCACTACCCATAACCCGGCGAGTGTGGCCTACGTGAATGGCATGGGCTTGCCCAACCTTCAAGCACGCGTGGGCGAGCCAACCTCGGGACAGCCGGTGGGCCAGCCCACGGCCACCACCGGCAACATCCACAACAAGATGGTGCTGGTGAAGGTGGGCCCGCTCGGGTATTCTCACATAACCAGTATCAACGGCTCGGCCAACGCGTCCAAGAACAACCGCGAGTACGGCTTCCAGATACAGTCGAACGCGGGTTACCAATACTTCAAGGAGGTATTCGACTGGGACTGGGGGGTGGGCTACGTTCCGTGTGGGCCTACTCCGACCCCCAGGGCCACCTCGACCGGCACCCAAACCCCGGCAACCGCGACGCCCACGGCGACGGGCCAACCCGAGCTCCCATGCAACGTGCTGACCAATTGGACATTCGAGTCGGGCAACCTCAGCCCGTGGGCCACCACCGCGGTGACCCTGACCGCGGCGGTGAGCACGGCGGTACCGCACACAGGCAGCTACTCAGTGGCTGTCACCCACGCGTTTACGGCGACCGGCGGGGGGTCACAGGGCATATATCAGGACGTGCCCAATATCATCGCTGGGACGAGCTACGCCGTCCAGGGCTACGTCTACAGGCCGGACAATAATATACAGTCGGCGCGAGTGCGGGTGGCCTGGTACACCTGCCCCGACTACTCGTGCTCGCAGGCGAGCACCACCGACGTCTTCGCGGGCAACCGGGGCGTGGTGGGCTGGCAGTTCTTCTCGGGTAGCGTGACAGCCCCCGCCGGAGCGCTGGCCGCTCGGTACCGGCTGATCTCCTACAACGCCGAAGCGATCAACTCGACAATATACTACGATGACGTGGGTATGGCCTGCAACCCCGGTGCGCCCACGTTCACGCCAACCCCTGGGCCGAGCACCACCGCGGTGTCAACCGTAACCAACACGCCCACGTGGACGCCGAGCGCGAGCAGGACGCCGACGGCTACGTCTACCACCGGTGGGGCAGGCACCCCCACTGCCACGAACACCACGGGCGTACCGCTGACGCCGACCCCGACGAACACCACGAGCGTACCGCTGACCCCGACGGCGACAAATACCACGGGAGCGGTAGGTACCGCAACGCCCACGAACACGACGGGGACGGCCCGCACGTCAACGCCCACTGCAACGAGCCCGGCGGGCACCAACACAAACACGCCGGTGAGGACGGCGACAAACACGCCTGGAGGCTCGGTCACCGGCACACCGGCGACTACGGCTACGCCATGCGCTATTAGTTTTACCGATGTGCCGACCGATGCATACTTCTATTCGGGAGTGCACTGGCTGTACTGTCACGGGGCCATATCGGGTTATGCGGACAATACGTTCCGGCCCTACGTCTACACGACCAGAGGGCAGATGGCGAAGATAGTGGTGCTTGCCAACGGGCTGCCGCTGTACACGCCGGTCGCGCCAACGTTCCGCGACGTGCTGCGCACCAACGCCTTCTTCGTGTACATCGAGACGGCGGCGCGCAACATGATCGTGTCGGGCTATACGTGCGGCGAGCCGGGCGAACCCTGCCCCGGAGCGTACTTCCGGCCGGGGAACCTGGTGACCAGGGGCCAGTTGGCGAAGTTCGTGGTGGTAGCGGCGGGCTGGCCTGTGATCAACCCGACCACTCCGCGCTTCAACGACGTGCCACAGGACAGCGCGTTCTACAGCTTCGTGGAGACGGGCTTCTGCCGGCAGGTGTTCACTGGCTACGACTGTGGCGGCCCGGGCGAGCCGTGCCCCGGCCTCTACTTCCGCCCCGGCAGCAACGCCACCCGTGGGCAGATATCCAAGATGGTATACGAAGCGGTGCAGGACCACGACTGCCTGCCTTAGCTGTTAAGAAACCTAAGAAACCGCCAAGACGCCAAGGGCTTAGTGAATCGGCGGGCCGGGACGCGCTCCCTGGCAGGGACGAACCGCAAAGACGCGAAGGGCGCAATGTTCGCAAAGAATTAAAAGGTTTGGAACCGCAGAGGCGCAGAGGCGCAGAGGCGCAGAGTACCAATAGTATGGAC
>JBJMMB010000137.1:0-6974 GCA_045805005.1 Chloroflexia bacterium
AAGGGGCAGGCTCAAGCTGCCGCCGGCGTACGTGCCCGAGGCCACGGGAGCGGAGAGAAAGTCCTGGGCGTTGCGTATCTCGTAGCGGTCTCCGGGGGCCAGCACGCTGCTCAGGTCCACGCTAAGGCTGCTGAGCAGGTTCCAGTTGAAGACTGTGATGTTGGCCCGCCCACTCTCGTACTGGTTGGGCCTAACGAAGACGGCGTTCGGCGGCCGCCCGCTGGAGGAGGTGCTGTTGCTGTCGAGCCCGGTGGCCGACTTCCAACTGCTGAAGCTACGGCTCGAACCGCTGTACATGAAGGGAGAGGAGCCGCCGCCGTAATAGCTGTTGTTGTTCCAGTTGTATCCGGAGGTGCTGAAGCTGCGGGGGTCGAGGTCCTGGATGATGCCGGTGCCGTAGAAGGTGTTATTGGTCACCGTGGTATTCTGGAAGCCCTTGATCCTGGTGGTGTATCCCCTGGCTATGTAGCTGTTCTGCACAGTTACGTCCTGGTCGGGCACGTCGCTCGAATAGCCCAACTGGAAGTTTGTGGCGTCCATTGTGGGGTACATATAGAGATAATTGCTGAGGATATTGATCCCGGTGGCGGGGTAGGTTGTGCCTCCCACGAGTATGCCGGCTGAACCGTGACCGTTGTCGGTGTCGTCGGGCAGGCCGTTGTCGAATATAGTGTTGCCCTCGAAGGTCAGGTTGTGGAGCTGGCCATTCTGGGTGTAGGCGTGGATCCCGTAGTCGAACTGGTTGAAGATGATATTGTCCTTGATTAGCTTGCTACCAGTATCGTTCTGCACGTAGATGCCGTGGCCGCGGCCACCGCGCTCGTTGGGGTCTACTATGCCGTTGTTGTAGACAAGCGAGCCGTATATTTCGGAATCGGGGGCTTCTGTCCAGAAGCCAAAGCCCTGGTCGTTGTCGTGGACGACCATGTTGATGAACTTCGTATTGGGGGCCAGCACGCTCACGCCGATGCCACGGCAGCCGCCGGTGGTATCGATGCGGTTGGTGTCGGAGTTCATGACCTCGAAGCCCCAGTACCAGGTGTAGCTGCCGTAAATGGAGAGCGGGACGGGGCTATCGCAGTGGTAGCCCTGCCTGTCAATGACAGCATGCTCACCAGGGTATTGCCTGACGATGATGGGAGCGCTCGACGTGCCGTGTAGATAAGAAGTGAAACTACCGACATAAGTACCACCACGCAACCAGATCGTATCGCCGGGCCTGAGGACGGAGGGGTTGTTGAAAACGGTCCGTAGGTCCCAGGGTCTGCCGATGCTGCCGTCGCCGGAAGAACTGCCGTTGGGGGCCACGTAGTAGCTTACTCCGTCGGGCAGTTGTATGCCGTTGGGGAGGGTTTTGTCGGGAGCAACCGCAGAAGAAGCGGCTGAGGGGTCAGTCTGGGAAGTGGACTGATCGGATGCGGCGTGCCCACTCGCTGATGCTACAGAAATGGCGAGAGCGGAAATTACGACGATGAGCAAAAGGTTGCGAATGGATTTATTCAATTACTTTCCTTTCATTGCGCCGCCGGTGTACAGCGGTAGATACTTTCGGAAAATGGTATCTGCTTACGGCATTTAGGGCGTATGTTACAGCGCGGTCTTCAAAAGCGCCTTCCTAATTCTAGTGCGCCCGGCTCCCAAGGAATATGGGAATTACCTATCAGAAACGTTCGAGAGATGGTCCTAGCCGGTCCTACTACTTGTTTTGGCACGTGGCCCAAGCGCAAGCGCGGTTTAGAGGGCACTTTCGGGAAAGACCACCGGGAGTAAGGTCAATATGCGGGCCATCAAACGGTTTGATGCCTCGGCTCGGAATGGGATGAGCCGCTCCGCATATTGGGTGCGGGTTCGCACCTGGTAAGCGACCAGATCGCTTGTGCCCGGTGGGTGCAATTGGCGCCGGCGAGGCGTTGTGGCCGGCAAAACCGTGCTTTGTTCAGGTAAGCTGGAGTGTGCGACGTAAGTTAGGTAACTTTACCTGCAAGCAGTTCTTATTCGATTTGATGAATATCTTCTTCACGGGTACGGCATCGCTGGATGTTACCCAAGATTGGTAATAAATGTCAACGATGCAGGTACTTCAAATGACGTATTAATCGTACGTAAAGAACTTACCTTTCGTACCGGGTTACATATTGGCTACGAGGTACTAGAAGATTACGGTTTGTACAGACAATCCCATAAAACAAAGACAATGGGCGGCTGAGCCGCCCATTGTCTTTGTTTTATGGGATTGAGCTAACGTACGAAGGCCTGCTGGCCGGATTGCAGGGCATTGTATACGATCTTGCAAATCTGGCCGCGAATGGCGGGCGTGTAGGGCCGGAACGTGCCGTCGGCGTACCCCGAGATAACTGCGTGGTCGTACGCGGTTTCTACGTAGCGGTAGAAGGTGTCACGTGTGGGTACGTCATCAAAGCTCGGAGTGCCGGGGTTGATGAGAGACCAACCGGCGGCGAGCACCACCACTTTGCAGAGCTGGCCCCTGTTGATGTTAGCGTTCCATCTGAACGTGCCGTCGGCGTATCCGGAAATTACATCCATGTGATATGCGGTTTCGATGTAGTCGTAGAAGGTATTAGACGCAGGCACGTCCGAGAAGTGGGGGCCACCCGTGGTGTTGATGGCCCAACCGCTGCCGAGGACTATGATCTTGCTCAACTGGCCGCGGGTGGTCAGATTGTAGGGGCGGAAAGTGTTGTTCGAGTAGCCCGACACGATGCCGTCGCAATAGAGGGATCTCACGGCTTCGTAGAAGTAATCGTTCGTATAGACGTCGGCGAAGTTAAACAGGCAGGCGGAGATCGGCGTGTCCGTGGCGGTGGGGCCGCCCGGGGTCTGAGTGGGCAACGGGGTCTGGGTGGGGGCCGGCGTGCGGGTGCGCGTGGGTATAGGGGTGTTGGTGGCGGTCGGACCGCCGGGCGTCTGGGTGGGGGCCGGCGTGCGGGTGCGGGTCGGTGTGTTGGTCGCCGGTGGCGGGTTAGTAGGAACGGGTGAGTTTGTTGCCACCGGCGTGCCTGGTCCCGCCACTTTCATCACCACGAAGACGTTGAACTCAGGCCCAGTCAGGGGAGTGGCGGGCCAGCCAATAGGCGCGGCCGCCGAGAGCCCGGCCATGGTCAGGCTGACGCTGCCGCCGGCGTATGTGCCCGAGGCCACGGGAGCCGCCAGGAAATCCTGGGCGTTGCGCACCTGGTACTGGTCGCCGGCGGATAGCACGCCGCTCAAGTCCACGCTGACGCTAGGGGCCAGGCCCCAGTTAAAAATCGTGATGTTGGCTCGCCCGCTCTCGTATTGGTTTGGCCTGATAAAGACGCTGGTGCCCGCGGGCCGTCCGTTGGAGTACGTGCTGCTGGTGTCGAGCCCGGTTGACGACCGCCAGCCACCCAGCGCATAAGACTGCCCGTTGAACTTGAACGGGGTGGAGCCGCCGCCGAAGTAGCTGTTATTGTTCCAGTTGTATCCAGAGGTGCTCATGCCCCTGGGATCCAGGTCCTGGATGACACTCGTTCCGTAGAAGGTGTTGCCCGACACGGTCATGCTCTGGAAGCCCTTGATCCTGGTGGTGTATCCCCTGGCCACATAGTTGTTCCTCATATTGAGGTCCTGGTCGTGAACGGCGTTGTCATAGCCCAACTGGAGGTTGGTGGCGTCCATCGTGGGGTACATGTAGAGGTAATTGTTGGACACTGTGAGGCCCGTGACGGCGTAGGTTGTGCCTCCCACGAGTATGCCGGCTGAACCGTGACCGTTGTCGGTGTCGTCGGGCAGGCCGTTGTTGAAGCTAGTATTGCCTTCGATATCGAGGTTATGGAGCTGGCCGTTCTGGGCGTAGGCGTGGATGCCGTAGTCGAACTGGTTGAAGATGATATTGTCTTTGATCACCTTATTGCCGGTATCGTTCTGCACGTAGATGCCGTGGCCGCGGCCACCGCGCTCGTTGGGGTCTACTATGCCGTTGTTGTAGACAAGCGAGCCATAGATCTCGGAATCGGGAGCCTCGGTCCAGAAGCCGAAACCCTGGTCGTTGTCGTGGACGACCATGTTGATGAACTTCGTATTGGGGGCCTGCACGTTCACACCGACACCACGGCAACCGCCGGTGGTATCGATGCGGTTGGTGTCGGAGTTCATAACCTCGAAGTCCCAGTACCAGGTGTAGCCGCCGTAAATGGAGAGCGGGGCGGGGTTATTGCAATGGTAGCCCTGCCTGTCGAGTACGGCTCGCTCGCCAGGGTACTGCCTGACGATGATGGGAGCGCTCGACGTACCTTGCAGGTAGGACGTGAAACTACCAACGTAAGTACCACCACGCAACCAGATCGTATCGCCGGGTCTGACGGAGGAGGGGCCATCAAGTGCGGTCTGGAGGTTCCAGGGTCTGCCGATGCTGCCGTCACCGGAGGAACTGCCGTTGGGGGCCACGTAGTAATTGGCCGTCTCGGGTGCTTGCACACTCGAATTCAAAGGCGGCGCGCCTGAGGGCGAGGCGGGTGCGGTACGCGAGGAAGGCGACGACGAAGGCGGAGAAGCCAGGGAAGGCGAAGGTTGAGTGAGCGAGGCGGGCGTGTTTGGGACCGGAGAAGCGGTTGGCTCGGAGCCCGCACGCCTCAACTCGGGAACAATCGCCGCCGATACGACGAGCACGATGATAAGCAACAGCGTAAACCCGGCGTAGACCAGGTACGGGTTACTACCACGATTTCGTCTGAGATCAGGCATGTTAAGTAATAATGACTCGGATGCTGTTAGCATTGCAACCCCCAATCAGCGGCTGGTGAGCAGCACGATACCCCTCCCGGGTATGGCTAAAGAGCCAGCCTCATGGTAAGAGATAGGCAACCCCCATGTACAGAGTACTTAAGGGGCGTATGGCCTATGAATATGGACTACTGTGGGAATGGGACTAATATATAGGATTCCTGCACCCGGATAGCTCGGGACGTCATCTGGAAATCCGGGTGGCGGGCACAATGTTATCCTGCTGTGATGATAGTGCTCGAAGGTGCAGAGCGCATCTTAACAGAGTGTAAGAACTCTGTCAAGCGCATTAATCAAATCTTAATCAAAGTGAGGCGGGTACGCGCTGGATGTGCTTATAAGTAGCGCGGGCATCTTACAGGCTGTCATGAGTAGGAGTATTTGCGCGTGACAAGAAAGTCCCAGCCGTGAGTTCACCCGAAAGTATTAGGTACTTAAGTACCAGACAAATTAATCAAAGTGCACCGGGCAAGTTAATCAAAAGGTAACCAAACTGCATGATGCAGGGTCCGTAGCGCAGGCTGTACTATGTACATAGCAAGACGACCGGCGAGCAGTCTGCGAGAGGCTGAGGCCGAAAGGCGTCCCCCATAGTGAGTGGAGCAGTTCTTCGGGCGTACAAAATCACCCCCCTCAAAGGGGGGCGAGATTAAGATTTAGTAATCATTCTGCACTCAAAGTTCACAGAATTGACATACGAGGGCGTTGACAAAGGCAAAGAGCATTGGTTAAGCTGGGTTGTCACTCTACAACATCGCAGCACACGACAAACGGCTCAATCGAAGCACACTCGAACGAGAAGCAGCGAGTGCTGCTCCGGTGCCAATGGGTCATTTCGCAGTAATTGCGCGCCTGATGGAGCACAATCATATTCAGGTTGCTGTAAGACAAGCCGGTGCAAAACGAGGACTGAAGACTGAATCTCCTTAGCCTACTCAGTTCTCAATGCTCAGTCCTCCGTCCTCGTTTGATCTGCTGCCCGCGTGACCCCTCTAGCGACCCAACAGGCTCTCTCAAGCTGCTCGCGGCGGCGTTACGTCACTCGCCCGGCCATGCCGGCCCTACGAGCCCGGTTTTACCGGGTGAAAACGGATAAGAAGACCGGTTTCGTTGCAGCGGTAGCTCCGGCCGGCCAGATAGAGGGATAGCGTTTCGCGCAGGGCAGGCCCTGTGGGAAACGGCGGAGCGTGCCCGAGTTATTCTCGGCCGCCACACGGCCACAGCTTATGGAGGCTCCACATTTCATGAACACGGGCGCTGAGGCCGCGAAGGCCACTGCTCCGGATGACCGGTGGTACGTGGTGTATTGCAAGCCTGGCAGGGAAGCATACGCGGCCAACGCTTTGGGCGAGCTTCTAGGGCTGGACACTTATATGCCCCGGGTCAACCGGCCCTCCGGCAGCCGGCCGCAATCGGTGGCCTTCTTCCCCGGCTACTTATTCGTGCGGGCCAACCTCCGGGAGGTGAACCAAAGCAGTATAAACTCCACGCCAGGTGTGATAAAATTGTTGTATCTGGGGGACGCGCCCCAGTGGCTGCCGAGCCGGGTTATCGACGCCATCCGCGAGCGGGTGGATGCACTGAACGCAGAAGGTGGGCTACCGAAGTACACCTTCCACACCGGTGACCAGGTGCTGCTGACTGATGGGGCCCTGAAGGGCTTGCAAGCCGTGTTCCTCGAGCCCATGTCGGGCAGGGCACGGGTGAAGGTTTTGCTCGAATTCCTCGGGCGGTCGAACGAAGTACAGGTAGACGTCGACATGCTCGAACCCGCAGGAGACAAAGCGCCCCCGACGCCCAGGGGGACGCGAACGACCAGAGGTAGAGGCCGCAGGATAAAATCCTGATATAATCTACTGAAAGGGATCGGGTGTTTGGAGTCAGGGGTCAGCGAACGTAAAGAGAACCCCCACTCCCAACCCCTCGGAGGGGCTCAGATGGAGTTATTGCATTATTGGAAAGTCATACAAAAGAGCCTGTGGCTTGTAATACTTATCATGGTGGTCGTCGTGGGCGCCGCGATCTTGCTTTCGCTCAATGAGAAGCCCAAGTACGAGAGCAGCACCCAATTACTGCTTAACCCCACTGCGGGGCAAAAGTACGCACCCACCGATAACCAACTGGGCGCCGAAACGCTGGCCGATAGCTATACGGAGTTGTTGAGCAGCCAGTCGTTTGGGGAGTCGGTCGTCAAAGAACTGCCCTTCAGCATG
>JBJMMB010000138.1:0-2478 GCA_045805005.1 Chloroflexia bacterium
TAATAACCCGCAGGGTTATTATTTGGTTGTTGCAGAAAGGGAATAGCCTTTCCCTAAGGTGCTCTCTGATGCAGCACTAGGTTAGAATGGCTCTTGCCGGGGCGCCATCTGCGTTTTGGAGTTTCAGGGGGAGGCAAATCAGGTTGTATTCGCCTTGCGGGACGCCTCGCATGTCGAGACCTTCCAGAATGACCACGCCCGCGCCCAGCAGGGTAAGGTGCGTGCGCCAGGCGGTTGGGGAGTCGACTCGCTCTATGGAGAGGTAGTCTATGCCGGCCAGCCGGATGCCTCGCCGGAGGCACCACTCGGCCCCATCCACGGACAGGCCTGTGTAATTCGTGTGGAAACCAGGCACGTCCCAGAGGCCCGCCGAGGGGGTGGCGAGGAGCAATCGGGTGGTGCCCTCGGGTATGCCGGCCCTCTCCAGGTGGTCGGAGGTGATCTCGAACCGCTCCTCGAAGCGGCGCAGCGCGCACGGGCCTATCATTAGCTCGAGGGGCAATTCGTGGGCCGCCGCCCCGCCCTCAATGAAGTGGCTGGGTGGGTCGATATGCGTGCCTGTGTGCGTCCCCAGGCAAAGCCGCGACACCGCAGCGCCATGGGCGGCAACAGTGAGAAGCGGCTCCAACTCAACCGGCACCTCATCGGCCCAGACTGCCATGCCCGGCCGTACCGGCACGCTTATGTCGTACATATTGCCTCCAGGGGCCGGTGCGGACAGCACTAGCCAGGACCTCAGGGGCTGCCGGTTGGCGTCGGGCCGGCGACGGGCGTTATAGCAGGCGCCATGGTGGATGCTCGGTCAGGCTATATATCTCTCTTGGTCCTATCTTATCATAGAGGAGCCTGCGGGCCAATTCGGTAAGCCGGTCCTTTAGTACCGGGGAATGGCTGTCGGGCGAGTTGCTCAGGCTTTCCAGTCGAGGTGGGTCGCTATCCAACACCCCTATACTGAAGGTCCGGCCATCAGGACTTACGAAGTCAAACTCGGCCAGGAAAGGCGCGGTCCGGGGGCTGTATGGCGGATAGACGTGATACCCCAGGATGGTACGTTCACATCGATCGATTTGATCTCAGCTTCCTTGTCTATCTTGCCGGCCTCGTGTTTAGCGAATCGCACCAGCGACGGCCACGAGGCAAAAGACGTGTAAGATTGCGGACGCAGCAGGGCGGAAGAGTAGCCATTGACCCAGACGCAGCCTATGACGGCCAAAACCAGCACGGCCATATTGCCCACGCGAGTTTCCAGCACATTTCGGACGGCGGGAAGGGGCAAGAGCCAGAATAACAGCACCAGTGACGCGACAAACAGCCCTACCGAGAGGAGCGCGAAAGGCATACGGGTAAGGTCCACGATATCGAAGAAGGAAGAGACACCGAAGCCCAGCAACAGGGTCACCGCGGCGAGGCTCACGGTTAACGCGCCGGTAAAGGCAAGCATGCGCAGGTATAGTTTCTTGTTCCATATTATGGGCTGGCCATTCGCCCCGTGCTTGATTCCCGTATAGGTTGGCGAACTCACTGGGTGCCTGCGTCTCCTGCTTCGGTTTCCTGTGGCGGGGCCTCATAAACCCTTGAGGCTCCTGTGTCGGGCCCCATGCAAGATGCCCTCCCGGAACTCCTACTTGACCGGTAAAGCCGTCACGATCAGCCTGTGGGTGTAGGTGGTATATGGCCAGCAGGTGATGAGGGTGAGTTGCTCGTACGGGGTGTCGTCCATCACCTTGCCGTTGCTCAGGCGCTGCGAGAGGGATGCGCCCGCCTCTTTCAGTTTCTTTACGTCCTGCACCTGGTACTTGTACTCTTTGCCCTCGAGGGTCCACACGTCTATCTCGTTGCCGGGCTTGAGGAATTCCAGGTAGCGGAACACCTCACCTCGCCAGTTGTTATGCCCCGCGAGCACGATATTGCCCCCCTCTCCCGGGTTCTTGGAGTTATAGTTGTGCCCTGCCGCGTAGTCGGCCACCTCCCACTGGTTTTTCACCACGTACACCTCGTACACGGGAGTATCGAGTTTTATGTTCGGCGAGGCGATGCGCACGATGCGGCCGGGAAGCTTGGGCTTGTGGTCTCCGTACCGCACCCCGTTTGGCAGCATTAAAGGCCCGGAGGCCTTTCTAGTGAGTGGGGGCTTCGCGGTTGGTTTCGGAGTCTGAGCCTGAGCTTGAGCCGGGGCGCTCGTGGTCGTCGCCGGGGGAGGAGGCGGGGTGCTGGTATTCGTGGGGACATCCGTTGGCACGGGTAGGGGTACCGTCTCAGATGCCGCCGGGTTGGGAAGTACGTCCTCCGGTTTGACCACGACGTACGGCGACGGTGTGCGAATATCTACGACCGTCCGCTCGGGCTGCGGCGTGTTCTCGACCTGGGCCGCGACCTGCGCGGTCGGGGTGGCGGCCCCCGGGCCCTGGCTGAGGTTGGCCGGTGGCCCGCCCCGCAGAAACACTCCCACCACGGTGCCCAGCGCCGCCAGCGCTATTA
>JBJMMB010000139.1:0-2738 GCA_045805005.1 Chloroflexia bacterium
CACAATTACACAACACCACCCTCTAAACATAAATCAAGTCCGACCACTTCATGTTTGCCGATGAGGAGCACCCGGAGCAGGAGATGCCGATCATGGAATGCTTCGTGACGCTGGGGGCTATCGCCGCTGCCACGAGCAGGATAAGGATCGGCCAGCTTGTGGCGGGCGCGCCCTACCGCAACCCGGCGCTGCTGGCAAAGATGTGCGCGACCCTAGACGTGATCAGCCATGGCCGGAGCATCGTGGGATTGGGGGCGGGCTGGCACGAGCAGGAGTTCAGGGCTTATGGCTGGCCGTTCCCCCCAGTACGCGAGAGGCTTGAGATGCTGGAGGAGGCGGTGCAGATAGTGGACCTCATGTTGACCCGGCGGCCCGCGAGCTTCAACGGGAAGCATTACGCCATCCAAAATGCCTATAACGACCCAATGCCCGTCCAGAAGGCGCGCCCTCCAATCATGATCGGCGGCAGCGGCGAGAAGATTATCCTGAGGCTGGTGGCCCAATACGCCGATTACTGCAACGTGGGGGGTGACCCAGCCACCGTGGCCCACAAGTTCGGCGTGTTGCGGAAGCATTGTGAAGCGGTTGGCCGCCCTTTTGCCGAGATTACTCTGTGCAACAACGTTGGTATAGTCCTGGCGCGTAACGAGGCCGAGTTGAGGGACAAGAAGGAGAAATATCCAGACTTCGGCGATATAGCCGGCACACCGGAGATGGTCCTTGCGCAACTCGAGGAATATGCGAAGGTAGGCTCTCAATACATAACCTTTCACATACCCGACGCTGAGGAGATAGAGCCTATCGTCCTGCTTGGCAATGAGGTCTTGCCCAGGCTGGCGGGCAGGCACGAGCATGCGTAATGCGTAATACGTAATGCGTAAGGGATGTGGGTGGACGCAGTCGGTCGTCTACAAACCAACTACGCCTACCACCATTACCCATTACGTATTACGCATTACGCATTTTCGGTTGTATAATGGGGCACATGCGCGCTGAGGTCCTCTACCGCAAATTCCACACAGGGATCAGGAGGCAATGATGCTAAGCAAGACGGGTACACGGCATTTTGAGTTTCACGTCTCCCGCCTGTCACGCGACCGCTACCAGTTCGACCAGACGTTTTTCCAGTTGACCGGCAACGTGGTCTTCGCCAATTTCCATGCCGCGCGCGTCTTTGCGCAGCGGATGAACGACAAGCGCGACCTGGTCAACTTCCCCGAGCAGGCGGTCAGGGCGGGGCAGATCAACGCTATGGGTCTGATCGATGAGATCCTGCACCTCATGGTCGAAAACTACCGGCAGCAGATGAACCCCAACGTCATGAGCGAGGCCCTGGCGGCGCTCGATGAGCAGTTCGGCCAGGAGGCCCTCGATGACGTGATCGTGCGCTTCGGGGACGAGTTCCCGGCGCTGACCGTCTACCGGCGCGAGCAGACCCTGGACGAATGGCTGGGGGGGCAGACGGGCGGCGTTTCGAACCGAGAGGTGGCCCTCGAAGAGATGCTAATGCTGTGGCTCGCCAACGTGAACCCCGCCTTCTCTCCGTTTATAGAGCTGTTCGACGACCAGGGCCTGGAGAAGCGGCCAGTCTATCCGCAGATATTTCCGGCCCTCCACGCCTTCTTCGCCACGCAACCTGGCTTCGGGGCCGACGGGCAGAACCTGATTGACGTGCTGCGCGCCCCAGCCCTGGCCGCTCCCCACTCGCTGACCGCCCAGCTCGAGTTCATCCGCCAGAACTGGGGTCGCTTTCTCAGCAAGCTCCTTTACCGCCTCCTCGGCAGCCTGGATCTGATCCAGGAGGAGGAGAAGATGGTATTCGGCGGGCCCGGCCCCGCGGAGGTGTACACTTTCACCGGGCTCGAAGCCGACCCGGAGCGCTACACGATGGACCGCGACTGGATGCCCCGGCTGGTGCTGATGGCCAAGAACGCCTATGTGTGGCTCGACCAGCTTTCGCGGCAGTACGGGCGGGAGATCAATCGCCTCGACCAGGTGCCCGACGAGGAACTGGACCGACTGGGCCGCTTCGGCTTCACCGGCCTGTGGCTGATCGGCCTGTGGGAGCGCAGCCAGGCCTCCAAGAACATCAAGCAAATGATGGGCAACCCCGAGGCGGTGGCCTCGGCCTACTCGCTGCTGGACTACCGGATCGCGGGCGACCTGGGAGGCGAGGAGGCGGTGAACAACCTGAGGCAGCGAGCCTGGGACAGGGGGATACGCCTCGCCAGCGATATGGTGCCCAACCACATGGGCATCGACTCATACTGGGTAATGGAGCACCCCGACTGGTTTCTCTCAGCGCCTTACAGCCCCTTCCCCTCGTACAGCTTCAACGGCCCCAACCTCTCCCCGGACGACCGTGTGGGCATCCAAATCGAGGACCACTACTTCGACCGCTCCGACGCTGCGGTGGTGTTCAAGCGCGTCGACCACCAGACTGGCGATACGCGCTATATCTACCACGGCAACGACGGCACGAGCATGCCGTGGAACGACACCGCCCAGCTCAACTACCTGATGCCCGAGGTGCGCGAGGCGGTCATCCAGACCATCCTCCACGTGGCCCGGCAGTTCCCGGTGATCCGCTTCGACGCGGCCATGACCCTGGCCAAGCGCCACATCCAGCGCCTCTGGTTTCCGGAGCCGGGCACGGGGGGGGCTATTCCCTCCCGCGCCGACTTCGGCATGACCAAGCAGGAGTTCGACAGGCTGATGCCGCAGGAGTTCTGGCGGGA
>JBJMMB010000140.1:0-7563 GCA_045805005.1 Chloroflexia bacterium
CGCGATGCCTGGGTACTTTAATTTGTGGGCCACCTGCGCACCTGGGGCGATCAAGACGTATTCAGACCCTGGTGGAGGTGGAGATGGTATAATTGCGGGGCCCCGGCGATGGCCCTAAGATGGCCTTCTCGACGGAGAGTAAGGAAGGGGGAGTATCGTACATGGGTAGAACGCAGAGCGCAGCCACACGTATTGTGAGCGTGGCATTGTTCGCCGTGCTGGGCGTATCGCTGGTCGCGGGGGGCGGCCAGGGGACCACCTGGGCGGAGGCTCCAAGGTCGGCACCGCCTACCCCGGGCAGCGAGCAGGTCTTTAAGACGCTCGTAACTCGCGTCTATTTCCGGGATACGGCCGAGCGCGACCGTCTGGCGACCGAATTAGGAGCCGAAGAAGTTGGAACGACTGGCGGCTTCCTGACGGCGTTCATGGACCGGAACACTTATAACAACTTGCTATCACGAGGCCTGCGCGTTGAGATCGACCTTGACGAGACAAGGAAGGCCAACGACCCCAACATATGGAGAGACACTTTCTACGGCGGCTACAAGACGGTCGAGGAGATGCAGACGTTCCTCGACCAGAAAGTGGTGGCTTATCCTAACCTCGCTGAGAAGATCGACATAGGCGATTCGTGGTGCAAGACGCACCTGGGGCAATGCACCCAACCCAATAGCTGGAATGGCTTCGACCTTTGGGCGCTGCACATCACCAACCGCAATATTGCGGGACCCAAACCGGTCTTCTGGTACGATGCCGGCATTCACGCGCGGGAGATAGGCACACCCGAACTCGCAATGCGCTACATAGATTGGCTCCTCGATGGATACGGTGTCAACCCGGACGCCACATGGCTCGTGGACTACCAGGACATCTGGGTGATGCCCACGATCAACCCGGACGGCCACCACATGGTAGAGTCGGGGGGCAACAGCCCTACCGCGCACCGCAGGAACGCCGACAAAGACGACGGTTGCAGTTCATATGACCTCTTTGGCACCGACATCAACCGCAACTTCCCCTTCAAGTGGGGCTGCTGCGGCGGATCATCCCCGGACCCATGCGACGACACCTTCCGTGGTCCGGCGGAGGGCACCGAAGAGGAGACGGTGGCCATGATGGCCAAGGTGATGGAGCTAATCCCAGATCAGCGAGGCCCAGGCGACAACGACCCAGCGCCGATCACGACGACCGGCACGTTGATAAATATGCACTCCAACGCGGCACTGAACCTCTACCCGTGGGGCTGGACAAGCGTATTCGCGCCGAACCGGACCGATATGAGGAATATCGGCCTTCATATGAGCGCGGCTAACGCCGGGGGCAACGGCTACCAGGCATGTCAGAACACCGAGTGCCTGTACATTGTAGATGGCGACGAGAAGAACTGGGGCTATGGGGTACTGGGTATCCCCAGCTACAGCCTGGAGATAAGCGGCGCTAACTTCTACCCGCCCTATTCGCAGATAGAGTCGCTCTGGAACCTGAACAGGGGGGCGCTAGTTTACCATGCCAAGATAGCCCGGCAGCCTTACCTCATTACCCGAGGGCCGGACGCCAATACGGTGGCAGCAAACCCTCTGACGGTCACCCGCGGCACGACCTCCAACCTCGGGGCCACGATCAACTACGCGTGGACCGGCAACCAGTACAACCAGAACGTGGCGGCAGCCGAGTACTACATCGACACCCCACCCTGGACAGGGGGCACTGCTATTCCTATGGCTGCCGTGGATGGCTCATTCAACTCCCCCACGGAGGCGGTGCAAGCTGATGTAGATACTTCGTCCCTCGCTCCAGGCCGTCATATCCTCTTCGTCAGAGGCAGAGGGGTAAATGATTACTCAGGGTTCCAGAGCTGGGGTCCCATCAGCGCCGCCTTCCTGGACGTGGTCGGCAGCGGCACCCCCATCGCCACCTCCACTCCCACCAGCTCCCCCACCCACACTCCCACGGATGTGCCTACCAACACTCCTTCCAACACCCCTATCGGAAGCACTCCCACCAATACCTCGGTAGCTAACACTCCCACCAACACCCGGCAGCCGAGCGGCTCCCCCACGGCCGTACCCACCCCATGCGCGATCACCTTTACCGATGTGCATGCCGATGACTACTTCTACGAGCCCGTGACCTACCTCTACTGCCATAGGGCGATATCAGGGTACAGTGACAATACCTTCCGTCCAGGCAACAACACCACCAGGGGCCAGTTATCCAAGATTGTGGTCCTTGCCGAGGGCTGGGCCATTTACACACCAACCACGCCTACCTTCCGAGACGTGCCCACTACCGACACCTTCTACCAATACGTGGAGACCGCCTATGACCACAGTATCATCTCCGGCTACTACTGCGGCAGCGGCTGTCTTGAGTTCAGGCCGGGCAACAACGTTACCCGTGCCCAACTCACGAAGATAGTGGTGCTGGCAGAGAGTTGGGAGATAACCCCTCCCGCCACCCCGACCTTCCGGGATGTACCCCTTGGGGACGCCTTCTACGGCTACATAGAAACGGCCTACTCGCACAGCATCATCTCCGGGTACGACTGCGGCACCGGCTGCCTGGAGTTCCGGCCGGGCAATAACGCCACACGTGGGCAGATCTCCAAGATCGTCTACCTCGCCGTTACAGGTCCTTAAGGAATAGACGCCAATACCAGCAGACAGTAGGAGAGCCTCCTGCTGTTTGCTGGCTTGCTATGGTACAATCAAGGAGAATATTGCGTTTGAGAGGGCTGGATGAAGGTTACGGTCAAGTTATTCGCGTCGTTCAGGGAGGCCACGGGGGCGCCGCAGAGCGTGGTGGAGATAGCCCCTGATACGACGATCGGGAAGCTATGGGCTGATCTGGTGGAGGCACACCCACGGCTGCGCCCGCTGAGCGGTAACGCAGCGTTTGCGCTGAATGGGCGGTACGCACCTGGAGATGCGCCCCTCGGAGAAGGCGACGTGGTGGCGTTTCTCCCGCCGGTTAGCGGAGGCTAGGCATGGAGCGGGTCATAATGGAGAACCCCAGCACGCGTATCTTCGAGGTTACGGGGGAGCCCCTGTCAGCAGACGCGCTGGTACGTGTCGTGCTTACTGAAGGGGATGGGGCAGTTGTCACGTTCGTGGGGACCGTTCGCGATAACAGCGGAGGCCGCAAGGTGATCGCGCTCGAGTATGAGGCGTACGCCGAGATGGCAGAGGCAGAGATGAGGCGTATCGGCCTGGAAATGGTGGAAAAGTGGGGGCTGCACGGCATCGCGATGCGACACCGGACCGGCCACCTGGAGATCGGCGAGACGAGCGTGGTGATCGCTGTTGCAGCGGCCCACCGCCAGGAAGCCTTTGCGGCTTGTAGCGAAGCGCTTGATATGCTCAAAGCCACCGTTCCCGTTTGGAAGAAGGAATACTTCGAGGACGGTGAGGTGTGGGTGGGTATGGGGGCCGGATGAAAGATCTGTTCGAGCGGCCGCTCCGGGATTTGAGGATATCGGTCACCGACCGGTGCAATTTCCGCTGCACTTATTGCATGCCCAAGGAGGTCTTCGGGCGTGATTTTCAATTTCTGCACGCCAGCCAGTTGTTGTCGTTCGAGGAGATCGCCAGGCTGACCGGGATTTTCATCGAGAACGGCGTCGAGAAGGTACGCATTACCGGGGGCGAGCCGTTGGTGAGGCGAGATGTGGAGAAGCTGATCGCTATGATAGCGGGTCTGGAAGGCCTGAGCGACCTGACGCTGACCACCAACGGCTCGCTGCTGGCCAGGAAAGCCCAGGCGCTGAAAGACGCGGGCCTGAAGCGTATCACGGTGAGCCTCGACTCGCTTGACGATGGCGTGTTCAAGTCGATGAACGACGTCGATTTCCCCGTGGAGCGGGTGCTGGAAGGGATCGAGGCGGCGAGCGCGGTTGGCCTGCGGCCCATCAAGATCAATATGGTTGTGAAACGAGGGGTAAACGACCAGTCGGTGGTAGAAATGGCCCGGCATTTCAAGGGCACGGGGCACATCGTGCGGTTTATCGAGTATATGGACGTAGGCACGACCAACGGTTGGAGGCTGGACGACGTGGTGGGGGCAGCCGAGATCGTGCGGATAATCGACGCCGAGATGCCCCTGGAGCCGGCCAACCCGAACTACCAGGGCGAGGTTGCCCGGAGATACAGGTATAAGGATGGAACCGGCGAGATCGGGGTGATCGCGTCGGTGACGCAGCCTTTCTGCGGGAATTGCACGCGGGCTCGCCTCTCCTCCGAGGGCCTATTGTATACATGCCTGTTTGGCACCCGGGGCCACGACTTCCGGGCGCTCCTGCGCGACGGCAAGACCAACGCGGAAATCTCTCAGTTCGTGCAAAAGGTCTGGGGCAGAAGAGCGGACCGCTACTCAGAAATACGCACCTCCGACACGGCGAGAGCGCCGAAGGTGGAGATGTCGCATATAGGCGGGTAACGCTGCTTGCTTCAGGTACAGAACCTCCACAAGACCTACGGCACGGCGACGGTGCTCGCCGGGGCCGGTTTTATTGTTAACGACAAAGAGCACGTAGGACTGGTGGGGCCGAACGGCTCCGGCAAGTCCACGCTGCTGCGCTGCATCACGGGGGAGGAACAGCCCGACAGAGGCACGGTGGTGCTGTCGCCCCGCGGCTCCACTATTGGCTACCTCCCGCAGGCGCTGGTGGCCATCGAAGAGCTGACTATCGGCCAGGCTTTAGAGATCGCGCAGCCCGAGGTGCTGAGCGCCGAGCGGGAACTCCAGTGGGCGGCGGAAGCGCTATCCAGTGGTCAGTGGCCAGTGGCCAGTGGTCAGTCTCCACATACAACTACTGACCACTCCCCCGCACCCAGCACTCAGCACTCTATCGATGGGGCGATGGAGGCGTACACCGAGGCGATGGCCCGCTTCGAGGCGTTGGGCGGGTACGAGCGGGAGCACAGGGCCGCCTCGGTGTTGCAGGGCCTCGGGCTCGGAGAGATAGATCCGGCTACGCCCGCGAAGACACTCAGTGGCGGGCAGAAGACGCGGTTGGGTCTGGCGCTCCTGCTGCTGCGAGAGCCGGACGTGTTGCTGCTCGACGAGCCGACCAACCACCTGGACATCGAGGCCCTGGAGTGGCTGGAGGGCTTCATCAAGAGCTACACGCGGGCCGCGCTCGTGGTGTCGCACGACCGGGTATTTCTGGACCGGACGGTGGAGAGAGTGCTCTATCTCGACCCGGAAGAGCACACCATTAAGAGCTATACAGGCAACTACAGCGCGTTCGCCGCGGCCCGCGAGCGGGAGCGCGAGCAGCATATGGAGGCGTGGCAGCGCCAGCAGGAGTACGTAGCCAGGGTGGAACGGGACATCCACCGGCTAAAAGGCGAAGCGCTGGCGATAGAGAAGTCAACCACGCCACGGCAGCCAGGAGTGCGCAAATACGCCCGCAAGAAGGCGCAGGTGGCGAAAGGGAGGGAACGCAAGCTGGAGCGCTTTGTGGACGCAGATGAAAGAGTGGAGAAGCCGCGCCCGAGTTGGTGGCTGAAGCTTGATTTCGGGCCTCCGCCTCAGAGCGGGCGGGCGGTGCTGCGCGTGGAAAACGTCGATTTCGCTTACCCGGGCTCCGAGCGGCTGCTCAGCGGGGTGTCGCTGGAGGTGCAATACGGAGAGCGGCTGGCGCTGGTGGGGCCGAACGGCTCGGGCAAGACCACACTGCTGCGGCTGATAGATGGCACCCTGGAGCCTACGGTGGGCCGAGTGCGCCTGGGAGCCAACGTGCGGCCCGGCAGGCTCTCACAGGAGCAGGAGACCCTCAAACCCGATTGGACGCTGCTCCAGACGCTGCTGAACGCGCACCCTATGAACGAGACGGACGCCCGCAACTTTCTGCACTTCTTCCTCTTCAGCGGGGACGAGGTGTTTCGCAAAGTAAGCGAGTGCTCACTCGGAGAGAGAACCCGCCTGCAACTTGCGCTGCTGGTGTCGAGCGGCTTTAACCTGTTGCTCCTCGATGAGCCCCTTAACCACCTGGACATAGACGGCCGCGAGCACTTCGAGGCGGCCCTACGAGCCTTCGAAGGCACCGTGATAGTGGTTTCCCACGACAGGGCGTTTCTGAGTAGCTACCCGGACCGGATAGTGGAGATGGGTAAAACGGACGACTCGTAAAACGTAAAACGTAAAGCGTAAAGCGTAAAACGTAAGGGATGTTGGCTAACCAGGTACTAATGACCACAACCAGGTACGCCTACCACCCTTACGTTTTACGTTTTACGTTTTACGCTTTATCCATTACGCATCAGGATGGTCAACCCGGGGGCGGTGAAGTTGGGGTCGAAGGTGATGACCTCGGTGAGGCCCAGGTATTGGATTACCGAGTAGTTGACGCAGTCGGTGAAGGTCCAGTTGGGCTGCTCGTCGTTGACGAAGACCTCCCAGGCACGGTCGAAGATGACGCTGTCGGTCATGAATAGGCGTATGAGGGCGGAGTTAGCCACCAACTGGTGGAAGGCCTGGGCTGAGTGCAGGGAACCGAAGAACTTGAGGGCCGTGTAGACCTCGTCCAGGACGTAGTCGGTGGAGACGAAGCGCACCGGCTGGGTGCGCAGGTCTTCCCATAGTTGGACGACGGGATCGTGGTTCGGGTCCTTGGGGTTGTAGAGGGCGAGCCAGCCGGTGGCGTTGACGAATATCGAGCGGGTCATCCCTGGCCTCCCGGGCCAGCGGGCACGCTGAGCGGGCCGTAGGTTTCGTGAAGTTGGGGTAGCTGCCAGATAGGGTCCTCGGCAAGAGCCGTAGCTATCTCGCTATCCGGGACCTCCGGGATGTCCTCGAAGTACCGCACCACAGCATCTCGCACGACCGCGCTCAAAGGGACGCCAAGCTCTTTGGCGCGGTCCACCAGCCGCTGGTACATGCCTCTTTCCATATACATATGCACGTCAATCGAGTAATTCGACACGGGTATACCTCCTGGGGTTAAGCAGTGTAGTATAACAGGAAGCCCCCGAGCGGGCAATGAGTTATGGGGATGGGTCGTCCATCGTCAAACAACAGACCAGGTCGCCGCGGCGACCTGGTGTGTTGTTTGACGATTCTTGGAATCCTTACTTATGCGGGCGGGGCGGGGAGTTTGCGATGTTTGCGCCACAGATGAAGGCGTTGTAGACCTGGCCGCCGCTGCTGTTGATAGCCGTATCCAGCAACAGCGGATACTTCGCAGGCGCTGAACTTATGTAGAACACCACGCCGTTCTTGTAGTACTTGACCACTCCGCTCTCGATAGACACTTTCACTACGTCGCCGACCGCCAGGGCGCCGAAGGTGCCTTTGTTGAGACCGCGCTCGTACACCATGAGGGTGGGGCCGGCCAGGTAGGCCGCGAAGTCGATGTCCCCGTGCAGCACACTTGAATCACCGTTGCTGAGGCCGAACATACGGTATGCGCTGAGCGAGTCGACTGTAGCCTGCACGTAGCCGTCACCACTCTGCAGAGCGCGGGTCGAGGCGGCCCCGGCGTCCCACGTGGAGGGCGAGCCACCCGTCTTCTGGATGGTGTTGCCGGTGACCGTTACATTGACGGTGTCCATCCAGGTTACG